>JAJDEG010000581.1 GCA_029259895.1 Planctomycetota bacterium
TGGGAACGCGAGTTGCTCGAGCTGGCGTTGCTCGTGCCGGACGAGATGCCGCGCATCGTCGCGACGGTCCGCGTCGAACGGCTCGCGTCGCTGGCCGCTCGGCAGATTTACGTGGCCTGCTGCGAGTTATCGCGGCGCGGCTTGACGCCGACGCTCGACCGGTTGCTCAACGAATTCGAACAACCGGCGATACATAACCTACTCGTCGAACTCGACGAACAGAGCCAGGCCCGCGGCGTTGCCGACGCCTCGGCGCGGCTCGACCAATTGTTAGAGACACTTCGCAACCGCGAAGAACAGCGCCAGCACCGCGAGCAAGTCGCGGATTTGGACGAGAACCGACTGGACGAACCCGAGCAAATGAAGACGCTTCTGGCGATGATCGATCAGAAGCGCAACCGGCAAGGCATTTCCAAGCCCACGGATGGGTAAGGATGTCTCAGCCGGGAGATCGTACCGTGCGAAGAGAATCGTTTTCACGAGAGAAGCGAACCGCCGAGGCGCAAAGACGCGAAGGAACGCCCGTAGGCAAGACGAAGCATGAAGAATTTGGCCGTGCAGACTCGGTCACCCGGTCGCGGCGAACAACCCGTACTTCATGCCTCGATTGCCAACATTCCGCCGCTGCCGCCAAAGCGACGTTAACTCGCGCGACGATGCACGACACGATCGAACTATCCGCCACCGCCAGAGCGCAGGGATGCGCAGGAGGATGTTTACGGTGGAAATTCAAGACCTGGAACTGACCCAACTCATCGCCAAGGGCAAAGAACAAGGCTACCTCACTTACGACGACGTCAACGAGTATCTGCCCGATGAGGCGATCAACGCCGACAAGATCGACAGCCTAATCTCCGCGCTCGACGAAGAAGGCATCGAATTGGTCGGCGACGCCGTCGATACCGAACTCGACGGCGAGCGGTCGACGATCTTGCCTTTCAAGAAACCGGCCGAAGTCGACTACCTGTTGCCCCTGCCGGCCGATCCGCGGGCGAAGATGGACAGCGATCCGATTCGCATGTACCTCTCGCAAATGGCGGAAATTCCGCTGCTCACGCGCGAGGAAGAGATCTCGCTAGCCAAGAAGATCGAAATCTCGCGGAAGCGATTCCGCCGCACTCTGCTCGGCTGCGATATGGCGATGCGAGCAACCGTGGACACGCTCAAAAAGGTTCACGAAGGGCTGCTGCCGTTCGACCGCACGATCAAGGTGTCGCTGACCGAATGCCTAACAAAAGAGCAGATTTCGGCCCGCATGCCGCATAACCTGCGGACCCTCGACGCGCTGCTCAAACAGAACGCCAGCGACTTCCGGCTGCTGATTCGCAAGAGCACGACGCCGGACGAAAGAGCCGCTGCCCGACATCGGTTCATTCTTCGCCGACGGAAGCTGCTCACGCTCGTCGAAGAACTGAGCTTGCGCACGCGGCGAGTCGCGCCACTGGCTCGGCAGGTGAAAGAAGTTTCCGAACGGATGAACCAGGTGCGGGCACGATTGACCGAACTGCGCGGCGACGCGGCACCCGGCTCGGACAATCAGCGGCGAAAGCTGCGGCGAGAACTGCGCGAGCTGTGCGAGAAGACGCAGGAAAGCCCGCGCAGCTTGACCGAACGTTGCCGGCGAATGACTCGGCAGTTTTGCGACTACGAGCAGGTGAAGCGGCAGCTTTCCAGCGGCAACTTGCGACTGGTCGTGTCGATCGCCAAGAAGTATCGCAACCGCGGCTTGAGCTTTCTGGATTTGATCCAAGAGGGCAACACCGGCCTGATGCGGGCCGTCGATAAGTACGAATATCGCCGCGGCTTTAAGTTCTCGACCTACGCGACGTGGTGGATTCGTCAGGCGATCACGCGGGCAATCGCCGATCAGGCCCGCACGATTCGTATTCCGGTCCACATGATCGACGTGCTCTCGAAGCTCCGCAGCGCGGCCAAGCGGCTGCAACAGGAACTCGGCCGCGAGCCGACGCCGGAGGAAACGGCCGATGCGTCGGGCATCAGTCTCGAAGAAACCCGCCGCGTGATGCACATCGGTCGCCAGCCGGTCAGTCTCGATCGGCCGGTCGGCGAAACCGAGGACAGCACGTTCGGCGAGTTCGTCGAAGACCGCGAAACGATCACGCCCATGAAGTCCGCTTCGCAGGGCATGTTGCGGACCAAGATCGAAGCACTGCTCAAGACGCTCACGTATCGCGAGCGGGAGATCATCCGCCTGCGGTACGGTCTGTCGGATGGATATTCCTACACGCTCGAAGAAGTCGGCCGCATCTTCCGCGTGACGCGCGAACGGGTGCGGCAGATCGAAGCCAAGGCCGTGAAGAAGCTGCAAAACCCCGTCCGCAGCGGGCAGCTCAGCGGGTTCATCGAAACCGCGGCGGGATGATGCATTGATCGACGCAGTACCGAATCGTGTGTCGCTGGCGACGAGATTCTTGTCGCCAGCGACAATCTTTCGCAAAGCTGCGATATCGACGAAGATTGCTCCATGCCAAAGTTCACCAGCCACATCTTCGTCTGCTGCAACCGCCGCGAGCCGGGGCATTCGCGGGGATGTTGCGATCCGGAAGGCTCGCAGGCGCTCCGCGACGCCTTCAAGACCGAATTGAAACGCCGTGGACTCGGCCCGCTCGTGAGGGCGAATCAGGCGGGCTGCCTCGATCAGTGCGAATTGGGCCCGACCGTCGTGATCTACCCGCAGCAAGTATGGTATGGTCACGTGCAGATCGAAGACGTGCCGCGGATCGTCGAAGAGACCATCGTCGCCGGCCGAGTGATCGAAGACCTTGCCATCGGCGACGATCTATTGAATAACTGTAAGGGAAAGATGAACAAGCCGATGTAGGGTGGGTCGAACGGAGTGAGGCCCACCGGCGATCCGAACAGAACTGGTGGGCCTCACTTCGTTCGACCCACTCTACGATATTTAGAACTGTTCGGCCTAAGAATGGAGATCAAACCATGAAGATCCACCTCCGCTATTGCTCGATGTGAAACTACGAACCACAGGCCGTCAGTTTGGCGAGCCGGTTGTTGTCGGAGTTGAAGCAGAAGATTTCTGGACTCGAACTACAGCCGTCCGGCGGCGGAAGCTTCGAGATCACGGTCGACGGCAAGTTGATCTACTCGAAGCTCGAGACGGGCGAATTCCCCAACGAAGACGAAATCCTGGCCAAGGTCAGCTGAGCGACGCCCGCACGCGGCTAGCGAAGCGAACGGCCCATCGAGCGCCGAGCCGCGGCCGAACGAAATGAGGGACCGACGGATGGAACCGATACGTTTGCCGGCTTTGGCGATACTCTCGCGAGCGTCGTTCTGTATGCCGTTGTGCATGTTGGCGGTGACGCTATCGCTATGCGGCTGCGGCACCGAGGCCGAGCGCGAGGATGCGCCGCCGATTTTGGCGACATCGCTGCCGAAGAAACCGGTCATCGCGCTCGTGCAAGGTCGGCTAACCGTCGACGGGCAGAGCGTGAACTTGCCCGGCCCGGTGGTGGCGTTGGAAGACGTGCTCGCGGCACCGTCGCGCCGCGAAGCGCTGGCGGCCAGCGTCTCGGAGCCGGCGGTGAACGTCTACATTTGGGATCAGCACGGCATCGTGGCGGTCGAGCGGCCCGATCTGGCCCAAGTGACAAAAGTGTCGCTCTCGCTCGAAGCGGCGAAAGCTTCGTCGGGCAGCGACGGCCAAGTTTCGAGCCTCGCACCAACGTCGACGTTTCCAGGCTCGTTGTCGATCGACGGCGTCAGCGTGCATGCCGAGACCACGCCGGCGCAACTCAACGATGCTCTCGATGGCTCGCGATTCCAGCAACTCAAGACGTTCCCGCACAGTTGGAACATGCCCTACGGGGCCTGGACGATCACCGCGATCACCGATCCCAAGGGCGAGCGGCTCGTCGAGATTTCGATCGGCGATTGAGCAACGGAACGAGTTACCCCGCCGCGCGGGCTTCTGGCTTCGTCCGCCGCACGAACTCGCGGTAATCCTCCGGCGTGTCGATGCCGATCGACGGCTCGTCGACGACCGACACGAGGATCGTCTGGCCCGACTCGAGTACGCGCAGCTGTTCGAGATTCTCGAGCTGCTCCAGCGGCGACCGCGGCAACTTCGCCAGGCTTAGCAAGAAGTCGCGGCGATAGGCATACAGACCAAGGTGCTGAAAGAACCGCGGCGGCTCGTCGGCGAGCAGTTCATCGCGCCACTCGCGGGCGTGCGGAATCGCCGCGCGGCTGAAATACATCGCCTTGCCAGCGGCGTCGAAAACCACCTTCACGCAGGCCGGATCGTCGAGCTTCCCGCGATCGCGAATCGGCGTGGCCAGCGTCGCCATCGCCGCCGTCGGGTCCGATTCGAGCAGTCCCACCACTTCGTCGATCGCCTCGCCGCTCAACTCCGGCTCGTCTCCCTGCACGTTGACGACGATGTCGATGTCGACCAGATCGCGAGCCACTTCGGCCACGCGGTCGGTGCCCGAGGCGAGGTTCGGGCCGGTCATCACCGCCTTGCCGCCGAATCCGCGCACTACGCGGACGATCTCGTCGCTGTCGGTCGCCACGCACAGATCGAACGGCCGCGTCGCCCTTCGCGCGGCTTCGTACGTGTGTTGGATGAGCGGCTTGCCGGTCTCGGCGAGCAGCAACTTGCGCGGCAACCGCGTCGACGCCAACCGCGCCGGAATCACCACGAAACTAGGCAGCCGCAATCGCAGCGGCGGAGCAGCCATGCTCATAACAAGAATCCCTCGATCATCCGTGACGTAAGCGTTATTCCCTCGTCTCTATTCCCTCGTCTACTTCGACGGCCCATTCATAGCAACTTGCCCGCCGCGAAGCCAGATCAATCGCAACGGCCCGACGCTGGCATCGCTATCGTCGTCGTGACGCCTCGCACTTGCCGCCCCGCGCATCATGGCATACGCTGCTGGGGTGCATGAGCAACGAGGCTCTTGCTTGCAGGATGCCCCCGGTCAGATGCCCTGACAACCGCGATGGATGCCGTATGTCGAGTCCCTATGTGCGGGTCGTACCCATGGACGGCCTGGAAGTTGTTTCGCCCGACGTTCTCGAACCGACCTCGACGGCGCGCCGTTTTGCCGCGCCGCTTCGCCGCGCGATTCTGCAAACGCGGCGTTGGCTGCTCGAACGCCAAAGTGCCGACGGCTATTGGGAAGGCGAGCTCGAAGGCGATTCGATCCTACAGAGCGAGTATCTGCTGCTCCTGGCGTTTCTCGGCCGCGAGCGATCGGCCGTCGCCATTCGCGTCGCTCGGCGATTGGTCGAAACGCAACTCGCCACCGGCGGCTGGGGACAATATCCCGGCGCGTCGGTCGATATCAGCGCCAGTGTGAAAGCCTACTTCGCGCTCAAGCTGACCGGCCATCCGCCGCACGTCGAATATATGCAGCGCGCCCGAGCGGCGATCCTGCGCCACGGCGGGGCCGACGCCGTGAATAGCTTCACGCGATATTACCTCGCCCTGCTCGGCCAGATTCCTTACGAGCTTTGCCCCGCGGTGCCACCGGAGTTCGTGCTAATGCCCGCGTGGATGCCGGTCAATATCTATCGCATCAGCGCCTGGTCGCGCACCATCTTCGTGCCGCTCTCCATCGTTTGGGCGACCCGCCCCGTGCGAACGCTCGACGCCAGCCAAAGCATCCGCGAGCTCTTCCTCCGCGACCCGGCCGACTGGCCCGCCCTCTCCTGCCCCGGCAAGCAATCCTCGCGTCGCCTGAGTTGGGCGAGCATCTTCCGCGGCGTCGATCGCGCCATCAAAGCCGCCGAGCGCTTCCGCCTCACGCCGCTGCGTCGCCGCGCCGTCGAAACGGCTCGCCGCTGGATGCTCGACCGCTGCGAACGTTCCGACGGACTCGGCGCGATCTTCCCGCCGATCATCTGGACCGCCATCGCGCTGCGAGGCCTCGGCTACGACGACGACAGTCCCGAGCTTCGTTACAACCTCGACCAGCTCGACGCGCTCACGCTCGACGGCGCGGAAAGCACGCGGCTACAACCGTGCAAGTCGCCGGTCTGGGACACCGCCATCGCCATGCGCGCGCTGGCCGAGAGCGGCGTCGAAATGCAGAGCGACGCCATGCTCGCCGCCGCCGAATGGCTGCTCGGCAAAGAGGTCACCGACCGCGGCGATTGGTCGAAGACCGTCCGCGCGGAGCCCGGCGGCTGGTTCTTCGAGCATGCCAACGCCTTCTATCCCGACGTCGACGACACGGCGATGGTCCTCATGGCGCTCAACCCGCCGCCACCACCAGCCGACATGCCCGCCGACGTCCTTCCACCCGGCCTAAGCGTCGTCGACGCCGGCAAAGCGCCAAGCATCACCGCCGCCCGCCATCGCGCCGCCCTCGTCGATCGCATCGCCGCCGCCACCCAGCGCGGTGCCGCCTGGATGCTCGCCATGCAAAACCGCGACGGCGGCTGGGGCGCGTTCGATCGCAACAACGACATGGAACTCCTCTGCCACGTTCCCTTCGCCGATCATAACGCGATGATCGACCCAAGTTCGCCGGACCTGACGGCCCGCGTCCTCGAAGCGCTCGCTCGCGTTGGCCGCCGCGTCGGCAATCCAGCCGTCAATCCAACCGGCGATCCGGCCATCGACCGCGCCGTCGCCTATCTCCGCCGCACGCAAGAACCCGACGGAAGTTGGTTCGGCCGCTGGGGCGTCAACTACATCTACGGCACCTGGCAAACCCTCGTCGGTCTCGCCGCCATCGGCATCCCTCACGGCGATCCCGCCATGGTCGCCGGTGCGAACTGGCTGCTCTCCACGCAACAACCCAGCGGCGGCTGGGGCGAATCGCCAGACAGTTACGCCGATCCCAAGCGACGCGGCATCGGCCCGGCCACCGCCTCGCAAACCGCCTGGGCCGTCATGGGCCTACTCGCCGCCGGACTCTATCGCCATCCCGCCACGGCCCGCGGCGTCCGCTTCCTCCTCGCCCATCAAAACCCCGACGGTGCCTGGGACGAAGCCGAGTTCACCGGCACCGGCTTCCCGCTCGTGTTTTATCTCCGCTATCATCTCTACCCAATCTACTTCCCGCTCCAAGCCCTAGCCCAATGGGCAGCCGCCATCGGCGCAGACCTAAGCCAAGGCGGCAACGCCACAACCCTACTCGACGAAGAGGAATCAGCCCCAACCACCGACAAGCAACCGCTTACCATCTACACCAACGAAGAATAACCGCCGCGTCTCCCCAACTCCTACCTCCTGACTCCTATCTCCTTCCCCAACCCCCAGTCCCCGACCCCCAACCCCTGCACCATGTCCGTCCCCATCTCACAAGCCCTCACCGTCGCCCGCTACGTGCTGGCCCAAAAGCTGCGCCGCCGCCAGCGCTATCCGATCGTCCTCATGCTAGAGCCGCTGCTCCGCTGCAATCTCGCCTGCGCCGGCTGCGGCAAGATCCAGCACCCCGCCGAAATCCTCCGCCGCCAGCTTACGCCCGAGCAATGCTTCCGCGCCGTCGAAGAATGCGGTGCGCCGATCGTCTCGATCCCCGGCGGCGAACCGCTGCTGCATCCGGACATCGAAGCCATCGTCGAGGGCCTCGTCGCCCGCCGCAAATACGTCTACCTCTGCACGAATGCCATCAAGCTCGAAGAAGCCCTGCCGCGCTTCCGCCCGACCAAGTACCTCACGTTCTCCGTCCATCTCGACGGCCCCCGCGAAGAACACGACCGCGCCGTCTGCCGCGACGGCATCTACGACATCGCCGTCTCCGCCATCCGCGCCGCCCTCGCCGCCGGCTTCCGTGTCACGACCAACACCACGCTCTTCGACGGCGTCGAGCCAACGCGCATCCGCCAGCTCTTCGACACGCTCGCCACGCTCGGCGTCGAAGGCATGATGATCTCGCCCGGCTACGGCTACGCCAAGGCACCCGACCAAGACCACTTCCTCGAGCGAAAGAAAACCCAAACCCTGTTCCAGCGCATCCTCGGCAACCCCAGCCGCCGCTGGCGATTCAACCAATCGCCGCTGTTCCTCGAATTCCTCCAAGGCCGCTACCCGCTCGAATGCACGCCCTGGGGCAACCCAACCTACAACGTCTTCGGCTGGCAAAAACCGTGCTACCTCCTCGACGAAGGCTACACGGAAACGTTCGCCGAACTGCTCGCCACCACCAACTGGAAAAACTACGGCCAAAAAAGCGGCAACGCAGCCTGCACAAACTGCATGGTCCACAGCGGGCATGAACCGACGGCGGTAGACGCGACATTCTCGTCGGTGCGCGGGCTACTAACCACGGCGCGACTCGTCTTGCTTGGTCCGCGCAAGTCGTCTGCCGGCTCTCTCGAACCGGCGACACAAGCCGACGACGTCAGTCCGAAGCCGCCGGCATCCGACGCGCCGATCGTCCCGCTGCAATTGCAGTTCGACAACAAGCCGTCGTAGGTATGGCACTTCCCGGCGGCACCTACCACGGTTTTCGAATTCGTCCAACCTCGGATTCGACGTGCGTCGTCCGCCGTCAGCGGTGCGGAAGCCGCGTTACGCCCCTACGCTTGCAGCGACTTCTGACGCGGCGTTGGCTTGCAGCGGCGCTGCGGCCGGCGTCGCACGTAGCGGCAGGCGGACTCGAATCGGCTCGCGGATATTGCGGCACGATTTCGCGTATTCTCGTAGCCGTTCGCGAATCAACGCGGTCGCGCGCTGTCCGCCGGCCACGAGTACGTCGCCGCTGACGGCTACGACGTGTTCGTCGAACGTCATCGAATCGTCGAGATCTGCAAGCCGGACGTTTCGGACTTCAAATCGCGGATTCGCGGCGGTTTCGAGCGCCGCGAACACCGTCGGGTCGTACCATCCGCGACGCCGCGCCATGGTGGCCAGCGCCGTGTCGTTGTCCGCGTTGCCGCACAGCAAGGCGTCGAGGTCGAGCGCCGCCTTGAGCATGCGGCCTCCCAGCGGAATCGTCGCTCCGGCCCGGTCGTCGGCCGGAAATCCCTCGCCGTCGAAGCGCTTGTCTTGGTACAGGATGCTTTTGGCGACGTTGCCGAGCCGGGGAATCTTTTCGACGAGGTCGTGTCCGATTTTGATGTGCGACGCGTAGGTTGCCTGTTCTTCGGGAGTGAGGTTTTCGCCTCGCATGGCCTTCTTGAGCGGACCTTCGGCCGCCGCCACGCAACCGACTTGCGACAGCATGGCGGCCATTTCGATTTCCCACGATTGATCGACCGACATCACCACGCAAATCTGGCGAACGGTTTCCCGCGCCCGCGCCGCGCGGCCAAACGCTTCGGGGTTGACGAGCGACAGCACTTGCGTGAGCAAGCTGACGGCTCCCCCGAGCGTCTTGGAGAGCAACTCGCGTTCGGACGTGATCAATTGATTCTGCTTGACTCCCGCCTCGATGGTCGACGTAAGTATGTCCGCGGGGCACGGTTTGGTGAGAAAGCGAAACACGTGGCCGTCGTTCACGGCGTCGATCGCCGTCTTGACGTCGGTCAGACCGGTCAGCATGATGCGCGTCGCGTCGGGCCACGATTCCTTGACCTTGGCGAGAAACTGGATTCCGTCCATGCCGGGCATTTTCATGTCCGACACGACGACGGCAAACGGCCGTTGCTGGGCAAGAATATCGAACGCTTCACTCGCCCGCGTCGCGATGTGGACGTCGAACCGCCGGCGAATTTGCCGCTGAAGTGCTTCGACGAGAAGCCGTTCGTCGTCGACGAGCAATACGCGAGGATTCGTCATGAAGGCACCTTTTCGCAGACGGATTCAAAAGCGAGACTTCGCCACGTTTCAATTCGCGGCGTCAAACCGAGACCCTCGATGTAGTCGACGTCGAGCGGCGGAATGGGCGGATCCAAAACGCCGTCGGGCACCAGTTGGCTTCGACCGACCATGAACTCGGCGACGTGGACGGCGGTGAGCGCAGTGAATCCCGCGGCACGGCACTCCTGCGGCGTATGGTGAAACGCGACGGCCTCGACGATGCCGTCGGGAAACGCCCATAACGACAACAGGCTGGCGCCGACATCGGCGTGCGTGTAACCGAATTCTGCGACCTCGGCCCGCGTAAGCCATTCGTCTCGTTCGACCGAGTCGTGTATCACGCGTTCGGTCAGCTCGGGAAAGTACGAGGCAAACACGAGGCGTCCGATGTCGTGTACGAGTCCGGCAAACGCGGCATCCTCGACAACGTGCGGAGGCGCTCCTTCGGCGCGCGCAATCCGCCGCGCCACCTCGCTCACTTTCGCCGCGTTTTGCAGTAAGCGATCGATCGAAAAAACGCTTTCTCGCTCGACGGAAAACGCGGAGAAGACGCCGGCGGAGAGAATCAGCGGCCGCAACAGGCTGAGTCCCAACAGTTGGGCCGCTTGTTTCGGATCGGTGATTCGTTTTATCCGGGCGAAGTACCCGGAGTTGATCATCTGCAGCAGTTTCATCGACATGCCGACGTCAGCGGCGACGAGGTCGCCGATCCGAATGAGTGACGGATCGTCGGCGTTCAGTTCCGCGAGAATCTGGCCGAACACACTCGGCAAAGAAGGCAGCGAGCGAATCTTGCCCAGTAGTCCATTCAATTCGACGTTGTCGAGCCGATCGTGCAGAGAACACGCCCGGCGCATGGCGTCTTTGAGTTCTTCCGGAGTACACGGCTTGGACAGGAACCGGTGGGCCGGGCCGATCGACCGTAGGATCGCTTCTTGCTCTGCCTGGCCGGACAGGATGATCCGCACGGTTCGCGGCGATTTGGCGGCAATGCGCTCGACGAGCTCGGCCCCGTCGATGATAGGCATTCGCATATCGCTTACGACGACGTCGAAAACGCGTTGTTCGATCAGTTCGACGGCGGCCGGCCCTCCGATGGCGAACTCCATATCCCATTCGGTCCGCTCGCCGCGCATCATCCGCCGAATACCGTCGAGTACGTTCGGTTCGTCATCCACGAACAGAATTTGACGCTTCATCGGCGGCCTCCTCGGTTGCGAATTCGTTGAGATCGTTGCCCACGCGCGCCGCTGGGTCGGCGACGGGCAGAATCAGATGAAACGTCGTACCTCGTCCGACCTCGGTGTCGAGCGAAATCGCGCCGCCGTGCCTGCGAACGACCACGTCGTGCGCTATGGATAGTCCTTGGCCCGTTCCCTTGCCGACGGCCTTGGTCGTGAAGAACGGGTCGAACACGCGCTCGCGGAACTCTGGCGGAATCCCTCCGCCCGTGTCTTCGACGGAAACTCGCACACTGTCGTCTTCGAGCCGCGTCTTGACGGTAATCGTGCCGCGATCCGACGGGTCGCCGACGGGCTTTTCGGCGATGGCGTGGGCCGCGTTGACGATCAAATTCAGCAGCACCTGGCCGAGTTCCCCTTCGTACCCGTATAGCACCGGATTGTTGGGATCGAAATCGGTGACGAGTTCGGCGGCGTACTTCCACTCGTTTCGCGAAACGATCGTCGCGTTTTCGACGACGCGGTTGATGTCGACGGGCTGCTTGTCGTCTCCCGACGGGTGCGAGAATTCCTTCATCGCCTTGACGATCGACGCCACGCGCTGCAACCCGTCCAAGCCTTGCTCGATCGCCTTGGGAACTTCGTCGCTGAGGTACTCGAAGTCGCGTTGCTCGATCTGCGCCGCGAGTGCCTCGCCGGCCGCTTTGCTATCGCCGCCACCGCGCACCGAGTCGAGCAGGCGTTTCGATTCGTCGACGATGCCGGCGAGGTCGTCGAATGCGTCCTTCAGAAATCGCAAGTTGTCGCCGACGAATTGCGTCGGCGTGTTGATCTCGTGGGCGATGCCGGCGGCGAGACGCCCGACCGACTCCATTTTTTGAGCGTGCGAAAGATCCAACTCCATTTTCTTTCGCTCCGATAGGTCGCGCACCACGCCCACGAACATCCTTACGTCCGCGATCAATAATTCGGTAATGACGATCTCGGCCGGGAATTTTGCTCCATCGGCGTCGACCGCCTCGACGTCGCGCGGCGCGCCGAGCACGATGCCCAGGCACTCTTGCAAATAGCACGCGACATCGTCGTGGGGGCAGCGGTCGGTCGCGGGCATTAGCACCGAGACATGCTGCCCGACCGCGTCCTCAATGGTGCGATGGAACATCCGTGCGGCAGCCGAATTGAACGACAGCACGACGCCCCGTTCGTCGATCGTGATGATGCCATCGCCGGCGTTGTCCAAAACGGCGCGGATGATCGCCTCTTCGCGGCGGAGGTCGACCTCGATGCGTCGCCGCTCGGCAACTTCCCGTTCGACCTTGTCTCGCTGCCACTCGGTCAGCGTCAACTGATCCCTCAGCGTGAGTGATATCTCGGTGAGGCTCGCCGCCATCACGTTGAATTGGGATCCGAGATGCGCGATCTCGTCCCTCCCGCGGACGCGAACGCGGACGGCAAGGTCGCCGCGAGCCAATTTCTGCGAGGCTTCGACGACACGACGCACGCGACGCGTGAACGAGAACGCCAGCAGCAACCCGACGACGATCTGAAGAATCGCCGCGCCGACCGTGCCGGCGATGACGTGCGCCGCCGCCGCGTCGACTTCGCCGTAAGCTTCGCTGTTGGCGTAGCGAACCAACACCTGCCAGCCATTTCCCGCGTATCCGTCGAAGCCGCGCGACCGGGCGAACGTCGAAAGGAATGCGCGACCCGTCTCATCGAAGACGACGCCTTGCGTCGACACTACCTCGTCGGCGAAAGATATGCCTTTGACGTAATTATCACCGTTCTTCAGGGGGCTCGCGGTCTCTCCGCCGACGTGGATGACTTGCAAATCGTGGGTCAGCAACACGATCTGGCGGTACTCCGTGCCCACGTACTCGGCCGACCGCCGGTCGATCAGCGACAACACGTCGGTGAGGTTGAGCACGGCCTTGAGCACGCCCAGGAATTGACCTCGCTCGTCGGCGACGGCGACGCCCAGCGCCAACGAGTTCATTTCGGCGCTTTCGTCGTACTCGATGTCGTCGACGTCGACGCCGTCGCGATGAGCAACCTGCCACCACTCTTCGTCGTCCTGCCGGTAGTCCGACAGGCGTCCGCTCACGGCGACGTTGGCTCCGAATTTGTTCGTAAGGAACGCCTCGCCATACAGCGCCTCGCCGTTTGCGAGCTCGTAGTGGTCGAGCCGCGCGATCAGGTCTCGACCTAACGGATTGGTCATCAACTCGCGCTGCAGCGACGATACGACCGTTTTTGGCGTGCCCCGCCAGGCGACGTCGCGACGGTCGATTTCGGCTTGCACGTCGGGCATCACCTCAAATTCGTCGTTCGATTCCGAGAGCGTCTTCTGAACAAGCGAGCTGCGCGTGTAGGCCTTCCATTCCTGCAAGCGGGTGTGGATCTGACGGTCGATTTCATCCGCGATCGAGGCGGCCCGCGAACGGGCTGCGTCCTCCACCCACGTGCACATCGCTTTGCGAGTCGAATGCACGGCGTACGTGCCAACCAGCGCCGTAAACACGACCTGGGCCACTACGACGGCGAGTATTTTGTGCGAAATCTTCACTGCACGTTCCCAGTGGCCATATCGACGCAGCGTCGTCGAGAACGAAACGCAGTGGGGCGGGCGCTTCGCGCGGAACCTTCGCGCTGAGACAAGCCAAAGTACCGTACCGCCATCGCGGGCGTCGGGACGAATAATACGATCGCATTGTGTCGTCGATTGCGGGTTGCCGCGTGCGCTCGCAACGAGCCTGCGGCTTGACCACGGCGATTGCCCCAGCTGGGGCAATCGGCGACGACGTTCCCCTTTCATCCAGGCGGCCAAGTAACGCGGAAAATAGTCGTTGAAATCAGGCCAGGCTTTGTGGTAGGAAGGGATTGGACGCTGTTGCCGCTTTGAGTTTGGCTGTTGTTTGGCAATTCGGATTGAGCGAGATCGCGGAGTGTGCGGCGTTGTTTTTTGTGTTGCGCTCGCTCTGCTTGCCGCAGGACGGAGGGAATTATTGAACGTAGGTGCTGGGGCCCCCCTGGCGCTTGTTCAATAATGGGCGGCGCGAGGTTGGCGGCGCGGCCTGATTTTGGGCTTGTGGATTGCCCGATTTGACGCGCGGGGAGGTTACGCGGTCGGCAATGCGGAACGCGTGCTACAGCGCGAGGGTGTGCGGTGAATTTTCGGCGAAAGGATTCGCCTCCGACAGGGGCGCGTTGGCGAGTCGAGAGCAATCCGCTATACGTCGAGGTTCCGCACTTCGAGGGCATGCTTCTCGATAAACTCCCGCCGCGGCTCGACTTTGTCCCCCATCAGCACGCGGAACATATCGTCCGCTCCGCTGGCGTCGTCCATCGTCACTTGCACCAGCGTGCGATTCGCCGGATCGAGCGTTGTTTGACGAAGCTCTTCCGCGTTCATTTCGCCCAAGCCTTTGAACCGCGTGATCTGCAAGCCCTTTTCGCCGGCGGCCCGCACGGCCGCGATCAGACCGCGGAGGTCTTCCAGCCCGATCTCCTGCTCGCCGCGGCGGAACGTGTATCGCGATTCTTGGCTACCGGTTCGTTCGACCGGCACGAGCGCATCGATCTCAAAGCCCATCGTCCGCAGATCGGCCAACAAGTTGTTGATCGTGCGAACTTCGTGCAGCTCGACGATGTGCAGACGTTGCGACTCGGGCACGGCCGGCTGCGAACCGGCGGCCAGCGAGCCCGTCGTGTCGGCGGACCCCAAACCGCTGCCGCCGTTCTCCACGCGCAGCTCGCCTTGAATCGATTCGCGCTGCGTGAGGAACTGGTCGAGCGCCTCGCGCGTGCTAAACCAATGCTCTTCGCGGCCGATATAGACGTGGAAGTATGGCAAGCGGCCGCTCACCGGGTCTTGCCGCACCGCGTGCAGCTTCAGGCTAATGCCACGGCGTTCGAGCGCGACAAGCGCCTCTTCCATCGCGGCCAGCGTCCGACTCAGCCGAGCCATTTCCGCGCCGACGATCGTACGCCCATCGCGCGGATCGAACTCGGCATCCTCGAGACCCATGTCGAGCAGTCGCGACTTCATTTCCTCTTCGGTCTGCACGTAGTAGACCTTCTTCTTCTCGCGCACCCGGAACAGCGGCGGTTGGGCGATGTAGACGTGCCCACCTTGAATCAGGTGATACATCTGGCGATAGAAGAACGTCAGCAGCAGCGTGCGGATATGCGAACCGTCGACGTCGGCGTCGGTCATGATCACGACCTTGTCGTACCGTCGCTTCGACAGGTCGCCGTCCTCGCCGAAGCCAACGCCAATGGCCGAGATCATGCTGCGAACCTCTTCGTTCGCCAGCACTTTGTCCTCGCGGCTCTTATAGGCGTTGATGATCTTGCCGCGCAAGGGAAGGATCGCTTGATACTCTCGCAAGCGTCCACCTTCGGCGCTGCCGCCGGCCGAATCGCCTTCGACCAGGTACAGTTCGCACTTCGCCACGTCGCGGCTCGTGCAATCGCGGAGCTTGCCCGGCAATCCACGGCCGGAGAGCACGCCCTTGCGATCGCGAACGAGTTGCCGAGCTTTGCGGGCGCTCTCCCGCGCTTCGGCGGCCGTGATGCCCTTGCCGACCATCGTCTTGGCCGATTTCGGATTCTCCTCCAGATACTTCTTCAAGAACTCGCCAACGGCCGAATTGACGATGCCTTCGATCTCGCCGTTGCCCAGCTTCGTCTTGGTCTGACCCTCGAACTGCGGATGGGCGACGCGAACGCTGACCACGGCCGTCAGGCCTTCGCGAAAATCCTCGCCCTGCGGCACGAGATCCTTGAACATGTCCTGCTGCTTGCCGTAAGCCGACAGCGCGCGGGTGAGACCCGTGCGAAAGCCCGACAGATGCGTGCCGCCTTCGATCGTGGCAATGTTGTTGGCGAACGTATGCACGTTCTCGGTATATTCGGCCGAATACTGCATGGCGATCTCGATGCCCAGATCGTCGGTCTCGGTTTCGAAGTAGAGCACGTCAGCATGAATCGGCTCGCTGGCCCGATTGAGATGCTCGACGAACTCAATGATGCCGCGCTCGTAATAGAACGTGTCGCCTTCATTGACCCGCTCGTCCTTGAAGATAATTTTCACGCCGCGGTTGAGGAACGCCAACTCCTGCAACCGCTTGTAGAGGACCGGATATTCAAACTTCGTGATCGGGAAAATCGTCGGGTCGGGCTTGAAGGTCGTCTTCGTGCCGCGACGATCGGTCGCGCCAACGCGCCGCACTTCGCCCGTCGGCACGCCCCGCTCGTACTCCTGCTGATAGACGTGCCCGCCGCGGGCGACTTCCACCTCGCACCACTCGCTCAGAAAGTTCACCACGGTCACGCCAACGCCGTGCAAACCGCCGGAGACGTGATACGCCCCCTTGTCGAACTTGCCGCCGAATTTGAGCACGGTCATCACGCCTTGCAGCGTCGAACAACCAAGATCCGCATGCATCTCGACCGGAATACCGCGGCCGTCGTCCTGCACCGTTACGGAGCCGTCGCCGTTGATCGTCACGACCACGTTCTTGGCATGCTTGGCCATCGCCTCGTCGATCGAGTTGTCGACGACTTCGTACACCAGATGATGCAGACCGCGCTTCGTCGTATCGCCGATGTACATGCTCGGCCGCTGCCGGACGTGTTCCAGGTCACTAAGGTGTTTAAGATCGTCGGCCTCATAATCGCCGTCGAGATGACGGCGCTGGGTGGTATCCGGGTTCGGCTGTTCGGCGTCAGACATGGAATGAATTCTGGGGGGTCGGAGGTCAGGATTCGGGGATCGGGGACGAGGGCTTCGGTATGCAAGGCGACAGGAGAATTTGTAGGGTGGGGGGTGCAGCGGTTTTGCGCCCAACAGTGGGGAAAAAAAAACCAGGGGCCGAAAACCAAAAAAACACCCC
>JAJDEG010000582.1 GCA_029259895.1 Planctomycetota bacterium
GCAACTCAACACGCCGCGGTACGATCTGGCCGTGCATGGCGTGGGGCTGTCGCCGGATCGGCGGACGTTGGTCTTGACGACCGAACGGCATCGCATGGCGGCGACGTATGCGGTGACGCTGCCGGATTTTACGCGGGGAGCGGGGCGCGGGGTTCGGGGCTCGGGAGAAAGGGGTGTGCTGCCGAGCGTCGTCGAGATCGACTTACAGCACGATCTGGCTGGCATCGATGCGACGTGGCAGGGCGAGGATGGCACGAACGTGACGACGGTATTACCGCACTTCGATCTCGACATTTCGCGGCAATTTACGGCCGGCAGCGCAGATCATGACGCCTTCTGGGCGGAATTGAAGATGCCGGGAACGCTCACGCTAAACGGCCGGTTGAGTCTCAAGGACTTCCTACGGCCGGCCGTGCAGCCGGGTTCGCGGATTGACTACGAGTTGCCGGCGGAACAGGTGTCGTATCGACTTTTCGCACGTGGAATCCATGTCGCGATGACCGTCGACGGTACCGAAGGGGCGGAAATCGTCCGCGATCGCATCCAGCACACAGGTGGAGCGAATTCGTCACAGTTATTGCTCAATGCAAACAAAGCCATCGTCCATTCGGTGGTTACGCTCGCCAAAGGCGCCAGCAGCGCCAACCTCACGCTGTCTGCCCAAACGACGGAAGTCGACCTTGAGGACGGTGAACAAGCCGTCTCATTGGCGCGACCACGTGCGGTCCCTCTCACGCGCATCGGACGCCCCTGGGACGTAGCCGCCGATCTCACCGTCCTCGCCGCCGCTCGCCCGGCAGGACTTGAAGGCGGCAGTTGGGCACGCGGATACAAGCTGTTCTTCAGCGAGCAAGCCCTATGCTCGAAGTGCCACAAGCTCGACGGCGAAGGCGGTGAAATTGGTCCGAACTTGTCCAACTTGCGGCAGCGCGATTACGCCTCCGTCTTCCGCGATGTGACGAATCCCAGCTACGCCCTCAATCCCGACTACGTGCCGTATGCGATTACGCTTGCCGACGGACGGATGCTCTCCGGCGTCATTCGCACCGATGGCGACACGTTGCTCGTCGGCGACGAGAAGGGCGAAGTGACCCGCATCGCCCGCGGCGATGTCGAAGCGATGAAGCCGGCTAGCGTCTCGGTGATGCCCAAGGATATTCACGAAAAGCTCGGCGAGGAGAAGCTGCGCGACTTGCTGACGTTCTTGCTGCTGCCGCCGCCGAGCATGCCGCTCGAATCGAAACGGCCGGCTCCGCCGCCGCGATCGATGGACGAGGTCCGCGCCGTGCTGGCCGACGCACCCGTCCCGCCCGAAAAAACGCGGCCGATCCGCATCGTTCTCGTCGCCGGGCCGAAGGACCACGGGCCAGGCGAGCACGACTACCCGGCTTGGCAGAAGGCCTGGAGCGAGCTACTCGCCGTCGACGACACGACGACGGTCGAAAACGCTTGGGAATGGCCGTCGGCAAAGCAACTCAAGTCCGCCGACGTTTTCGTTTTCTTCCAACGTGGCCGCTTCGACGCCGAGCGCGCGAAAGGTCTCGACGCAGTACTCGCCCGCGGCGGCGGCGCGGTGTTCATCCATTGGGCCGTCGAAGGGACGCCCGACGCCGATGGCTTTGCCCAGCGGATCGGTCTGGCATCGGCGGCGGCCAAAATTCGTTATCGCCACGGCCCGCTCGACCTCGATCTCTCGGCGGCCAAGCATCCGATCACGCGCAACTTCGACCGCGTCCACATGGTCGACGAGAGTTATTGGCTGCTGGCCGGAGATGCCAATCGACTCACGCTGTTGGGTACGTCGGTCGAAGACGGGGCAGCGACGCCCCAACTGTGGGCACGCGAACACGGCAAGGGCCGCGTGTTCGTTTCCATCCCCGGCCACTACTCATGGTCGTTCGACGATCCGCTGTTCCGCACGCTGCTGCTGCGGGGCATCGCCTGGTCGGCCCGCCAGCCGGTCGACCGCTACAACAAGCTGATCACGATCGGAGCGCGGATTCGCCGCCCGTAGTCGCGAGCGTCTACAGCGGCCGGATCCGCGTCGAAAGCGCCGCCGCCGCTAGCGCCACGCCGGCCAGCGACAGATAGTTGACCAAGATCGGATCGGAAAGCGACGACGCCATGACGAACCCGGCGAACTGCGCGCCGAACGCGCCGAGGCCGAATTGCATCATCTGGCTGAAGCCGTAACCGACGCTCCGGCGACGGCGCGGCACGAGCTGTGCCAGGAACGAGTTGAATACCGGCTGGTGCATGAAGTGGAACAAGCCGGTCGCACAGGCCGCGACCAATCGCCACACGCCCTCGGCCACCGCCATCGCCGCCAGACACGGCACGTTGGCCAGCAGAATCAGCGTCATCATCGGCCGTAGCCGCTCGGGCCTCGCGAGTTTCCCGGCGATCGCCTGCCCCACCATGCCGCAGAGCAACACCACGGCCGCGCAGAGCGCGCCCCACTGCTTCGGCGCGACCCAATCGGGCTGTAGGTTCGCCGCGGTGAGGTAGCGAGCGAGAAAGTTCATCAGCGCCGCGTAGACGAAGCCGAACAACACATTCACCGCCACGAGCGTCCAATACTGCGGCGCATGAAACGGGCCGTCGTCGTCCGGCGAGAGCGTGGCCGCTTGGGCAGGATCGTCGCGACGCTCGACCAGCACCAGCGACAACACCACCGCCAACACCGCTCCGGGCACCATCAGCACGAGAAAATAGTCGCGCCAGGTGAGCGCCGGAATCAGCAACAGCGCTCCGGCGAGGAACGGCGCGGTCGCGCTGCCGAGCGAGCCGAAAATGCCGTGCCAACCGAGCGCGCGACCGCGCTCGGCCGCGGTCGTTTCGCGCGAGATGATCGCCAAGCCCGCCGGGTGGTAAATGCTGGCGAACGAACCCATCACGAACATCGTCGCGAACAGCACGGCCAGCGACGGCGCGGCCCAAGTCGCCAACGCCGCCGCCGAACAGCCGGCCAGATAGAGTACGAGCATCGGTTTCGAGCCAAACCGGTCGGCCAACCATCCGGCCAGCAGCGCGCCCGCGCCGAATGGAATCCGCCACGTCATGCCCAGCGATCCGGTGACTTTGGCGCTCACGCCGAATTCTTCGCCCACGTGTTGCTCGACGCTGGCGATCGACAGCTCGAAAACGTGTACGAGCATGTGCGCGCACGATACGAGCAGTACGAGGCGAAACGTGTTCGGCTTCACGGCGCGCTCCGCTGGGCCAGCGCCGCGAGCAACTGTCGCGCCGCACCGTCGTCGATGGCCTTGGCCGCGACGGCCGCGGCTTCTTGCGTCGACATCGCTTTACCGGCCACCCACAATGCCGCGGCGGCGTTTGCAACGACGATATCGCGTGGCGGGCCCTGTTTGCCGGCCAGCACGCGGCGAATCACCGCCGCACTTTCCTCCGGGCCTTCGACCAGCGTGTCGTCGAGCGACGCCCGGCCCAGTCCGAAATCTTCCGGCGTCCACGTAAACTCGCGGATGCCGTCCGTCGTGGCGTGCGAAACTTGCGTGGCCGTGGCGAGCGTCACTTCGTCCAGCCCGTCGTCGCCGTGAACGACGATCGCTCCGCGCGTTCCCAACGCAAAGAGCGCGGCAGCAAGTGGCCCACGCATCTCGCCGCGTCCCACGCCGACGACCTGAAACGGAGCGGCCGCCGGGTTGGCCAGCGGTCCGAGCAAATTGAAGATCGTCGGCACGCCCAACGACTTCCGCACGGCCGCCACGCGCTTCATCGAACGATGCCACAACGGCGCGAAGCAGAAGCAAACGTCCAACTCGTCCAAACATTTCTCGACGACCGAAACGTCGGCCTCGACGTTCACGCCCAGCGCCGCCAGGACGTCGGCCGATCCGGTCATGCTGGAAAAACTGCGGTTGCCGTGTTTGGCGACGGGCAATCCCGCGGCGGCCGTCACTAATGCGGCGGCCGTGCTGATGTTGAACGTTCCGCTGCGGTCTCCGCCGGTGCCGCACGTGTCGACGAACGCATCGTGGCGACACGCGATCCGCGTCATCCGTTGCCGTAACACGCTCGCCGCGCCGACGATTTCCTCGACCGTTTCGCCTTTGGCCCGCAGCGCCGAAAGGGCCAGCGCGATCTGTTCGTCGCTAGTTCCTCCCTCGAACATTGCGTCGATCAGCTCGCCGCATTCTTCGCGGGTCAAATCCGTCCCCGCCGAAAGCCGTCCAAGAATCGCATCAATCACGCTGCATGCTCCGATGGTGGCACGTGAACGTCAGTCCTAACGGTCGTTTGGTAAGGTTCGCCGGCGGGCGGACAACAACAAATCGACCGTATCGGGCCGAAGGTATCGTGCCGATAGTCTAGCCAAGCCGCCAGCCTCCCGACAGGCGAAACCGATCGTCCGCGTCGCGGCAAGCCGCTGCCCGAAATCGCCCGAAGCGTCGAGCGTCCACGCTTGTGAATCTAGCGCACTGGCCTTACAATCGGCCTACGCACGGAGGACAATACGATTCCCGCCCCCGATTCAACCATGCAAGCGGAATGCCGGCCATGACACGGAAAGTCATCATCGACTGCGATCCCGGCATCGACGACGCCGTGGCTCTTTGCATGGCCCTGTTCGACCCGCGTCTCGAGGTCGTCGCCATCACGGCCGTCGGCGGAAATGTCTCACCGGATCAAGCCACGCGCAACGTTCAGGCGATACTCGATCAACTCGACCCGCCCCGTCGTCCGCGAATTGGCTGCGCCTCCGAGCCGGCTAACTCGCTGCCGGTTGACGCCAAGCACATTTTCGGAAACGACGGACTGGGGAACAACGACTTTCCGTTCGTCGAACATCATCAGCGCCACGCCGCCGAGAAGGTGATCTACGACGAAGTCCACGCCGCGCCGAATCAAGTTACGATCGTCGCTTGCGGGCCGCTCACCAATATCGCCCGCGCCCTGCTCCGCGACCCGGAACTCGCCGCCATTATCGGCCAATTGGTGATCATGGGCGGCACGGTCTCGGCCCCCGGCAACGTCACGCCGGCCGCCGAGTTCAATATTTATAGCGACCCCGAGTCGGCCCGCATCGTATTTCGCTCGGCGATGACGAAAACGCTGGTGCCGCTCGACGTAACGACCCAAGTCGCCCAGACGTACGACTTTCTCGATCAGATCCCCGACGAGACGAGCCGCGCCGGCCGGTTCCTCGCCAAGACGCTGCCATATTTGTATCGAACGCATCGTCAGCACCTCGGCGAAGAGGGCATCCACCTGCACGACGCCGTTGCGCTCGTGGCGGCTACGGACCGAGATTTGTTTGAATTGCGGCAAATGGCGTGCGACGTTGAAGTGGCTGGCGAGTTGACGCGCGGGGCGACCGTGTTCGACCGGCGACGACTGCCCCAGTGGCGACCCAACACCGAAGTCGCCATCTCCGCCGATTCGACCGCCGTGACCGACTGCATCTTGCGCGGGTTGGCGGAAGCCGCGCGGGCGACGTAAGGGTTCGTCCATGACGGCGCACTAGCATCGCAAACTGAGGCCAAACGACTGTCAAGCGTACGCGGCAACCGTTCATGGCCAGCGACCAGCAACAGTTTCTCGACGTCATCGACCGCGACGAAGCCGAACGGCGATTTCGCGCCGCGTTGCAGCTCGATCCGCTGGGCGAGGAGCAAACCGCCCTCGACGCGGCGCTGGGCCGCGTTCTGTCTCGCATGGTCGCGTCGACGGTGGACGTGCCGTCGTTCGATCGCTCCAACGTCGACGGCTTCGCCCTGCGTGCTGACGATACTCACGGCGCGACCGAAGAGCGCCCTCGTCGCGTGCGGCTGCTCGGGCAGTCGATCGCCACCGGCGTGCAGCCGAATTGCGTCGTCGCATCCGGCATGGCGTGTCCCATTGCGACCGGCGGAATGATCCCGCGCGGAGCCGACGCCGTGGTGATGGTCGAGCATGTCGACGTCGAAGCCGATCGCAACGATGTTCAATACGGCGAGGGCGTATCGACGCTTCTCGCCCGCAAGGCTCTCACGGCTGGCGCGAACATTGCCTTCGCCGGAAGCGATATCGCCGCGGGCGAAATCATTCTCCGCGCGGGCGAACTGCTCACCAGCCGCGAAACCGGCGTGTTGGCCGCCATCGGTGCGGACCGCGCATGGGTGTGGCGGCGGCCCAAGGTTGCGATTATCTCGACCGGCGACGAGATCATCGCTCCAGGCGAAGCGATGCGGCCCGCGATGGTGTACGATTCCAACTCTCGCATCCTCAGCGACGCCGTGCGCGAGTTGGGCGGCGAACCGCTCGCGCCGGTCGTCATTCGCGACGATCTCGCTGCGCTCGAAGCCGCGCTGTCCAGCGCTCTTGCCGCCGCCGACGTCGTGCTTCTCTCCGGCGGCACGAGCAAGGGCGAAGGCGACCTTTGCTATCGTGCCGTCGCAAAACTCCGCGACCCTGGCATCGTCGCCCACGGCGTCGCCCTCAAGCCCGGCAAGCCAATTTGTCTCGCGGCCACCGCCGGCAAACCGGTCGTCGTGCTGCCCGGTTTTCCCACGTCCGCGATCTTCACGTTTCACGAGTTCGTCGCCCCGGTGATCCGCCGCTTGGGCGGACGCCGCGACGAACAAGCCGGGCAAGTCACCGCGCGATTGGCAATTCGCGTCAATTCCGAAATCGGGCGAACCGAGTACCTGCTCGTTTCGCTCTCGCCGAGCGGTGATGCCGGCGGCGACGGTCGCAACGACGGCCATTCCGGCGACAATCTGCCTGCCGCGTTTCCGATGGGCAAGGGCTCTGGCTCGGTCACGACGTTTAGCCGCGCCGACGGCTTCATTACGATCGACCGTCATCGAGAGATCGTCGCCGCCGACAGCGTCGTATCCGTGCGTTTGCTGGGACGCGATACGGCGCTTGCCGACCTCTGCGTCATCGGTAGCCATTGCGTCGGCCTCGACGTGCTGCTCGCGCATCTCGATCGCCGCGGTTGGCGCTCGAAGGCGCTTGCCGTCGGCAGCACGGCGGGCTTGGAAGCCGTCCGCCGTGGGCAGTGCGATGTGGCGGGCATCCATCTGCTCGACCCAGACACCGGCGAATACAACCGCCCGTTTCTTTCGCCCGACGTAATGCTCATCGACGGCTATCGCCGAATGCAAGGCGTCGTTTTTCGACGCGGCGACGCGCGTTTCGACGGCCGTTCGCTCGACGAAGCCGTGGCTTCCGCGTTGGCCGACGTCGATTGCCTGATGGTCAACCGCAATCAGGGCAGCGGCACCCGCGTGCTCATCGACCGGCTGCTTGCACAGCACTTCGATGGATTCGCCGACGGCGAGCGTCCGAGCGGATACGCCAATCAACCCCGCAGCCACAACGCCGTTGCCGCCGCCGTCGCCCAAGGTCGCGCCGACTGGGGTGTTACCATCGAAACCGTCGCTCGCGCGGCCGGACTCGGCTTTCTGCAGCTGACCGACGAGCGATACGATTTCGCCGTACGAACCGATCGCGCCGCGCGACCGGCCGTTCGTGCGTTCTCCGAAGTGCTCGGCGATCCCGTCGTTCGCGACGAGTTGCGTGCGATGGGGTTCCGCCTGGAGTAATACGGGGTGAATCGATCGCCGCCTACGGGCCAAAAGTGCCCGTCCGCCTCGCGGCAAGTTTCGATCGTTCACAATAACAACAATTAGCGTCATTGCGTCAACCAAAAACAATTTCTGCATTCTCCCGCCTGCGGGTAGTATTCAGTCGTGGTAGCCGTTTCCTACCGCCTTTACATGCAAAGGCCCACGCACTCGCTCGAAGAGCGAAGGAGGAGTAGAGATGAACGCACGATGGAACTGGA
>JAJDEG010000583.1 GCA_029259895.1 Planctomycetota bacterium
TCTGCTGATCTTCGGACGCGGGTCGATAGACGTCGGTCGGCTGGGTGAGTGGGCCGCTGATCGACGGGACATCGGACGCGGTCCTGCCGGTGATGCTGCCCGTGCTGCCGCCCGTTGTTCCACCAGTTGTCCCGCCGCTCGTGCCGGTTGCCGTGCCTGCCGCTGTAGCCGGGTCGAGTCGACGGCCACCGGGATCGCTCGTCATCTGCGGCAAGCCGAGTTCGATCTCGTTGCCGACGACGCGGGCGAGATACTCGTCTTTCGATTCGTAAACGCAATCTTCCTGCGGCCAATACCAGATCGGGGCGAACATCGCGTCGCCCGCGACGTCGTCGGGATTCGCGACGCGGTCCGCCGGATCGTTTGGATCTTCGATCGGCGTGCAGGTGATGTGCGGCGTCGGTAGGCCCAGCGTGTCGTTGCTCACCACGTATAGCGTGTCGCCGATCGCGCGGGCGTCGACGAAGTTGCCGTCGAAGGCCGTTTCCGTCACCACGCGCGGCGCGGATCGATCCGAAACGTCGATGAGCGTGACTTGCACTTGCGGCTGATGTTGCGGACCGGGCCAGATCGACGGGCGCGCCATGGCGATGTCGGTCGCCGGATAAACGTCGTAAGCCGGCGTCAAGTACGAGAGGACCGCGAGCCGGTCGCCGTGCAGGATTTCGCCGAACGGTTGGCCTTCGATGGACACGCGCGAGACAACGCTCATGCCGTCGGCTGGCGATGCGTCGATGATGACCAGATCGCGCTGGCCGAGGACGTACAAGAACTCGCCGTCGGTCTCGACGATGTCGGCTTCGTCGACGCCGGCGACTTGCGTGTTCGTTTCCGAATGATCGCGGGCCGCGCCATCCTCCATCGCCACCATCGGCATGGCGAGATAGTCCCACGGTCCCCACCACCACGCCGGCTCGCCGAACAGGCTGTCGTAGCGCTTCACGGCGTCGTCGAGCAGGAATTGCGACAATTCTTCGGCCGACTCGAATCGCGAGAACGCCAGGCCCGGCTCGTCGTCGGCGATGCCTGCCGCGTCGAGCAACTGACGCGCTTCGAGGTTTTCGAGCCGCAATCGCCGAGCGCGGCTCGGACGAATTCGCTTGGTGCCATTACGCGAATGATTCGATCGTGTCGTCATCGCTCATTCCCCCAACGTTAGACCGGCAATCGTGGAAGCCTCGATTCGGCAATCTGATTCGTCGCGCAAGACTGGACTGGCGTGGAACCGACAGATCGGCTCCAGCAAGTTTTCGTAGCGCGACCCGAACCAAAGCGAAAACGAAGGTTTTCGGACAATTCCACAGTCTGGATCGTACTCGAAAACCGCGAGCTTTGGCAAGCTTTTTCCGTAAGCAAAGCTTTGCGAGCACCTTCCCAACATAAGTATGGCAATCGCTTCGCCGGCCAAGTATAAATGACCGCTGATGCTTGAGCCGCCCTGTCTCTTCGGCGCTCGACCGAGTGCCGGTGCAGAGGTGCTATCGCGAGTCCGCGGAGTTTGGACGAATGGCGTACCGACGACCGTATCGTATGGCCGTTGTGCTGGCATTGCTTCCGCTGGTGCTTGCCGGTGTTTCGGCGTCGCGGGCCGTCGGCGTCGAGCCGCCGGCGGCGGATGCGGCCGTCGAGCGGGTGATCGACCACTATCTGGACGCCGGGCTCGTCGAACGCCAGACGCCGCCGGCCACTCAGACCGCTGACGAGACGCTCGTCCGCCGGTTGGCTCTCGACCTGATCGGCCGCATACCGGCCGCCGTTGAGGTTCGCGATTATCTCGCCGACGAATCGCCAGAAAAGCGTGCTGCGCTGGTCGACCGCTGGCTCGGTTCGCCGGAATACGTCGAACACCAGGCGACGATGTTCAACGCCATGATCGCGGACGGCGAAGGGGATTTGAAGACGTACCTGCAAGCGGCGTTGGCGGAGAACCGCTCGTGGGACCAGGTTTTTCGCGAGATTGTGTTGGCCGATCGCAGCGGCGACGCGGGAAGAGACGCGCAAGACTTCCTGCGGCGGCGGGTTCGCGATATCGACGTGCTGGCCAACGACGTGAGCGTGGCGTTTTTTGGCGTGAATATCACGTGCGCGAAGTGCCACGACCATCCGCTGGTCGACGATTGGAAGCAGGATCATTTCTACGGAATGAAGTCGTTTTTCAGCCGCACCTTCGAGACGGGCGGATTCGTCGGCGAGCGGGAATACGGCCAGATCAAGTTCACCAACACGACCGGCACGGAGCGCGAAGCGAAGTTAATGTTTCTCACGGGCGTCGTGATCGACGAGCCGCAGCGCGACGAACCGAGCAAGGACGAGCGCAAGCGCGAGGACGAGCGACTCAAAGAGCTAGCGAAGAAAAAAGAACCGCCTCCGCCGCCGGAGTTTAGTCGCCGCGCGCAACTTGTTGAGACGGCGCTGGCCGAGGGGCAGCGCGCGATGTTCGCCCGGGCGATCGTCAATCGGCTGTGGTACCAATATTTCGGCCAAGGGCTGGTGATGCCGCTCGATCAGATGCACTCGGCGAACCCATCGCCGCATCCGGAGTTGCTCGACGCGCTGGCCGATGACTTGATTTCGCACGGCTACGATCTGCGGCGACTCGTTCGCGGCATCGTGATGAGTCAGGCGTATTCGCGCGATAGCCGCTGGGAGGGCGACCAGCGGCCGGACGCCGAGGCATTCGCCGTAGCGCAGCCCAAGCCGCTTACGCCGACGCAAATGGCCCGCTCGATGAGCCTGGCCACGGCCGATACCGAGTCGCTCGCGTCGGTCGACGACGCCGACGAGCGCGCCAAACGAATCGCGTCGCTCGCCAAGACGCAAAACGCGGACTTATTCGAGCAGCCGGGCGTCGATTTTCAGATCAGTGCGAACGAGGCGCTGCTGCTTAGCAACAGCGAGCGGATCGAGAAGAACTACTTGAGCGGTGGCTTGGTGAAGCAGTTGGCAAAGATCGAGGACGCGCGTGAGTTGGTGACGCGGGCCGTGTGGTCGGTGTTGTCGCGCGCGCCGAGCGAGGAAGAAATCGAATTGCTCGAAGGCTACGTTTCCACTCGCGAGGATCGACGCGAGCAAGCGTGCGGCCAGTTGGTGTGGGCGTTGTTGGCCAGTTCGGAATTTCGATTCAATCACTAATGTTGATCGCGTATCGATCCTATCGACCGCTGGCAGAAGGAATCGCGACATGACGCGTGCAGGGCATCATCGGCTGTGCGGCTCCGACGTTCACCGTCGGGCGTTCCTCGGTGCCGCGGCGGCTGGCGCGGCGGCGCTGGTGGGCGACGTGACCGGCATTCGCATCCTTTCGCAACCGGCGCTGGCCAGCGAGCTGAGGCGCAACGACCGGCGTTGCATTTTGCTGTGGCTGGCCGGCGGTGCGAGCCAGTTGGAGACTTGGGATCCGAAGCCCGGACGGCCGACCGGCGGGCCGTTTCTCGACATTGGCACGTCCGTGCCCGGCGTGAGGATTAGCGAGTTGATGCCGAAGATGGCCGCTAACCTGCACCGGCACACGGCGATCATCCGCTCGCTGAACACGGGCAACGGCGATCACGGCGGCGGATCCGAGTTGATGATGCGCGGTCGTGGTCGCGAAGGCGGGCTGGCGTATCCCGACCTCGGCGCGATGCTCGCGCGCGAGTTGGGCCAGGCCGATAGCCAGGTGCCGGACTACGTTTCGTTCTATTCGGAGACCGAGGGGCGCAACTTCTCGCGGCTGTCGGCCGGCTTTCTTGGCTCGCGATACAACCCGATCGAGCTGACCGACAAGATGGCCCTGCCCGACGTCGAGCGGCTGGAATCGATCGGCGAACTCGATCATCGGGAGCGGGCCGATTTGCGAGC
Organism: Planctomycetota bacterium; assembly: GCA_029259895.1. Classification (GTDB taxonomy): domain Bacteria; phylum Planctomycetota; class Planctomycetia; order Pirellulales; family PLA5; genus PLA5. The sequence continues at coordinate 3,841 of JAJDEG010000583.1, forward strand.
GTTGTGGAGCAAGCGGTTCGCCCGCGGGCGGGATGTTTCGGCCGTGTCGAGTCATAACGTCGCCTACGAGCGGGTCCGCGGATTGATGGCCAGCGACAAGCTGTTCGACATCTCGACGGAATCGCAGGCCACGCGCGATAAGTACGGCCCGACGCAATTCGGCGAGCAGGCGCTGATCGCGCGGCGACTGGTCGAGGCCGGCGTGCCGTTCGTCCGCGTCGCCCGCGCATGGTGGGATAGCCACGGGCAGAACTTCGAGACGCATCAGGAGCTGACGCCGGAGTTGGATCATGTGATGAACGCGCTGCTCGACGACCTGGCCGAGCGCGGGATGCTCGAAAACACGCTCGTCGTCACACTGGCAGAGTTCGGCCGCACGCCGAACATAAACGCCAGCCTCGGACGCGACCATTTCGCGCGGGCGTGGAGCTCGACGCTGTCGGGCTGCGGCGTGAAGGCCGGTTCGGTCTATGGCCGGACCGACGACGATGGCCAGCACGTCGCCGACGGAGAAATCGGGGCCGGCGAGCTGTTCGCCACGATCTTTCAAGCCCTCGGCATCGATCACGAGAAAGAGTATCACGTCGGGGCGCGGCCGATTCCGCTGGTGAATCCGGGGATCGTGCCGGTCGAGGAAGTGTTGGCTTAGTCGGCCGAATCACACGGGTGGGCGAGCCACCCTTGCCACCCGAAACGGGTTTATGCGATGGCGATTCCTACGAATATCAAACACGTCCGGACGATCAATCGGCCCGGCATTACGTTGTGCATCGCGCGCGAGGGCGAGAGCGAACGGGTCTTCACCGGCTCGTCCGACGCCAAGGTCTACGCGCTCGACATGGCCCAGGAAAAGCCCGAAGCCGTTGCCTACGAAGGTCACGCCAGCTATGTGACCGGCGTGGCTGTGGCCGGCAAGCACATCGTGTCCGGCGGCTACGACCGCAAGCTGATTTGGCGCGAGACGGACGGCGGCAAGCTCGTGCGGACGGTCGACGCGCACGAGAAGTGGATTCGAGCGGTCGTTGCCTCGCCGGACGGGAGTTTGATTGCCAGCGTTGCCGACGACATGGTGTGCAAGCTGTGGAATGCCGAGTCGGGCGATCTCATTCGTGAACTGCGCGGGCACGAGCAGCTCACGCCGCACCACTTTCCGTCGATGCTCTTTACGTGCGCGTTCAGTCGCGACGGCAAGTATTTGGCCACGGCCGACAAGCCTGGGCACGTCGTGGTGTGGGACGTTGCATCGGGCGAGCAGGCCGCGGCGTTCGATTCGCCGGAGCATTACACGTGGGATCCGCGGCAGCGGCGGCACTCGATCGGCGGCGTGCGGAGCTTGGCGTTTTCTCCGGACGGCGAGCGGTTGGCGGTCGGCGGCATCGCTAAGATCGGCAACGTCGATCACCTCGACGGCAAGGCGCTGGTGCATAGCTTCGACTGGCGCAAGGCGGAGCGGACGTTCGCGCTCGAGCATCCGCGTCACAAAGGCCTGGTGAACGAGCTACGCTACACGGCCGACGGCGAAGGCCTGCTGGCGGCCGGCGGCTCGGGCGGCGGATTCTTCTTCTGGCTAGACGCCAAGGAAAACAAACCGCTCGGCGACGAAGACGCGAAGATGCACGTGCATGGGGTTGCCTGTGGCGAGGGCTTCGCGAAGGTCTACGCGGCCGGACACAACGGCGTGGCCGTGTGGGAAATGACGGCGTGAGCGAGAAATCGTTGTGAAGAATCTTCTCCGCCTCATTGTCGAATGGGTCCGCGGCGCTGGGACGAAAACGGCGACACAAGTCTTCGATTCGCCCGGATCGCCGAACGGCACGTCGCGCTGCTGGACAACGTAAGTAACGGCACCCGGCTGTCGTCACGGGAACCGGTAGATGTGTTGCTCGGACAGCTTGCTCGAATTTTCACTCGACCGCGAAGAGCTGAGCTATGCACGTGAGGTTGAGCACAAACTGGTCCATGCCATTTGTCATCGTTGTCCTGGCGACGTTCGTGTCGCTCGTTTCATGTGGCTGCACGAGGGATCCGGAGTGGCTTGCCAAGCTGAAGGCTTTGCCAGTGTCGGGCGAATTGGTACGGAAGCACGATGATAGGGGCGGCCAAGCAGCAGCATTCTCGCCCGACGGAAAGCTTCTGTGCGTAGGCTACGGCGAGAAAGAACGCGACAAGCTCTTGAGTCTTTGGGACGTCGAAGGTCTCCGGCATGTTGCGGATCTTGAAGGACATCGCCACGACATCCGCGCCGTTGCGTTTTCGCCGGATGGCCAGCTATTAGCGACAGTAAGCCGCGATGCCACCATGCGGATTTGGGATGTGGCGACACGCAAGACATTGCACGTGATGACTTTTCCGCGCGGCTCGTCGGATGCCGTCGCTTTCTCCAGCAACGGACACGAAGTCGCATCTGCCTCCGAGGCGTCACTTTATATTTGGGATTGCAGGACGGGAGTGCATCTAGGCAGGGGCGAAGCCCAAGGAATAGTAACGGCTGTGGTCCATTCGGCTCGCCACGACAAATGGATCGTGGGCGACAGACACGGAGGCATAACCGTACTGGACGGTCGGACGCGAAAGCCAGTCTTTGAGAAGCCGCCCTATGCCAATGGCACTATCGAAAACCTAACTGTCTCCGAAACCGGATGCACATTGTTGGCATGCAATTCTCATGTCCGAGAGATTACGGTGTGGTCGGTCGGCGAGGAAAGCCTGAAATTGCTCACCCGACTCAGGCTAGGAACGGACAGGCCGGCGCTATACGCGGCGCTGACCCCCGATGGAAAAAATGCAATTGCTGCTTTCGGAGACGACAGAATAGGCATACTCGTTTTCCGATGCGATACGGGTATGCCCGTGGCGCGCATTCCTGATTCGCCGTACAAAATATTCGTTTCACCCAAGAACGGGCATTGCCTTTTTCTTGCACCTCGCAAGAAGGCGGTTCTCTGGAAGGTTCCGGAAGCAAAGTAGGGTAGGCTATGCGCACCGACCGTTCCATTTATCTTGTCTCTCGACGGTCGCAAAGAGATCTGTTGTCTGTTGCACGCTGCGTCGAATCTTGATGCCGGGCGGGTTGGCGATTCGTTGCGTGCTCTTGCTGGGAAGATTCGGTGGGAACGGCCCGCCCTGCTTGACTACTTGACTGACTGTGGATGCGACACGAGGAACGAAAAAAGTGAGAGAACGACCATGCCTAAAGGAATCACGCGCAGACAGTTTGTGGGTGCGACGGTCGGCGCGACGGCGTTGACGCTGGGGACGAGTCTTCGAACTGCGGCGACGGTCCATCGTGGCGATACTGCCGATACGGCCGAGGCGATACCGGGGCTGGATGAATACTGCCGGCAAGCCCTCGCCGACTGGAAGGTTCCTGGTATCGCGGTGGCGGTGATCAAGGACGGCAAGCTGCTCTTGGCGCGAGGTTACGGAGTCCGCGAATTGGGGAAAGATGCGCCGGTCGACGAGCATACGATCTTCTCCATCGCCTCTTGTACGAAGTCGTTTACCGCGGCCATCCTTGGCAAATTGATGGACCAAGACCGGCTTCGCTGGGACGATCCCATCGCCAAGCACGTTCCCTCGCTCGTCATACCGACGATCGGCCGTGATGCAGACGTGACGATTCGCCATGCGCTCCAACATCGCACCGGACTTCCCGCCGCCAACATGCTCTGGCGAAGCGGCCTGTTCGACGCCAACGAAATTCTTCGCCGCGTGCGCTTCTTGAAGCCGGTCGCCGCGCCTGGCGAGATGATGCGCTACAACAACGAGATGTACCTGGTGGCGGGAAAAGCTGCCGAACATGTTGGAGGCAAGTCTTGGGCCGACCTTCTCCGGGCGGAATTCTTCGAGCCGTTGGGCATGCAACGCAGCGTGGCGGACAGCACGAAGGTCGGCCAGTTCGACAATCTCGCGGAGCCGCACGCCACGATTGACGGACAGGTGAAATCCATCGAGCGCTATTACCCGGAAGCCATCGCGCCGGCCGGCGCCGTTCATTCGACCGCTGCGGACATGGCACAGTGGCTCCTGCTGCACTTGGATGGGGGGCGCTTCGGGGGCCGCGAACTCCTGTCCGCGGGCCGCGTGAGCGAGATGCACACGCCCGTCGAGCCGCCTCCAATAGAACCTTCCGAGAAGGGAGTTCCGAAGGCGCCGATCGGCCGCTATGGGATGGGCTGGTTCGTTAACGAACACGCCGGGCACGAGGTGGTCGAGCACTCCGGCGCGGGGATTGGATTCATCGCTCAGATGTCCTTGATACCGAAAGAACGGCTGGGCGTCGTGATCCTCAGCAACCATCAGAAAACGGGGATTAACTATGCCCTGCGATTCTGGATTTTCGACCGACTGCTGGGGCGACCCGACCACGATTGGAGCCGCACCGTGCTGAAGGACTACGCTCAGGGTTGGCAACGTCTTCTTCGCGAGGCCAAGGCCGAGTTCGACGCCAAACGACCGCCGGAGAAGCCGCCGTCACAACCTCTCGCGGACTACGCCGGAACCTACGAGAGCCAACTCTACGGGACGATTCGCGTGACGCAGCGGGAGGGTGGACTCGCGCTTCGTTTCGGACCGCGGTTCCAAGGCGAGCTGAGAACGTGGCAGGGGGATGCGTTTCGCGCATTCTTCGCGAGTCAACGTCACCATGACTGGCTGGTTAAGTTTTCAGTCGCCGACGGCAATGTCGCATCGCTACAAGTACAGGAAGCACCCTGGGCACCGGCGTGGTACGACGACCGGGACGACCTCGGCGTTTTTGCCAGAAAGTAACGCGGGCATCGCCTGCTGTTGGACGTGTTGGGATATTCGCTATCGCAACCTACTATACGTTGAGTGACATAGCACGATGAAGCGAGCTTTTGACGAGCGGCATCATACGGTTCACGAATGGCAACGTCGTTTGCCGCTGGACCAGGCGCTTGAGCCGGGTCGCTTTCGCAAGGGCCGAAGAGCCCGCGGCTGCCCGCGACGTTGTACGCATTGCCGCGCGGTGAAGGAGCGTGCCAGCGTTCAGCTACGCCGATCCGAATTCGCGTTTGAGGAATGGCTCGAATTGCTTTGACGGCGAACGGGTCGTGGATGGCGGCGGGCGGCGCTTCGTTGGCCGTGACGCGGCGCGATCGTTTTTCTGATTTTGGTGGTTGAAATCAGGCCACCGTTTTTGGTAGGAGTGTAGGAGCGCGGATCGTGCGCGCGCTTGGACGCGGTTGTTGTTTGGCAATTTGTTGTTTTTGTTTCGATCGCCGACGATTGGTTGCGAATTTGCTTGCGAACTTGCTTGCTCGGCGCGGTTGGCGAATGGGGGAGTTATTGAACGCAGGTACTGGGGCCCCCCTGGCGTTTGTTCAATAATTGTTGGTGCGGACGGTGGGCGTTGGCTTTGTAGAGCGCGTAGATTGCGCGTTTTGACGGCGGTGAGGTCAACGGGCCGTCAAGGAATTTTCTTGGCCGTGCGGCTTTCGTCCGTGGTTCGGTTTTGGAAGCGGACCGTGATTTCGGTTTGCGACACGACCGGCCATTTGTTTTCTTCGAGCGCGGTGGCCCGGAGGGTGAGCGGCCAGTCGCCTTGTAGACTTGCGTTGTCGCTGGCGGCGATTCGCAGCATGCCGCGGTCGGTGCCGGGTGCTAGAACGAGCGGTTCGGCGCGGAGACTTTCTGCTAGTTCCGCGGGCAGGACAAGTTCGACCGTTACCGGCAGCGGCAGCTTGCTCGAGCGGGCGACGACGACGGGCACGTCGAGCGTTTCGCCGGCGCGGAGCGTCGGTTCGCCGGCGGCCGCGGAGAGCTTGAGCAGCGCGCCTTCGAGGATCATCGTGATGCGACCGCTGGCTTGTTGGACGAGGTAGCGCGGGTGGCCTTGCGGGTCAGGAACTGCGGCGACACCGCTTACGACCATTCGCCGCGTGAGGTCGGTCGGCAGCCACTCTGGCATGAAGCACGGATAGAGTGCGCGATCGGCGTTGGCCGCGACATCTACGGTTCCGCCGCGGATGCCTTGGCGATAGCGGGCTTGCTGGGCCGCCATTTCGAGTTGCAGCTCGCCCACGAAGTTGTTTTTGCGGACGATCTCGAACTCGGCGCGGTAGGTCGTGCCGCGATGGACGGCCCTCTGGCGTTCGTGGTCGACGAGGCGCAGCTCGAACGGCGGCGTCATCGTCATGGCGAGCAAGACTTGCGTCGTGCGCCGCTGTTCGTCGGTGCGGGGACAGAGGTTGCCAGACGCGGCGGCCGTGGCGGTGCGGGCGATTTGCTTGTCGTCTTGCTTGTCGTCTTGCTTGCCGTCGAGTTCGGCGGCGCCACGGATTTGGATCGCGCTTGCCACGACGGCGGCGTCGTTGGCGGCGACGAGCGTGAGCTTCACTTCGTTCTTGTCGGCGGGGATCGTTGGATCGCCTTCGACGGTGACGCCGGCGGGCAAGCCTTCGATCGCCAGGCCGATCGCGCCGGCCAAACCGCCCGACCGCGTGGCGGTTACGGCGAGTTCGGTT
>JAJDEG010000584.1 GCA_029259895.1 Planctomycetota bacterium
CGCCGTGCTGGTCGACGAGAACGGCTACCACTACATGTGGCCCGGCGAACCGATCCGCATCGGCCGTGAATTCGAGATGAACGAGCGCCGCGCGGTGCTGGTCGGCGTCTGCAAAGTTTCCGCGCCATTCACGACGCTGCCCGTGCTTTACACGCGCTACAACGAAGCCCGGCATTACGTCCCCCGCGAACGCAACTTGATGAACTTCGTGCTGGCCAAGCCCGCCGAAGGTCATGAGAGCGACGAGGTTGCCGAGCGGATCGAAGCCGCCACCGGTCTGATGGCGCTCTCCAAGGATGGATTCGTCCGCAAGACGATCGCCTATTTCCTCGGTTCGACCGGCATACCGGTCAACTTCGGCATCACGATCTCGTTGGGCTTCATCGTCGGCGCGGCCGTCGCCGGGCAGACGTTCTACCTGTTCACGATCGAAAACCTCAAGCAGTTCGGCTCGCTCAAGGCGATGGGCGTGAGCAACCTCCGCATCGCCGGCATGATCTTGCTGCAAGCATGGTTCGTCGGCCTGCTCGGATACGGCATCGGCATAGGCCTCTCGGCGTTATTCTTCGAGGGCACTGCGCACATCCCGCATTTGGCCGGCATCTTCATGAGTTGGCAGGCAATGGTCGGCGTCGGCGCGGCCGTCGGAATCATCGTCGCGCTGGCCGGCATGTTGAGCATGCGGCGCGTCCTGGTCCTCGAACCGGCGGTCGTATTCCGCGGATAGTTCAATTCGATGGTGCGGCAATGAATGCAACGCTTACAGCAGAATCGAATCCCGTCGCTCCCGACGTCCTGCCGGCCGTCGTCTGTCGCGGCGTGAGCAAAACGTTCGGCGACGGCGACTCGCGCGTCCACGCCGTGCGAAGCGTCGATATGGAAGTCATGCCGGGTGCGATCTCCCTGCTCGTCGGGCCGTCGGGCTGCGGCAAGACGACGTTGATCTCGATCATCGCCGGGCTGCTCGATCCGACCGAGGGCGAAGTCCACGTGCTCGGCGAACGGCTCGACACGATGCGTTCGCGGCGGCTGGTGCCGTTTCGCGGCGAAAACATCGGCTTCGTTTTCCAGCAATTCAACCTACTGCCGGCGCTGACGGCTGCGGAGAACGCCGCCGTGCCGCTGTTGGTCGCCGGTTGGCGGCGCGGAGCCGCCGTGCGGAAAGCTCGCGAAGTACTCGATGCCGTCGGCTTGTCGGACCGAGCCAACGCGCTACCGTCGCAGCTTTCCGGCGGGCAGCAGCAGCGCGTGGCCATCGCCCGGGCGCTGGTTCACGAACCGCGGCTGCTCGTCTGCGACGAACCGACCGCTGCGCTCGACGCCAAGAGTGGTCAGAACGTGATGGAACTGTTCGCCAGCGTGGCGGTCCAAACCGACCGGGCCGTAATCATCGTCACTCACGACAACCGCGTGTTTCACTTCGGCGAACGCATTTTTCATATGAGCGACGGGCGGATCGAGAGCGTGGAGGAGCAGGGGTTGCGCGGTGAAGGCTAGGGACTCAGCGACTTACGAGATTTCCAAACGCACGAACTGCGAATCGCACGCGATTGCGATCGAGACGAATTCGGAGACACGATCATGAGACGTCGACTAACGACTTTGCTGCTGCCGATCATCGCCATTGGGATGCTAGCGCTAGCCATTCATCACGTGCTCAGCGCCGACCAGCCGATGCCGCCGCTTCCGCCGCCGGCGACGCCCGCACGCACGCCGTTTACGTCGTCCGTCGCCGCCACGGGCATCACGGAAGCCCAAACGGAAAACATCGCCGTCGGCTCGGCATTGCCGGGCATTGTGCTGGAAGTCTTCGTGCCCACCGACAAGGTCGGCGCGCAAGTCAAGGCCGGCGATCCACTGTTTCGCGTCGACGATCGGCGGCTCAAGGCACAGCTTGCAATGGCCGAGGCGAAACTCGCCGCGGCACAGGCTCAAGTCGCCAAGCTCGACGCCATGCCTCGGCCCGAGGAATTGCCGGCCAGTCTCGCCCGCGTCGCCACGGCCAAGGCGAACGCGGCGCAAGCGGAAGACGAATTTCGCCGACAACAAACTCTTCGCAATCGCGGCGTCGCGACCGACCAAGAGATCATCACCGCCCGCCTCAAGCACGAAGCGTCCCGGCATGAGATCGATCGCGCCGAGGCCGAGCATCGTCTGCTAGAAGCCGGCGCGTGGGAACCGGACAAAGCGATTGCCCGCGCGGCCGTCGCCCAAGCCGAGGCCGAACGCGACGACATCCGCGTCGAGTTGGACCGCACGCTCGTCCGAGCGCCGGTGGACGGCCAGGTGCTGCAAGTGAACGTCCGCGTCGGCGAATTCGTTTCCAATCAAACGAATCAGACGTACGTCATGCTCGGCAACCTCGGCCGCATGCACGTGCGTGCCGACGTCGACGAAAACGACATCGCCCGGCTCGATTTCCACGCCGCGGCGGTCGCATCCGTCCGCGGCAACGCCGGCGAAACGTTCCCGCTACGGTTCGTCCGCGTCGAACCCTACGTCATCGCGAAACGCTCGCTCACCGGCGACAATACCGAACGAATCGACACGCGCGTACTGCAAGTGATTTTCG
>JAJDEG010000585.1 GCA_029259895.1 Planctomycetota bacterium
GCCGCAACTTCATGATTCGCATGATAGGACGACCAGCCCGCCTGATTGTGGTTCGCCACCGAATCTTGCGGATCGAACCCAGAGGAATCGCCGCCTTGGTCCTGGTTCGAGTTGAAATCGACGCGCAGCGTCTGGGCAGACGAAACGCCCGCCAAAGTGGCCAAGGTAAAGAGCGTCAGAATGGTTCGTTTCATGAGCTGTCTCGCACGGGTGAAAAGGGAAACTATTTGTTCGTTCTGGCGTGCCGGCAGCGCCATCAACTAGACGCCGCCCTCGATAAAATGCCACAAAAATGAGTATACATGCGATATCCCCCGCTACTACCCTAAAAATCGAAAAAAACTGTACGAATTCACGCATGCACCTCGCGATTCATCGAGCAATAAGCGGCCATGGAGAGAACAGCGACCCTCGACGAACGCAAATCGGGCCGAAGTCAATGAATTCGGACGTGGTTCGCCCTCTCGCCAGAGCGGCGAGATCGTTAGGAATCGTCTTGCGGTGCCTTGCGGCTCGGAATCAGCCCACCGGCAGATTCGCGCCGCGCGCCAGCGCCAACGTATTGGCGACGACGGCACCGCCGCTGCTGGCCCGGTGGCATTCGGCCAATACCAGCCAAATATGCCGAGAAGCCGCGTCGGGCAGCAACTCCGCGGCCGCCGCCAGCGGAGCCACGGCATCGCCAAATTTCTGCTGCATTCGCAACGCCTGGCCACGCATGTACTGCAGCGCACCCTCCAATTGCCCGTCGGTCGACAGCCCCTCGAGGTTCGCCAGCGCCTGCCGCGCCATGCCCAATTCCAGATAGCCGCACGATTGCTCGATGCGGCGGGCGACGCGCATTTGATCCTGAGTAACGGCAATCACAGTCGCCATCGGAGCCTCCCTCAAATCTGCCGGGCGTTCAAGCCGACTCGCCGAGGCGGTCGCGGCGTCTGATCGCCCGGGGTGTGCAGTCGAACAATGCGTCAGCAAGACAGAAACGCAAAGGATGTGCCAATCGATTTCGCCGTTCGATTCGTCGCAAGCCGTTGTCGATACAACGTTTACGACGCGACGGCGACTGCGCGATTACGGAAGCGGCTGTCAATTTGGCATAACCTGGCGGCATCTGTCGGCTACGATTTAGACGTAAGCCGACGCCAGCCGGTTCGCTGCAATCTCGTTCAATCCGTTTCGCTGGCCGCATGGCGTGCGGCAAGGTCGTCCGCTCGGTCGCTTGCTCGCAGCTCGCAGAGCAAATGGCGAATCTCGCGGCGATATGCCAAGCGATGCTCGCCCCAGGTCCGCTCCTGTTGCTGGGATCGCTGGTCCTGGGCTTCGAGTTCTTGCTCCCGCGCAACCAATCGCGCCGCTTGCCGCTCGATCGCCTTCTGCCGCTCATCGGCCCAAGTCTGAAACTGTTGCCGCTGCTGTTTGACGGTTGCGACTTGCTTCGAAAGCTGTTCGGCCGCTTCGCGCATGCGCAGCTCGGTCGCTTCAAACTCCCCACCGGAGTTGCGAAAATGCTCAGCGAGCTTGGCCCGCGCTTCGGCCAACGATTGCAGCATCGCCGTTGGCGCGACGCGGCCGGAAAGCGATAGCCAAAGCTCTTGCACGGCGACGCGCATCTCGAGCGTTTCGCGTTGTCCCGCGGCGAGATCGCGTCGCAACTGGTCGAGCGATTTCGCCCGCGCGTCGAGCTGTTCGCCCCGCTGGCGTAGTTCTTCTCCACGTCGACGAAGTGCCGCTTCGCGGCGCGACTGCTGTTCGGCCCAATCTTGGCGTTCGGCCCGCTGATTCTCGACGATCTCCGCTCGGTCGGCCTCCCACCGCTGCCGCGCCTCGGAAAACGCGGCCTGCTCCGTGGCCAACAGCGCCTCGGCTTTTTCCAATCGACGCATCCGCGGGGTTAGGTCCGCCGAAGGCGCTTCCGCCGGCTGGAACGCCCACTCGGGCACGGACACTTCTTCGGCATCGGCGCTTGTCGTATCGGCGGCGGCCGCTTCGTGGGGCGCGTCGACCGTAGTTGCTTGTTCCACTCGCCCACGCCGCGCCGCTTGCAATTCTCGTTCGTTGGCAACGATTCGCTCGAAACGCGCTTCGACGTCGGCACGCCGCGTCCCGATTTCCACTTCGCGCTCTTCGATCTCTCGCCGTCGTTCCCCCAGCCACAGCCGCGAACGACGCATCTCCAGGTCGAACTCGGCTAGCCGCCGGTTCAACTCCTCCTCGCGGGTGTCCAATTCAGTCTGTCGCCGATCGAGCTCCGTTCCTAACTGGCGGGCGTGCGCTTCAACCGCGTCGCGCCCGTCGGCTACATCGTCGCCAATCGCGCGCGCACCGACGACCGTATGCACGTCGTCCATGGCCTGAACCGCGCCGGATCGCGTTGCGCCGCTACTCGGCAGGTGCTCCGCGTCGATGCGCGTCTTGCGAATCGCATCGGCGTCGTCCAAATTCTTCTTCTCGGCTTGATCGGTGCTCGGACCATCGGTAGTTGGTTCGACACTCTTCCGCTCGGCGCGCGTACTCATCGTCACACACTCCCGTCAACGTCACGTTCCCGATTCACGGCCAATCGCACGGAAAACTCGACGCGACCGCCAAAGCTTTCCTAGACTGTGGAATCGGCATCGCGGCGGACGGAAGTTAGCGCAAAGCGCGCCGCAAGCTGTCGGTATCACACATTGCGGTGCCGCCAATGCGCGCACATCGAGCCAGCGAAGAAAACTGGCGCGAATAGAGAATCTGGGCTAAGCCTTGGCCGCGTCGATCGCTGCTTGCAGTTTCGACTTCGGCTGTACGCCGACGAAGCGTTCCACGACGTCGCCGCCCTTGAAAACCATCACGGTCGGAATGCTGCTCACGCCGAAATTGCCGGCCACTCCCGGACTGTCGTCGATATTGACCTTCACGACCTTCGCCGATCCGGCATTCTCGCCCGCCAATTCCTCGATCACCGGCGTAAGCATCCGACACGGACCGCACCACGGTGCCCAAAAGTCGACCAACACAGGCACGTCCGATTTCAAAACTTCGGCGTCGAATTGGCCATCATTCACTTCAGCGGCTTTGCCCATGACTGGCGATCTCCATGAAAAAACGCCCTGCCGCGATTGTCGCCAGGGCCTTCGGATGCGTTGGACTCGAATTGCAGTCGAATTATAGAGAGGCCCCGGCAAGTGTCAACGAATTCAACCCCGCTCGGTCGTCGCTATACCGCCGGCGAGGGTCGACGTCGTTCCCGGAGCGAAGCCGTTGATTTAGATGATTTATGCGTCCACGGCGAGTATCGTAGGGCGAGCGACATGCTCCGTAGAACGGTGATTCCCAGCACGGGGATGCCCAGGTTGCTCGCGCGGTTGCGATCCACTCGTTCACGCCAATGAAGGCCATGACATACCTAAATTCGACAATCCGCGGCGTGGCGAGGTTCGCCGCCAGAGGGTTCGCCTATCTCTGGGTCGCGTCGATCCCTATTGCCGCGATCGCATCGCCGCCCGCGGCTACGGAATCACCGCCGCCCGCGGCCGCGGAATTACCGCCCGCGGCCAGGGAAACACCGCCGCCGAACATCGTCTTCGTCCTCGCCGACGATCTCGGCCCTGGCGACGTCGGGTGTTACGGCGGAACGCTTGCCGCCACGCCCAGTCTCGACCGCATAGCCAGAGAAGGAACCCGCTTCACGCAGTTCTACGCCGCGTCGCCGATCTGTTCGCCGTCGCGCGTCGGCTTCACGACCGGCATGTTCCCGGCCCGCTGGAACATCACCAGCTACCTGCAAACCCGCGCCGGCAATCGAAACTGCCAACAGGCCGATTTCCTCGATCCCGCCGCGCCGTCTCTCGCCCGCATCCTCAAAAACGCCGGCTATGCCACGGCCCATTTTGGCAAATGGCACATGGGCGGCGGCCGCGACGTCGTCGACGCACCGAAATTCGCCGCCTACGGATTCGACGCCCACGCCGGAACCTACGAAAGCCCCCAGCCCCACCCCGACATAACCGCCACGAACTGGATCTGGTCGCCCCAGGACAAAGTAAAACGCTGGGACCGCTCGCGATTCTTCGTCGACAAGGCACTCGACTTCCTCAAACAAAACCGCGCTCGGCCGTCGTTCGTGCAAGTCTGGCTCGACGACGTCCACACCCCCTGGGTGCCCGGCGAGCAGGCTGCCAAAGGCGACACGCGAGCGAATCTCAAGCCGGTGATCGAAGAATGCGACCGCCAGATCGGCCGCCTCCTCGACGGCATCGCCGCACTGGGCATCGACGACAACACGCTCGTCATCTTCGCCAGCGACAACGGCCCGTTTCCCACGTTTCGCGACGATGGCAACGACCGTACCGGCGGACTGCGGGGGAGCAAGTGGAGCTTGTACGAAGGCGGAATCCGCATGCCGCTCATCGTCCGCTGGCCAGCTCGTGTGCCAAAGGGACGCGTCGACGAGCAATCTGTCCTCGCGGCGGTCGACTTCCTTCCCACGCTCTGCGCGATCGCCAACGCCAAGCCGCCGGCCGACGTGCAGTTCGACGGCCAGGACGTCAGGCAGGCGTTGTTCGGCAAGAAGATCGAACGCGACCGCCCACTGTACTGGGAGTACGGTCGTAACGAGAAGCACTTCCTGTATCCGCGCAACCAACGCGACCGCAGCCCCAACGTGGCGATTCGCGACGGCAAATGGAAACTGCTCATCAACGCCGACGGCAGCGACGGGCAGCTATACGATCTAACGAATGACCCCAGCGAGAGCCGCGATCTCGCGTCCGAGCAACCGGGTCTCGCCACACGTCTGACTGAGTCGGCGCTCGCATGGCGAACGTCGTTGCCGCGCTTGGATATTTCAGAAACCGAGGACGGTGAATCTCTTCGCCGACCGATGCCCGGCAAATGATGCGTCACGCGAATCGACGCGGCTCTATCAAGGGTAGGGGCGCGCGGCGGCAATGGCGAACACGACGGTCAGGTAGGCGAAGACGACCGTCAGGCCGTGATAACCGATGCGCAGCAACGCCGTCGTGAGCAGCGGCTTTGCGTCGAAGACGAGGAATTGCACACCCAGTCGTGCACCCCAGAAAACGGCAATGAACGCGCAAACGCCGCGGGCCAGAGGGCTGCCGCTAGCGAGTTCTTCGGCGAAGCAAGTCGCGAGCATGCCGAGCGCGACGATAGTGAGAACGACGAACGCTCCGTGAACCCACACGAGCTGCCGCGACAGTGTGTCGAGTCGAGAGAGCGAAGCCTTCCAGTCGAGTACCTTGGGCACCAGGGCGCTTGCGATCAAGATGCCGAAGTGCAGGAGGCCGGCGAGTTGGATGCACGTTTCCATATTCATCGATGGAGTCCCTGACAGCCTGTTGAAAAAGGGGTCTGACCCTCTCAGGCACGGCGCATTCTCCGGTCAAAACGAGGTTTCCCCAAGGGTCTGACCCCCTTTTCAACAGGCTGCTAAATGAGGCTGCGCAATGCCAGCAGCATCGGCACGATTGCCTGCTCGACGAACGGTCGATGGAACAGCAGCGCGATGGGGCCGAGCGTGAAGGCGAGACAATACGTCCAACCGATCGCACCGCGGCCGATTCCCATGCGCCGTGCCGTCTTGCTACGTTCGATCAGCAGGCCGACGCCTTGGATGACGAAGTACAGTGTGGGCAGTCCGTAACCGGCCCGAACCGGCACGGATATTACGATGTCGTGAATCGCGCCAGAGACGAGGAACACGAGCATCGTGGCGGCCGCCGGTCCGACCTGGCGGATCGTGGGCCGAAAAACGAATCGATGCGCGAGATCGCGAAACGCTAGATTCCAACGCTCGCTCCAAAATCGGCCGAGCGACGTCGCCAGCAGCGGCGCATTCATGATCGGATTCGCCGCCACGCCGCAGCGACGCCAGGCGAGCGCGAGGACGTGGAATAGACCGAAATGAAAAACGAGTAACATGCCGACCAAGCCAAGTGCGCCGGCCGCAATGCGCGCATCGCCAGTTCGATTGGCGGCGAGTTCTACGGCGAGCACTACAACCGCGACGCCGACGATGATTTTCGAGACGGCCGCACCCCATTCGCTTGCCGGCGGTGGTTCGGCGATGGGCGAATGCGCGAAGAACGGCCGCGGGTCCATGCCGGGCCAAAGCAGCATGTACGCCGCGATCCTTTTCGTGGTCAACGCGGCACGCCGTCGGTACGATGTTCCACCAACGAAGTCGACGAACGTCAGCCACTTTAGGCCGACGAAGATCGACACGGCCAGGCCGCACATCATTTGCCAGGCCGGCCAAGTTGCTCCCGTCGCCGCGATGACCCCAACTAGTCCGACCAGCGGCAGCCATCCCAGTACCGTCGGCCAATCCTTTCCGCCGGCAACGCCGCGCGCATGGCATCGTGATGTCGTCAACATGGGATTGTTCCACCTGGATTTGATCCAGCTATGGAACCGCCGTGAACTCGCCGGCTTAACTCGATAATCGCCAGGCTAGCGAGCCGACGGGCCCACGTCGGCGACGCGAATCAGGAATCGCCACCACGTGGTTTGGAGATGGTCGGTCGCCGCGAAATCTGAGTGCTCGCCTTCCGCATCGGTCGCGTCGGAAGGCGAAATAGAAACGCGAACGCCGGACCGTGCTTTGCCAATCAAAACCGCGCGGCCTAGCCGGAGTTGCTCCGTCAGGTCCAGGCGTTCGAGGTTCCGACGATCGAGGCCCACGTATTGCTTGCCTCCGGACGCTTCGTAGAAACCGATGACTTCGCCGATCCGGTCGAGGTCGAATTCGGTAGAATTGTAGCGCTGGGCCGTTTCGCGGTCCTCGTTTAGCCGTTGGCGCGTGAGGTATGCCTCGGTCGAACGCCATTCGCCCCGGCCGTCGACGTCGACCGTTTGGCCAGGATCGAGCGAGCCCAACGATAGGGCGTACGAGCCGTATAACAACACGGACTTTTCGAGCGGTTCGTCGAGCGGATTTTGAACCTGTCCGACGACGCGGCCGAAGGCATCCGCCGTCAATCCGGCGACGAAAGGCATCGCCGTTCCGTCGATCCAATCGCCAATGATGTGCTGCGACGACCAGGCAGGACGCGCCAGCGAAGAAATCCTTCCGCCGTCGCCACAAGCCAAACCGCCGCCCCTACGGCCCACACCGTCGCCAATCGACCGCGAGAGCAACCCGTCGGCGACGACCGCGGTCGATCGATCCCAAAGCGCCAGCCGCGCATCCGGCAACGTCAAAGAAGACGCGGCGTCGTCAACGGCGATCCGACGCCCTAGCGACGGCGTCGTCATCGCAACGTCGACGACCGCCGCCGAAGGTTGATAGAGGCACGTCCAGGCAGTTCCACGGGTTCGCGCCGTCGAACGTCTACCGGACCGACTCGCCGCGTCGGCCGTCGCATCGGTGTCCGTCGCATCGCTGGCCGTCAAGTCCACGTCAATGAAGCAAAGCTGATTGACGAGCGGCGCGTCGGCCTTGGTCGCGCGAACGACGTAGTAAGCGCCCACGGCCACAACAGCCACGGTTGCCAGAAATGTCGCCCAGGTCC
>JAJDEG010000586.1 GCA_029259895.1 Planctomycetota bacterium
GAATCTTCGCGTCGCGATACAACTCCGCGCTCTCGCGCTGATACAGAAACTGCTTCGGGTGCGGATCTTCCGCATGCACGGCAAAGAAACAGACCGTCAGGCAGAACGGCTTATCGGCCGGCCGCTCGCGTAGGAAATCCAGGGCGTCGTTTTCGTTCTTCCGCGTAACGTGAATCTGCGAACCGTCCTTGAGCTTGATAAAATGCCGGCCGAAGTACGAGCGACCAAAGTCGTACTTGTCGGCCGGGAACTTGCCGTTGTGCCACTTGCCGACGTGCCCCACCCAATACCCGGCTTCGCGGAGCAGCCCGGGATACGTTTCGTCCCACGGTGTTTTGAATTCCTTAAAGTCCGTGCAGCCGTGCCGCGACATCCATTGCCCCGTGTACAAACAAGCCCGGCTCACGCCGCAGATCGACGTCGTCACGCACGACCGCGTAAATCGAATGCCCTCGCCGGCCAATCGATCGAGCCGCGGCGTCTGCACGACCGCATTCCCAGCGCACGAGAGCGTATCGTGCCGCCAATCGTCGGCGTAAAGAATCAAAATATTTGGGCGGTCGGCCGCCGGTTTGTCTTCGAGACACTGCGCATCCGATGCGACGATCGCCGTCGCCACCAACGCCAGCCCAACAATCGCCGCCGAGCGGATCATGGCGTCTCCTTCAAAGTTTTCGCCGCATCCCCAGCGGCCAAAATCGACTCAGCATAACGCAGCTTGCCGGTCCGCCCGTCGAAGAACTGAAAGATCACTTGCGGCCGGGGATACGCCACCCACCGCGTATCGCCCACCGTTTTCGGATTGTTATACGCGTTGTTCACCTGCACGACGCAATACGTCGGGTGCAGCAACTCATCCCGCGAGATGTCCGACCGAAAGTGCGTCGACCAGCGAATGTCGATCTCGCGCGGCCCGTATGTGAACGGCCCGTTGGCCGGATGGTCCCCCTCGTCGCTCGACCAGTGATTGTTTGAATTGTGCGGCCCCGAAGCCATTTCCCACACGTTGTCGGTCACCTTGATGACGAAGCTATTGTGCAGATCGCCGGTCAGCAGAAACACGGGCTTGCCGAGCTTATCGAGCAACTCGATCAGCGCTTCCCGCTCGTCGAGAAACACGGTCCACGCCTCGTCCTTGTTCTCGCCGCGAATCTTGCCGCCGCCGACGTGGGGAATCATGAAATTGACCGACGACACGATGAACACAAAATCGGCGTCGCTGCTGGCCACGCCCTCGAACAGCCAGTCGCGTTGCGCTCGGCCGAGGATCGACAGCCCTTTCTTGCCCGGATTCGCCACGTCGTGCATCTCGCGCTGCCCTCGCGTGTCGAGTGCGAAGAAGTCGCAATTGCTCACGCGCATCCGGTAATAGGCCCGGCGGCCGATCGAGTACGACACCGCACCGTCCGCTTTCGGTGCCGGCGAAATCTGCATGCGATTCTCGTCCAGCACCTTGACGATCTCATAAACGCCGGCGTTCGCCTCACCGCCCACGTCGTCGAGCGCGTTGTCGTTCACTCCCGCCGTGTCCGTTCCCCAATGCACGTGCAGATTGCTGTGCTGTCGCATGTCCAGCTTCGTGAAGTCCGCTCGCTCGTCGGCTAGCACGTCGCTGCCGGCCTCGAGCTTGGCCCGACCAAAGTACGCATCGCGCGTGAACAGCGCCGGATTGCTCCACGCCAGATAGTCGTACCACGCCCGCACGCCGATATCGCGAAACACGGCCCGCCGATCGCGCAAGCCGGGTGTCCCCGCGCCCCAGATATCGTTGAGGCACTCATGATCGTCGTACGTAAAGAACGAAGGCACGTTGCGGTGCCACTCGGATAGATTTTGCCCCTGACTCAGATAGTGCTTATAGTTCTCCCACACGCCGACGATCGTCGGCGCGACGCGAACCACGTGCGGCGTCTGATCCGCCGTGCGGTCGACCTGGGCCAACCACTGCGACGGCTTGTACTCCCGCTGCGACTCGTACAGCCAGTCGCCGTTGAGAATCGCGAAGTTGATATCGTCCTTAATCTTGTCGAGCATCGTCCGAAACGTCGGCAGCGACGGGCCGATGCTGTGCGCCACGTCCTGATTGTTGCCGCACGCGAACTCGAAGCTGAAATTGAACAGCCCGCGCGGATTCAATTCCGCATCGACCATCAACTTCGCGTCGGGCAGCGTGCGAAACGATCCGCCCCGACCGGTACGCGGCATCTGCCCCGGTATCGCCACGTCGTAGTAGTACTTCGTATTCGGCTCGAGGCCCGTCAGTTCCAACCAGCCGGTATTATCGCGGTCCAGTTGCGTGGCGACCGGCTCGCTCGTCTGGTCGAGCCGCTTGGAATCGACGCCGTAACGCACGACAAACGACGCCGTGCGGCTCGTCCGCGCCCAAACGCCGATGCTCCGCTCGCCGAGTCGGCCAAGGATCGGGCCGTGCGTGATGTGCAGGTCTTCGGGATTGTCGGCCCCGACCGCCCAGCCGCTCATCGCACAGATGCAAATCAAGGCCAGCACGAACCCGCGCCGCGCAGCGGTCTTCTTCATCGTCGACTTCCTCGCGAATGGATTTGGCAACGTCTTGCGCGGCAACGCGCTTGCGCGCCGCGCGCGTCGTGTTCGTCGTCAAATATGGCCCCCCGCCGGCCGGAAAACAAGGCAGCTCACGGCACGCCATCGCCGGCCCACCCGTTTGCCGATCCGGCGTCGCTGGGGTAAGCTAACATCCGCTATATTCCGCCCCGTTCCCTCACTCCCGCCCAACATTTCGTGCGCTCGGCCGATCGCCGCCGCGGCGCCCTCCCTGGAGGCTTCTCGTGCTCACCTTGCCCGTGCTCCGCTGGGGCGAACCCTACGAATCGCTCGAAACCGACACCGTTCACCACTTCATCACCGGCGAGCCAATCGCCAAGGTAAATCAGGCCAACGGCGGACTCTTACAGCGAGACATGCGGAAGGCCTCTCGTGCCCGCGACGCGCTGCGGCAGATTCCCTGCGCCGAGCTGATCGAGAAGATCAAGACCGCCGCCGATCTGTACCTAAACGGCACGCTCGCTATCGGCGACGGCCAGCAATCGCCCGACGATTTCGCCCACCAACAATCCGCGAGCACGGGCCTGCCAGAGCACATGTGCAAAGGCAACATGGCCAAGAATCACTTCGTCCTGCACAATATGGACAAGATGATCGACGCGCTCACGCGCGGCCTCGATCCGACGATTCTCACCCGCGGTTACGGCATGGAAAACCGCGGCGTCACCGTTAGCTACCAGTGCCAATCGCCGGTGGTCGGCATGGTCCTGCCGTCGAACTCGCCCGGCGTGCATACGCTCTGGCTCCCTGTCGTCCCGATGCAGATCGGCCTGGTCCTCAAGCCCGGTCCGCAAGAACCGTGGACGCCGTACCGCATGACGGCGGCATTCACTCAGGCGGGCATCCCAAGAGAAGCGATTTCGATCTATCCCGGCGGCGGCGACGTCGGGGCGTCCGTCCTTGCCAGCGTCGATCGCGCCATGATCTTCGGCGGCACGGCCACCGTCGAACGCTACAAGGGCAACCCCAAAGTCCAAGCCCACGGTCCGGGCTTCTCGAAGATCATTTTCGGCGACGACAAAGTCGACCAGTGGGAGCAATACGTCGACCTGATGGCCGAAAGCATCTACATCAACTCCGGCCGCGGCTGCATCAATTGTTCCGGCGTTTGGGCGTCGCGGCATACGAAGGAAATCGCCCAGGCGATCGCCGAAAAGATCGGTCCCATCGAAGTCAAACCGCCCGAAGACGCGACGGCCGGCTTGGCGGCGTTCACGATTCCCGGCGCGGCCGCCGGCATCTGGCGAGCGATCGAATCCGACCTCCGCGACGGCGGTGCCGAAGACATGACCAGCAAGTACGGCCCGCGGCTGGTCGAGATGGAACGCTGCGGCTACTTGCGGCCGGTAATCGTCCATTGCAAATCGCCCGAAACGCCGATCGCCAAGAAGGAATACATGTTCCCGTTCAGCACGGTCGTCGAGTGCCCGCAGGATAAGATGCTCTCCTCGATCGGCCCCACGCTGGTCTGCACGGCCATCACCGACGACGAAAAGCTCCGCCAGTCCCTCATCGCCGCCACGCACATCGACCGCCTGAACCTAGGTGCCGTTCCAACGACCAAACTGAACTGGCTCCAGCCGCACGAAGGAAATATCGTCGACTTCCTGTTCCGCGCCAGGGCGCTACAAGTGGCGGAGTAGTCGTAGGGTGGGTCGAACGAAGTGAGGCCCACCGCAGATCGCACGTATAACGCCCAACGTCAATCGCGGTGGGCCTCACATCGTTCGACCCCCCCTACGACGACACAGCCACATGTAGCGCCCAGGCGCGGAACAGGAAGTCGACGATATTTCCATCGTGCGGCTGGAGCC
>JAJDEG010000587.1 GCA_029259895.1 Planctomycetota bacterium
TCCCCCGCGTCCTCTTCGTCCTCTGCGTTAAAAGAACCAGCCCCAACCCGCTCACCGGCGACCGGCCTCAAGCCCACCGGCCGAGCATCCCGCGTCGGATTCCAATCCCGAATCTTCCATATCGCCACGGCATCGAACAACAACGCCAATCCCAGCGCCGCCCCGACGTGATACACGATCGTCGCCGACCCCAACGACGCCGATCCAACCCCGCCCGTCCCAACCCCGCCCGTTGCATGCAATACCGAAACGAGCGCCCGCACCGGACTCGCCACCGCCGCGATGTCGCCCGTCGCAATGCCCAGCCAATACCCGCCCGCCAGCCCGGCACCCACGGTTTCCCACACCCCCAGCCAAACGACGACCGCCATCGCCGTCGTGGCCAGCGTCTGGAACGTCTTGTCCCGCCACAGCGCCACCGTGGAGCCGAGACTGCCGCACAACAGCATCGCCGCCGCCGTGACGGCATACACCCCCGCGATCTGTCCATACGAAACACCGCCCAGCAGCGGCAACAACATGAACAGCGGCAGCGCGGCCAGGTACATCGCCCCCAGGTGCAGCAAGCTCGCCGCCAATTTGCCGAGCACTAGTTCGCGGTTGCTCAAGTGCGTCATCAACAGCAGTTCGAGCGTGCCGCGATCTTTCTCCTGCGCCACGGCCCCGGCGGTGAACAGGGCCGAGAAGAACATGGCCAGCGCTAGCTGTACGCCTGAAAGAAGCGCAAAAGCCAGCGTCCCAAACTGCGCCACGTCGCCTGCTCCGCGCACCAGCCGCGGCCCCGTGTAAACCAGCCACGCCGTGCAGAGCAGCAGCAACAACCCGGCCGGATACGCCGCGCGCAACACGTACAGCCGCCGCCGTCGAGCGGCCGTCACGACTTCGCGAGCGAAAACGGGTCCGGTGAGCATGGGGTGGACAACGGATCGGAGGAGGCGACGCAACTGGCGGCAATGCCGCGTTCGGATATGCTACCCGAAGCAGGCGAGTTTTGCCTTGGGCGTTTTTTTGATGTGCGCGAGGCGTGTCCTTTCGCCGAACGCACTGCCGAGCGATTCCATCGGCGAAAGGATTCGCCTCTTACAATGCGAAAGGTTTTGCCTCCCACATCCATGAGGAGCGACACGATGATCGTCACCACCACGCCGACCATCGAAGGGAAGCGCGTCACACGATACCTTGGCGTCGTTACCGGCGAGGCCATCCTGGGCGCGAACGTCTTCAAGGACTTTTTCGCCGGCATCCGCGACATCGTCGGCGGGCGTTCGAGCGCCTACGAGAAAGAACTTCGTAAGGCCCGCACGATCGCGTTGGCCGAAGTTCAGCAGGCGGCCGCGGAACTTGGCGCTAATGCGGTCATCGGCGTCGACATCGACTACGAAACGGTCGGCGGCAGCGGGAGTATGCTGATGGTGAGCGTGAGCGGCACGGCGGTTGTGGTGGAGTGACGCGGGTTTGGCGTCGAGTGGCACGGTCGGGAGACCGTGCCACAACAGCGGAGACCCGTGCCATAATCGGGAGGTTGGAAGCATTGTCGCCGCGAGTTTCACACGTCGAACTGGGAGTGGATCGACCAACGGCGTATCGCACTGCTGGACAAGCCAGCAGTGCCACCCTACGCCGTTAACCTTTTGAGTTCTTTGGCGAGCGTGGTTTGGAGTTTTGTGGCTTTGAGGATGATGGGCGGCGACGTTGCGGGGGTGTTGATTTTCTTGCGTGGGTAGTCGCGGCTGGCTTTGTTTTGGCGGCGGTACGAGTCGACGAGAGCTTTGGCAAGTTGCGGTTCGACCGGATCGCCAGGCTCACGGATGGCTCGGCGAAGGATTCGCAGCACGCCGGCGACGCTGGTTTTGGCGATGTCTTCGCCGGCCTCGGCCTGGTGATGTTTGGCGTACAAGCAGGCCGCCCACAGCGCGGCGAGCGACCAGTCCAACTCGACGAGTGCGTGTTTCGGCGAATGCGAGCGCAGCTTATGTCGCTCGAACGTGCGTTTGAAACTGCGATAAAACACTTCCACGCCCCACCGCGCTTGGTATAACTCGATTAGTTGCGAATCGCACAGCGTGGCTTGTGCCAACACCGTGGTGACGAGGTAGACCGGATGCCTTCCGTTGTGAGCGACCACCAATCGCAACACGATGGGCGGCCGCCCTTTGCGGGCATGTTTATCCGGCCACAGATACACGCGGCCGGCGCGCTCGCGAAAGTATCCAAGCTGCTTGAGCAGCGTGACATTGGCGCCGACGCGAATCAAGAAGTCGTGTCCCGCGTCGAGCAGCGATTGCCAAAACTGGTAACCGACGAAGCCGGCGTCGGCCGTGAGCAACGAGCGCTCCGGCAGCCAGCCGAGCATGTCGAGCATGTGGTGGCGTTCGCTAGAATCGCTTGCGCCACGAGTCCAACTCCACGGCAAGCCCGTGCCCAAATGCCAGAGCGTGGTGAGCCAGATGCGCGGTGCCGCGGCTTTTTTACGAGCCGCTTGGCGGCGGCGCGTGCGGCGGTGCGTGCGGCAGGTCATTTTGCCGAAGGCGCGTTCGTTGGCCAAGGTACGCGGCACGTCGATCCGCTTGCCATCGACGCCCAACGCCAGGTAACCGGCCACGCGATGACAGAATAAAGGGGACGGGAGTCTTTGTTTTCGCGAAAGTCATTGTCCTCGATCCTCTTTCAGGCCAACGAACGGCGTGTTGACCCAAGCCTCAAGAATCACCCGCCCATACGCACGACAACTCGCCGGGTCGGTGGCCTTTCCCGGCGGTGCGAACGGAAACTCCAGCGTCGCCGCCAGGACCGCGTTCTCCTTGTACGCGAAAAAATGCGAGTTCATCGGCACCTGCTTCTCGTCCGCCTTCAACCACACCAGCGGCCCGGCCGGCGCGCTCTTCGGCAACCCGCGTTTGATCCGCAACGCCAGTTCCGAGACGTTGTCGAAATTGTGCCGCGGATGCTCGCGTGCCCCGACGAAATACATGACTTGATGGTCCTCCATCACCAGCGTTGGGCAATGAAAGTCCAACGAGAATCGAAAGTCGTGGACCTTGTCCAGTTCCTTGATCGCGCGGATTTCCGGATAGATGCTCTTCTCGCCGTAATCGCGGTTGTGATCGTGCGGCTTGCGATTCTTGCCCTGGTCGCCCTGCTCGACGCCGTCCTTATCCACCAACGGCACCGCGAACAACACGTGCCGCTTGCGAAACTCCGCACCGGAGCGGCTGTCCGACATCGCCTCGGCAAGAAATCCTTCCAGCACGAAGCTCGCCATCGTCTCCGCAGCGTGGTGCCTTGCGGTGACCAACATCGGCTCGACGCCCGGCCCCGCCGCGCCGATTCGCAACAACTCCACGTCGCGGCCGTTGCCGCTCTTCGTCAGCACGCTCTTCGTCAAGTGCGCGTTCGCGGAATGCTTTTCGACGAACACCGCCAGATCGGCCTCCACGTACGGAATCGTGACCCCGAATCGCACGCGTTCGTTCGCTTTCGCGAAGTCGTGAAAGAACGAACTGCCGTCGACGCGATCCGTTCCCATCCACTTCCACGATTTGCCCTGGTCGGTGCTCATCGCCGGTCCTTGCAGACCGATCGCGCCGTCCTTGAATCCGGCCACTTTTTCCGGAAACACGAACGTCACGCGACCCGGCTTCGTCGACGTCGCTTCAAAATACCAATAGAACCACGGATCATCGCCGCGCAGGTCCGGCTCAGCGTGGACTGTGCCGCCGACGTTCGCCATCACCTTGATATTGCCGCCCGGGAAATCGGCGTTCAACGTCGCCGCGCCGGAGGCCGGATCGCTCGCGTTCGCAGTCGAGGCGATCACCGCCGCGACCGAATTCGCCAGCAAAAACACCCAGATGGTCCGTGAAACGCCAGTCTTCCGAGACCAGCGAATCGGCGTCCCTCGCCGCTCGAAGCAGTCACCACGCATAGCCAACGCCCAGGAAGATACAACGGCCAAACGCTCGAGCAGGAGCGTCGCGACGAGGACTCTGTGCGAGGATTCTGTCGCGACCGTGAAGGTAGTCATACAGTAGAATAACAAATTTCCGGGAGTTGCTGTGGCGTTAAAGGCTCAAATTCTCAGCGTCTGGGATCGACTGCGATCGAGCTTTTGGTTTCTGCCGTCCCTCATGGCCGGCGGAACGCTCGTGCTCGCCTTCGTCACCGTGGCCGTCGATGAAGCGGTCGCGGACAAGTGGATGCGCGAACAGCGGTGGGCATACACCGGCGGTGCCGAAGGCGCCAGCGCCGTGCTCGGCACGATCGCCGGCTCAATGATCACGGTCGCCGGCTTGGTATTCTCGCTTACCCTGGTCGCCCTCACGCTCGCCTCGTCACAATTCGGCCCCCGCATGTTGCGCAACTTCATGCGCGATACGACGAACCAGATCGTTCTCGGCACGTTTATCTCCACGTTTCTCTATTGCCTGCTCGTGTTGCGCACCATTCGACGCGAGGGCGAGGGCGCATTCGTCCCTCATCTCTCCGTTACACTCGGCGTCGCCTTCGCCATGGCGAGCTTGTGGGTGCTCATCTATTTCATTCACCACGTGTCGATGTCCATCCACGCCGACGAAATTGTCGCCCGCGTCGCTGCGGAACTGACCGAAAGCATCGACCGCCTTTTTCCCCAACGCATCGGCCAGGCCCTCGCGCGACCAACAACCGAACGAGCAGAAACAACTTCGGCGGAATCGAGTCGAGCACAAACGAAACTGCCCGAGGATGAGGATTTGGATCGCGCCGCCCTTCAGATTCGGGCGCACCACGACGGATACCTCCAGTTGATCGACGCCGACGCATTGATGTCGCTCGCCGTCTGCAATGACGTGTTGGTGCGGATCGACCGCCGTCCAGGCCACTACATCGTCGCCGACGGTCCGCTCGCCACCGTTTCGCCGTCCAATCGTGTCGACGACGATTGCGCCGCGGCAATCCGCGCGGCATTCGTCGTCGGACGCCAGCGAACGCCCGTGCAAGACCTCGAGTTTTCGGTTCTGCAACTCGTAGAGATTGCCGTGCGGGCTCTCTCCCCCGGCGTGAACGACCCCTTCACCGCCATGACGTGCGTCGATCGATTGGCGTCGGCCCTCTGTCGCCTAGCCGGCCGCGACATCCCATCGCCCCTCCGCGTCGATGAACGTGGCCGCTTGCGAGTCATCGCCCCGGCCACGACGTTCTCCGCCGTAGTCGACGCGGCGTTCAATCAAGTTCGCCAAAACGCCCGCACCAGTGCCGCAGTGTCGATCCGCCTCCTCGAAGCAATCGCCACGATCGCCGCATCCGTAACCCGGCCAGACGATCGCACGGCTCTGCGGCGACACGCGGAGATGGTTGCCCGCGGAGCACGCGAAGGCCTGCCGGAAGAAAATGATCGCGCGGACGTGGAGCAGCGCTATCGTGCGGCGTGTGAATTGCTCGACGAAACCTAGTCGATTCCGCGTCGCCAAGATGCCGCCGCAATATTGCCGTCGTCACCGCTCGAAGATCGGCAACGAGTTCTTCGGCATCTGTAGCGCCAGCGTCGCCATCGCCGTTGCATATTCTTGGCCGAAGGCATCTTCCCAAGATCCGTTCGTAGTTTGCCGGTCGATGAGATCGTCGCGCAGCGCCTCGTACCATGCGGGGAAGTACTGCTCGCCCGCGTGCCACATCGCCTGCACCGCGTAGTAATGGCCGTAGTAATAATGACTGTACCGAACCTTCGCGCCGCGCTGAGGCTTGTATGGCTCCAAATACTCGAGTCCGCGACGCATCTCCGGCGACGCGCTGGGATCTTTTTCCAAACCGGCGCTGTAGAGCGACACGACCGCCGCCGCCGATCGTGGAAACACGCTTTCGCCACCGTCGTGCATGTACGTGAATCCGCCGTCCGCCTTTTGGCAGCGGCGGATGTAATCGACGGCCCGCTCGATCGTTTCCTTGGGCACGAACACGCCAGCGTTCCGCGCCGCCCGCAATGCCATCATCTGGCAACTCGTCACGGAAACGTCGGCCTCGGCGCGGACGGGCTGATACCGCCACCCGCCCTGGCGATTCTGCGACTCGACGATGATCTTGATTGCCTTGGCGAGTTTCTCGCGCAGTTCGCGGCGTTGGCTCATCCCATGCGATTCGGCCAACAGCAGCGTCGCGAAGCCGTGGTCGTACATTGGACCGTGGCTAACCGTCACGCCGTTGATGAACCCGCTCTGCTGGCAAGAGTCCAGCACATAGTCCACGAACTTCGCCACCGCTCTGCCGTGCGGTCCGCGGTCCGGCGTGCTGCCGGCGGCCATCATCGCCATCGCGGAGAGCGAACAAACGGCGACGTTTCCTTGATAGCCCGACGCGCCGAACGAACCGTCGTTTTGCTGCCGTGCGGCGAGGAAGTCGAGCCCCCGCGCGACGGACTTCCGGGCCGCTTCGGTAAACAGCTTATCGGCCGCGCCGCTCCGCTCGTCGCCCGGCTGTCGGCCAAGAACGCGAGCCGCCCAACCAACGCCCGCAGCTAAAGCGCCCCCCGCGACAACGCCAGCAGCAAGCAAATCGCGGCGATGAAGTAGACGAGACATCCGCAACCAAACGCAAGAGACGCCGCGATCCGCCCTCAAGTCTCAAGTCTCAAGCCTCAAAACGCGATCTGCTTCTGCCAAGGGATGCTCTTCTCGGCCAGGTACTTCTTAATGAACCCATCGACGCCGCCGCTCAGCTTGAGTTGCGGATTCGCCAGCAGTTCCGCGCCTTGCAGCTTCGTTTTCAACGCGGCGTAGAGCACCATCTTGTCCTTGCTGTCTTTGGTTGGAGAGGACTCTGCATATTTGGAGAGAATGCTTTCCAACTGTTGCGCCGCCCCGCGATCGCTGGAACTATCGGCTCCAACGGCGACCAAGCTGGCGATTTCGCCTTTGAACGCCGGTTGGCGCACGGCCTCCGCATACGAAGCGCCCCGATATGCCTTCGGCGGCGAGACGAGCACGAGCGCCTTGACGTCTTTGCCGCGCGGCTGATTGCGATAGTCTTTCTCCATGTAATTCTTAGCCACAAAGTTCAGCGCCACGACCGCGCCCATATCGACGCCGACGATGCACAACTTTTTGACATTCACTTTCTTGTCGTTGTTCTCGTTGAGTAGAAAATTCCACAGCTTCGTCATGTCGTGATACACCATCGCCGCGATGTCGTTGCGGTTCTGCGTCTTGTGCGAGAGCGTCGCCGAGTTGCCCCCCTTCGTCTGCACCGTGCTTTCGCCGTGTCCGCGAAGGTCCGGAACGACCACCGAGTGACCCTGCGCCTGAAGGTATTCCGCGACGGACTTCAGATCGTCGCGACTTCCGCCGCCGCCGTGCAGCAAGATCACCGGCACAGATTCCTCGACGTCCACCTCGTAATACGAAAACTTGATCGCCACACCGTCGTCCGTCGTAACCGACATCTCGCGAGCCTCCACGGCTGCCGGCTCGTCCGCAGGCGCGGCCGCAGCCGCCTGGCCATAAGCCGAATTGGCGCTCCCCACGGTGAGCAGCGCGGCCAAGAGCGTGGACACCACGGCAAACGCAAACGCGACGGGAAACGCTTCGGTCGACGGGTGAGCAGTACGAATTCGCATGATGACGCCTCGCTCTGGATTAGATCCAAGAATTAGATTGATTAGGTAATTCAGACCGCCCCGGCACACCCGCCATCGGGCGTTCGCAGGCACCGAAGGATGCTTCCTTCAGCCGCCGTTTTGCACGGTATTAGCCTGAATTCATGGTAGGCCCGCTACGGCGGGGCGTCAACGTTGCCGGCATCCCGACGCGACGGCAACAGACGCTCCATATCGGCACCGAAATTCAACGCGAAACGCGCCGAAACGGGCGTACGGAGGAGCGCCATGCACGGAACTTGCATTCCGCCGGCACTTTAGGGAAAATAACCGTGTGGAGGGGGTTCGATACATGAAATAATCGAATTGCCCGCCGGCGAATCCTTTAGTTGCCTTTGCGGGTACTTTTCCTTATCCCCTGCGCTATATCCACACGGTGCAATTCGCGCCGAACCGCGGACGCCTCGATTGACGAGGAGAAACCTTGCGATGAATCACCTACGACGATGGTGGCAAGCCCCGGCGACCGGCGGCGAGAGCGCGCTGGATCGCGACACGCCTGCTTGGGCGGTCAGCCTGCTCGTGAATGTGGCGATCCTCGTCGCCCTGGCCCTGTTCGGCACGAGCCAGCCAACGCAACGGACGATCGTCACGTACATGTCGCCGGAGGAAGACATCCCGCCGGAAGAAGAACTCGTTTTGCCGCAGGAGTTCGCGTTCTCGGAAGTGCCGATGGAAGAGGTCGGCGCGCAGAGCATTAACGGCGAAATGATGGCCGAGTCGCTCGCGCCTGTGTTGGCCGAAGTTTCGGAAGTTCCCACGCCGCCCGTGCCGGTCGAGACGGCCCTGGTTAGCGACCTGGCCGTTGAGTTTCAGGAAGAGTTGATCACCGAGGCTCGCGGTCTGAAGCAGAGCGACCGGCGAATCGTCCGCGGTGCCGCTGGCGTCGGCACGACGGGCGCGATGGGCGCGATCGACCGCATCACGCACGAAATCTACGTCTCGCTGCAACAACGCAAGACGATGGTCATTTGGGCGTTCGACGCCACGGTCAGCCTGTCGCAACAGCGCAAGCAGTTGCACGATCGCATGGATCGCATCTACGCCGAGCTTGGCGTGATCGAGGCCGCCGGCAATCCGGCATTCGCGCAGCACGACGACAAGCCGCTGCTCACCAGCGTGTACGCCTTCGGCAAATCGGTCGAGTCGCAGATCAAAGTGCCGACCGACAATCTGGCCGAAATCAAGATGGCCATTAAGAACATTCCCATCGACCGCAGCGGCCAAGAGCGGGCGTTCGAGGCCGTCTACACCGCTGCCGAAGCCACCAAGCGTTATGCCAACGACCGCAATGTGTTGATTATCGTGTTCACCGACGAGGTGGGCGACGACCAGAATCGCGTCGACGACACGATCAAGCTGTGCCGCAAGTTTCACATGCCCGTCTATGTCGTCGGCGTGCCCGCGCCGTTCGGTCGTCAAGAAACCGAAATGAAATGGATCGACCCCGATCCGGCCTACGATCAGTCCGCACAATGGGGCCGCGTCAACCAAGGACCGGAATCGCGCTTTCCAGAAATCGTGAAGCTGCACTTCGTCAACGCCCGCGCCGACGAGGCGATGGACTCTGGCTACGGTCCCTACGCGCTGACGCGGCTCTCCGTCGAAACCGGCGGCATTTATTTCTCCGTCCATCCGAACCGCGATATGCGGCACGCCGTCAGCCGACAAGAAACGGCAAACCTTTCCGCCCACCTGAAATACTTCTTCGATCCCGACGTGATGCGACGATATCGCCCTGACTACGTTTCTGACGGCGAGTATCAGCGGCTGCTCAATGAGAACAAGGCCCGCCAGGCGCTCGTGCAGGCCGCCTCGCAACAGCGTTGGATCACGCCGCTCTCCGGCCCCGCGCTCCACTTTCCCAAACAGGACGACGCCGACCTCGCCCGCCGGCTGACCGAAGCCCAAAAGGCCGCGGCCAAGCTCGAGCCGGTAATCGGCAACTTGTATTCGACGCTCAAGATCGGCGAATCGGATCGGCCGAAGCTCGACAGCCCGCGGTGGGAGGCCGGCTACGACCTGGCCATCGGCCGCGTACTCGCCGCCAAGGTTCGCACCGAGGCCTACAACGCCATGCTCGCCAAGGCCAAGACGATGAAATTCAAGAACCCCAAGAACGACACCTGGGACTTGGCCCCGGCCGATACGATCGACGTAGGCAGCTCGCTCGAGAAGGAAGCGGCTAAGGCCAAGGAATATCTCAATCGCGTCGTGGCCGACCATCCCGGCACGCCCTGGGCGATGCTCGCCGCCAAGGAACTCGAAACGCCGCTCGGCTGGCAATGGCAAGAGCGCTACACCGGCGTGAACGCCCCGCGCCCACCGATGGGCAACGGCAACGCTCCGCCGCCCGCGGACGACAAGGCCAACATGCTCAAGAAGCCGCCGCCCAAACGCCCGCCGCCGCCGCTGTAAAAAGGGCGTGAGGCTGTAGGCTGGAGGTTGTAGGAGAGCAAAAAGTTGCCAGGAACCTTTTCCGCGCATGCTGCTCTTCAAGAAAAAATTCCTCGCCGCCATTTGTTCCGGCGAGAAAACGCAAACGATCCGCCTCTGGCCCTACCGCCGCATGCGCCCGTCGCAGCGCAGCTATATCCCCGGGGCCGGCTACATTGCGGTCGATGCCGTCGACGAAATCACGCTCGACGCGCTCACCGACCACGACGCCCGGCTCGACGGCTTCCCAACCGCCGAAGCACTCCGCGCGGAGATCGCCGCGCTCTACCGAGAAAAGCCGGTCGCGGCGTATCGCGTCTTTCGCGTGAGGTTCCACGTCCTCGACGCCGCGGGCCAAGAAGCTTGCCGCCGAGATAAAGAGCGGCGGAAGCGGGCGATGCGGTTGGGCTCGGATCGCCGAACATAGATCAATTCGATTACGACCTCGATTCGTCGCGAAAGACCGCCGACGCGTTCGTTGGGCGAACCGCGACGGCCAAACGGCAAGGACGGTAGATCGCTTGTCGACGCGGCGGCGAGGGTTTTCCCATTCTCTTGATCTACGGCGTGCCCGCGTTGACGCTACGATGTGCGGCCACTAGAATTGCCGCGAAATCTTCCATACTTTGAGGGCCGTGGACTGTTCGGCAAACGGCATAACGGCCGGCAGCGATCGAGACCGAACGCAACGGAGGCAAACTGCATGAACCCTGTTGGCTTGTTTCTCGTCGCCGCCGGAATCTTCTCAATTTGCGGAGCGGCATTCGACTGGGATTGGTTCATCAACAGTCGCAAAGCAGCGTTCTTCGTCGCTATTCTCGGTCGAAACGGAGCGCGGGTATTCTACGGGATTCTCGGCGCAGCGCTCGTAGTCCTCGGCGCTCTCATGACACTCGGCGTACTAACGCGGTAGCGCCGATCGCCCCGATCGTTCGTCACGCCATCACGTCCATCACCGCCTTGCCCGTCGCGATTGGCAGCGGCCGGTTCGTGCGATCGTGAACTTCCGTCGCCGGGTCGATGCCGAGCAAATGGTACAGCGTCGCGGCAAGGTCTTCCGGCCGCACCGGATCGCGGGCCGGCAGACTCGCCGTCTTGTCGCTCTGGCCGTAAACGTGGCCGCGCTTCACGCCGCCACCGGCCAGAAGGGCCGTATAACACTGCGGCCAGTGATCGCGGCTCGTGTTCTCGTTGATCTTCGGTGTGCGGCCGAATTCGCCGACCCACAGCACCAGCGTGTCTTCGAGCAGGCCGCGCTGGTCCAGGTCGTTGATCAGCGTCGGTAGCGTCTGCTCGGTGATCGGCAGGTGATACTTGGTGACGATCGGGTACATTTTCGTGTTGTTGAATCCGTGCGTGTCCCAGCCGCCGCCGGTCGTGCTTTGGCCGCCGATGCTATTGGCGAAATAGACCGAGACGAACTTCACGCCCGCCTCGACGAGCCGCCGCGCGAGCAAACAGCTTTGGCCGTAGGTGGTGCGGCCGTAGGCTTCGCGCATCTCCTTCGGTTCGGCCGAAAGATCGAACGCCTTACGTACCCGCGGCGAGCCGAGCATCGCCAGCGCGCGATCATAATAAGCGTCCATCCCGCCCGCCGCGGCCGATTGATCGAGCAGGCGCGTCTGGCGGTCGACGATCTTCTGTAGCTCGCGGCGGCGTTCGAGCCGTTCGAGCGAAACGCCGGCGGGCAAACTCAGCTCCGGCAAGCGAAAGCCGTCGTCATTCGGGTCGTTGGTGAACAGCAGCGGGTCGTGCGCCTTGCCGAGGAAGCTGGCGTGTTGGCCCGGCGTGGTCGAGCCATCGGCGATCACGTGCGGATAGGCCACAAAGGTCGGCAATTCGCTCGACGCCGGAGCGAGACGATCGACGATACTGCCGTAGGCCGGGAACAGTTCTGGCGAGTCGCGCAGCCGCTGATCGTCGGTCGCCGGAGCGTGGCCGGTCAGGGCGTAATAGCCGGCCGAGTTGTGGTTGTTCATGCGGTGCGTCATCGTGCGGATGAGCGTCACCTTGTTCATGATCTCAGCCGTCTTGGGCAGGTGCTCGCAAACCGGCACGCCCGGGAGGCTGCTCGATATCTGCGAGAACGGACTGCGAACGGCGTCCGGCGCGTCCGGCTTCATGTCGAACATGTCGAGCTGCGACGGCCCGCCCCACTGGAACAGAAAGATGACGGATTTCGCGCG
>JAJDEG010000588.1 GCA_029259895.1 Planctomycetota bacterium
CAAGAGCACATTTCCGACAAAGCCTAGCAAGCCTGGCGGCGAATCGATTCTTGCATGAACTATATTTCCGGTTCGGCAAGCGACCGAATTGACTGGTCGTAGTCGCACAACGAGCGCGCGTGAGTCATTACAATTGGGGCCTCTTGCAGTATAGGGCGACGCCAAACGGGCAACTGACTCGTTGCGGTGTCGATTCACACTCGCGTTCGGACCGGTTCAAGGCGGATCAGAGTGGCTTGTAAAGAGGGCGCTCGAGCCACAAGGATAACACCAATAGTATCCACGACTTATAATCGCCGCGGCGTGCTAATGCCATTACTCGCTCCCGAGAGAGCAAATCGTGAATCTTTCGCCGCGGGTTTAGCAGATACTCGTCGACGAGCTCGCGAAACCCGGGTCGTGCGAGCCATTCGGCAACAGGCGCCCCAAAGCCTTGTTTCCTTCGTCCCCGGACGCACACGGGCCACTCATCGGAAAATGCGCGACGGAGTATAATTTTGTCCTCCTCATCGGTAATCTTCAGGCGATCGGGCAGGGAAATGCAGAACGTCGCTAAATCGACGTCGAGAAACGGAGCCCTCAATTCCAGTCCGTGAGCCATCGACGCCCTGTCGATCTTAGTCAGGATGTCGCCGGACATGTAATTGGAAATATCCCACCGCATTGCATCGCCTACCGAATGATGATCGCTCGCGTCAGCGAGGCCGCATTGTAGTGGCATGATCGCGTCGGCAAGTCCAAGCTCCTGCAATTGCCGCGGCGTAAACCAGCGTGTCGTTTCATAGTGTGCGGCGAGCAGCGAAGGATATCGGATGCGATACTGTTGGGCTAGTGATAGGTTTTCCCAGTGCGTCGCGGTGGTTTGTGACGCGAAGAGCCGCGTGGCTCGCGCGGCGACTCGAGCCACGGCGTAGCTAAACGCGCTGGCCTTCGTGGATCGACCCATTGCCGCCAACGGGCGATACCATGCGTAGCCACCCAAAAGTTCATCACCGCCGTCGCCGCATAGCGCTACCTTAACATGTCGACGCGCGGCCTTTGCGAGAAGGTACGTGGGGATATTTGATGAATCTCCAAATGGTTCGTCGTATACGTCTTGCATGCGAACGAGCACGTCCGCCAAATCCGTATCCACGGTTCGCAATTCGACGTGACGAGACCCAATTGATTCCGCGACGGCTCTGGCAAACTGCGCTTCGCTGTTAACCCCCTCGAAATCGAAAGAAAACGTCTGAATCAAGGGTGCCGTTTTGACGGCCGCGGCGACGATCGTCGACGAATCCAAACCTCCGCTGAGGAACGCCCCTACCGGGACGTCGGCTACCAATTGCCGACGCACCGCTTGATGCATCAACTCGCGAAATCTCTCGACCGCGTCGCCGAGTTCAATCGAGTGCGATTCATTAGGAAAGTCCCAATAACGCCATGTGTGAATTCGGCCGTCCCGGTATTCGAGCGCATGGGCAGGCGGTAACGTATGTACGTTCTCGTATATTGTTTCATGAGGGTTAACGTACAAACGAGTCAGGTAATGCGCGACCGCGGACCGCTTCAAACGCGGTTCGATGATTCCGGACGCGATGATCGCCTTGATTTCTGACGCAAACACAAACTCACCGCCGGGACCAATTGCGTAATATAATGGCTTTTCGCCAAATCGATCGCGGCCGCAAAACAAGGCTTGCCGTTCTTCGTCCCAAATAGCAAAGGCGAACATGCCGGGCAAATGCCGAAGCATCTCGGTCCCATATCGGCGGTAGAGAGCAAGCAGAACCTCGGTATCGGACGAGTTCGTAAAAGAATACTTGCCGAGGCTCTCCCGCAGCGCCTCATAGCCATAGACCTCACCGTTGAACGTCACGCAAATGCGACCGCTTCCGTCCAGCATTGGCTGTTGCCCGCTCTCGAGGTCGACAATCGACAATCGCGCGTGGCCAAGGACGCAGTGTAAAAACGATCGCGACCCTCGTTCGTCCGGGCCACGGTGCGTAAGCCTCGATAGAGCCGCGTCGACGACGGACTGCAAGTCTGCCCCCTCGCGGTCATATGCAACTATTCCACAAATGCCGCACATCTATTAACCAATAGCCTGGGGGAAGAACCACACATGCATTTCCGCAAAGTCGACGGCTTTTCGGCGCAAATACGGGTTTTGGATCCAGGATCTAGGACTTGCCCGCCGCGGGCCACCGCGCCATGAGGTGCGCGCATTTCCACCAATCGCCAGTGAGCAGACGGCATCAATCAAACGCCACTTATCAGGTCGTCGAGGTTGTAACGACATTACATAAGGAAAACGGTGAGTAAGTACCGGCAAAAGACGCAAAGGTTTCCCTCGCTCAGCGCCGTTTTGTAGTCGCGGAACTGAACCAATGCGTTGGCGATAATAGCCATTTCTCCGCCGCGGCCAAACATCCGCGTACGGCGACGCGTAGTTCACCGCCACGTCGAACATACTGCACATAAGTACGAATTGCCTGAACGGGGTAATTCGTGGCTCCGTAACCGTGTGCCAAATCTGCGATAACGTTCGTGATTCTGTGCACAAGCAAGTCACAGGACTCCCGGTCGGCGCAAAATGTCAATTCCTTTTCCAATGCACGGATTTGGTTGATCGTAACATAATCGCGATACCTCATGCCCGTGTTTGCATGAGAGATATTCTGCGTGTGATGAACGTAAGTATGCAACGGCTCGTCGATGTAAAGCAAGTCGTGATTCGCGATCACGCGGAAAAAGAAGGCCATATCCTGGGATTGGGGCAGCGTTTCATCAAAACCGCCTACCTCGACGCACGCCGAACGCGCGACAGTCGCCGCGAACCGTAAGTAATTGTCGCGACAATATCGACGGTATGCATCAAATGCGCTTATTGCGAACGTACGGTCACCGACTTGAATGCGCGGCGCAATGTCCCGAACGACGTAGGCGTCGTTTAGCGTGCGGTCAAGGTATTGCCCGTCGCGTTTCTCTTGCACATAGTAGTTGCTGCAAACTATGCCGGCACCAACGTTTAGGCGAAACGCGTCACGGTGCCGTTCGACGGCGTGCGGTTCAAGATAATCGTCCGAATCGAGAAACATAATGTAACGGGACAAGCAATGCGCGATCCCTACGTTTCGAGGGCGTCCAGGTCCCGCACCGTTGTTCTTGATCGAAATGACGCGCACGTGGGGCGCAAAGCTCTTAGCAACGCATTCGGTACCGTCGGTGGACCCATCGTTAACGACGATAATCTCATCCGCCGGTACCGTTTGCCCAATCGCCGAGTTTAGCGCGACGGCAAGATGCTTCTCGCGGTTGTACGCGGGAATGACGATCGATAACGACCAATCGAGGCTCATGACAACGACAAGAAACAGAACAATATCGACGCACGCTCAACGTCATCTTCAGCCCGCGATGGCAGAATCGCCGGTTCGCGGCGCGAAGGTCACGTGGCGGCACGCGAGACGCTATCGGCGTCGATTCTTATGCCTCGTGCTTGACGAAGAGTGCTACGGATGCGATTTGGAACGAATAAGGCGATAATGCCTCGCCAGGCCAAATAGCTTAATGGCCGATGACGCAACGCTCGGACACTGCTCCTCAGCGCGGCAAATACACTTCGATCGCGCTGAACGTAGGCGAGCGAGCAATACGTCTCCGTGAATCCCTGTCGCGCGATCGCGGGTGGAATCAGCTCCGCACCACCGTGCTCTTCCAGAAAACGCGTCATGATCCGCAGCGCGATTCCGAGCCGTTCCTCGGCCCGTCGCGATAGATTGGCGTGGCCCGTACGGTACTCGACGAGTTGCTCGTCAACGTAATCGAAGGCATACTTCGCCGACGCACGCAGCCACAACTCGTAGTCGATCGCGAGGGGAATCCGCTCGTTGAAACGGCCGACAGTGTCGAGTACGGTCCGCCTCACGACGCTCGATGAGAAGCAAACAAAGTTGTTTAGGAACATGTGCCCCACGACGCGTCCCGAATAGCATTCGAGTTCCGGAAACTCAATTTGCTGGCCTCGCTCGTCGACTACGTGGCGACGGCAATAAACGACGCCCACCTCGGGGTTCGCATCGAATAAAGGGACCTGCTTTGCCAATTTCTCGGGCAGCCAGCGGTCGTCGGCATCGAGAAACGCGATCAAGTCAGATCGGCAAGCGGCGATTCCCGCGTTTTTCGCGGCCGGCTGACCAACGTGCGAGGTTAGTACGTAATGGAATCGTGCGTCCGTAAGGTAAGAACGCACAACCTTTGACGTGTCGTCCGTCGAGCCGTCGTCGACGATGATAGCTTCCCAATTGCGAAAGGTCTGAGCGCGAATCGAGTCCAGCGCTTCGGCCAGGAAACGGCCGTAGTTGTAGGTCGCGACGACGATACTAACACGGGGCTTCATTTGGAAACGCTAGACGCGACAGAGGAGAACGGGTTTGGCACTTTCGATACGCAGAATCGATACTTTCCGGAGGGTTCGGGCAAGATTCGGTCGACGAAATCGCATTCATATTCGACACCACACCCAAACCGCTCCCGAACAAGCTTCTCCAACACCTGCAGACTCTCGTCGCCGAAATCTGCGCCACGCACGATGCGGAAGACAAACTGGCTCGCCGTTTCCTGGACGATTTGGAGTTGCACGAGGCCCGGAATCAACATGGCGAAGTTCTCAGTAAGCGAGATGCCAGAGATCATCTCGCCCGTAGGTGTCACGACGTAGTCGGCGATTCGTCCTTCGACGCGCTCGATGAGGGGCAGGCCGCGTCCGCAGCCACATTCCCGGTCGGTGGCCGTCGCCATGTCGCCAATCTGATATCGGATCATGGGCATCGCGTAGTTCACGAGATCGGTCACAACCACGGCGCCGCGTTCGCCCGACTGAGCAGGGGAGCCATCTGCGCGGATGATCTCGACGAATACTCCGTCTGCGTTGACGTGAAGGCCATTGTGCTGCTCGCACTCGCAAGCGATCAAACTAACCTCCTCGCACCCATACCGATTTGTTACCGGCGTGCCGAACACGTCCTCGATCACTTCGCGTTCCCAGTCGTGCAGGACCATGGCGGACGAGATAATCCCCTTTGGCCGGAATGGAACATCGCCGCCGAACCGTAGGAATCGAGCGAATAAGTACAGCGAGTGCGCATGCCCGAAAAGAAGCGACGGCGGCCGGCGGCGCAGCGTGTCGGCAAACCGCCGCATGGCGGATTCGTCCATCTTGAGCGTGTCCAGGTAGGTCGCCCGCTCCAACAGGACATTGCGCAGCCGACCGCGCCAACCGCGCTGTACGTATTCCGGGTTGCCCCACACGGCAGCAACTCTCTCGCCCAACCGCCATCTTGACCACTCGTCGGATCTAAGCGTCATTGCCCGTCGGAGCTGCCCCGTGATTTCATCGTATTTGACCTGAACGGACACTCCCGTCGACCCCGATGTCTTGTTGACGTGCAGCGGGATGCCGCGGAACGGAAGCGCAACCATCGCGCCCGGCCTCTCCCGCAGATCAGCTTTAGTCAGCAACGGAACCCTCAGTAAATCGTCGACGGAATCTAACTCTCTTGGGTTAACGCCTGCCTCGTCAAACCGTTCGCGGTAGTATGTCGTTTGCTCGTAACCGTGAAGCAAGATTTTGCGAAGCGCTTCCCACTGCGCTCCCAGAATCACATCGCGAGGCTGAAACTGAGTATTCCTCAGCGCCCGCAGGTGTTTTAAGTATGGGCTTCGCTCCCAGCGAGCCCAGGCGGGCGCGATCGCCGCGCGGACGATCGGTGCCAAGATGTCCCCGCCGAAGCTTATTGAATTAGGCGATGCCATTGCCGTGTAAACCGACCCTCATTGCTTGGCCAGCGTTCGTGAACTCGTGCGGTATCAATGCCGCCGACTCTTGCCAGACTTCGTCAGCCGCGCGTTCACGCGCGAATCGGAGCGCCAGCGCCTGAAGTGCGCCGTACCACACCCACGTATACCGATACAAATTATCGCCGCCCAACCCGAGCACAAGCAAAAGCACGGCTGTTACGACGACGGCAACCGACAGCCAGTATTCAAAGGCGCGCATCCGCCGATTCAGGTGGGCGTTCAACCGAGCCACGTCGCGGGCGTTCTTCCAAATGCAATACAATACACATAAAAAAGCGGCGATCCCTAACGCGCCCAACTCGGAACACACTTGACCGTACAGCGTATGGGCCGCCATCCCGGTGCGGCCAGCGGGCAAGAACGCTCCCGGACCGAATCCCATCAGCGGACGCTCGGCGAATAGGTCACAAGCGATAAGGAATAGGTCGTGGCGGGATTCCGCCGATCCCTGCGCGCTCTTGGGACCGTAGCTCGGGTCGATTAGTGTCAAATAACGCAATTGCCGATCCGACGGCAACATCGACCACGCAAGTGGGGCCAACACGGCGACGATTAGGGCAGCTTGCAATCGCCGCTTCGAGCACGCTAGTGCGATACTCGTCATGACGATCAGTCCGAGCAGCGCTGTCCTGGAACCCGTCAGGAGAATGCACGTTGCCGTGAGGGCGCCATAGCCGATAATCGCTACTTTCACGGATCGGCGTCGCGTCGTCCGCCAAAAAGGAACTACCAGAGGCAGAGCGTAAAGGCACGATGCAGCGAATGTATTCGGATCATTGAACGTGGAGTCCACACCAATCATGCGGGCCGTTCCCATTTTGTAAAAATGGCGACCATTTTGGTACTCCCGCAGGCTGTGTCCCATGTACAGTGCCGTGCATACTAGGAACGCGCCGACCAGGAATTGCAATTTGGACTCGTCGCGAACGCTCGACATGACGAGTACGTAGAACACGCCGATCTTGAACAGGTCTTCGAGCACGGCATACCCAGG
>JAJDEG010000589.1 GCA_029259895.1 Planctomycetota bacterium
TCGCCATTGCGCTGATCGTCGTCGCGATCGCCGCGTCCTGGCGGTCCCGGCGGCCGATCTCCTGGTCCACGATCACCCGGTCCACGGCCGCCTGAACCTCGTTCGCTACGCCCGCCCGACCGATGGCGTTCATATCGGCTAGCGAACCACTTCCGCCTCAACTCGTTGCGCATCTGCTCGGGCGGCAGAGTGGAAACGCGCTGGCGCTCTTCGGCAGGGAGTTTCGCGAGTTCCTTTTCTAGGTCTTCGTGGCTCGGATTTGGCCCACCCCAGCCGCGACGAAACGAAATCGCCCCCATGATCCACGCGTTGACAACGCGGCCACGCTCGTCGTTCGTTTTGGCACGCTCGAACCTTGGCCGTTCCTCTTGTGACAGCGAAGCGGCCAACTGCCGATGGTCCTCCTCGCCCGGCGGCGGGACTTTTCCGCGCAGAATCATTTGCCAGACGAACTGCCGCTGAATGTTTTCGTCTTTGCGTTCGATTGCTCTTTCCAGGCCCCGCTTCTCCCAACCGTCGGACGCTTCGAGGGCCGCGGCCACTCGGCTGGCGGCGAATTCGTCCATCCAGCGGCGAACGGACTCGGCGTCTTCCTTCGACATCTCCTTGCCGGCCTCGGCCAAGTAGCGCTGGTGCAGCTTCTCTTGCAGCGATTGGACGACGATCAATCGCTCGGATACATCCGACGTCAGCAGGAGAGCACGGTCTTCCGGCGTCAATTCGCGGAGCCATTGTCGGTAGCGCATGGTCACGCGTTGCAATTCGTCGCACCGTGGATGACTTTCGATCGCGGCGTGCAGCGCGCGGAGCTGCTCGCGATCCCTTTCATCGAGCTTCGCAAATCGTTCTTGCTTGATCTGCAACTGCTCTTTTTCGGCGGCAGTCAGGCCGGCGATTCGCGCGCGGCGAGCTTCGAGCGTGGCATTTGCCGCACCGGTCCCGAACATATTCGACGCCCACAGCGCACCGCCGATGCCGACCGCAATAATGCACGCCAACGCGAACCACATCGCCCGCGACGTACCGCCGCGCTCACCACTTGGGTTAGGGTTCATTTCCGGCCTCCTCGGGAAACACCTCGGAATCGGCCAACTGTTCCAGGAAACTGACGCTGCCGATTTGTTGATAGAGGTCCATCTCCTCGACGATCGGCAAGTCCTCGACCAACTGCCGGTTCGCATCCGGTACGATTTGATTCGTCACCCAGAATCCGATTCCGGTGGCCATCGCCAGCGCCGCGGCGGCGGAGACTCCAGCGAGCCACTGCCAGCGGATGCGGCTGGCGACCTCGCGCTGTACGTCCGCCTCGGCCGCGACCGACACCATTTCAATCGTGCTACGCGTGAATGACTCGTCGAGTCGCGAACGAGGCAGTTCGTCGAGCAGGGCCCAAGCTTGTGCCAACCGATTCACGCGCTGTCGCAGCGCGTCGTCGTCGGCCAACCGTTCGGCTAACTCGCGCGCGGCGTCGTCCTCGAGCTTGCCGTCGAGGTAGGCGACGAGCATTTCCTCATCGCGCGAGATGGCAACTTCGTCGGAATGTTCGTTCGCTTTCATCGTCCGCCCCTCATCGCGATTTCGTCGCTGGCGTTTCGCACTTAATTGGCCGAGTCGCCGAAGGAACTCGTTACTCCGCTTCCGCACTTACGTCGCTGGCCGCCGATCCGTTGGCGTTGCTTTCATCGCCCGGCGGCGTTCCGTCGGCTAGGTATGGCTCCAAGATCTGGCGCAGGTTTTCCCGCGCTCTGAACAACAGCGACTTGACCGCCTGCGGCGACAGCTCCATCGTCGTGGCGATGTCCTCGTAGCTCATGTCCTCGAACTTGCTCAGCAACACGGCCAAGCGTTGCCGCTCGTTCAAGCCAGAAATCGCCGCGCGCACGATGTCCTGGACTTCCTTCTTATCGAGCCGCCTCGCCGGCATTTGGCCGCTAGCCGCGACGGCCAACTGCTCCATCGCGGGAAGCGCCGTGCTATCGCCCGAGGAACCTTCCCAGCGGACTTCTTTGCGTCGTGCCCGATTTCGCCGAGCGTTCGACGCCACGTTGTTTGTGATCGTGAACAGCCACGTCGAAAACTTTGCGCCGGGGACGTAGGTCTTTCGCGCCCGGTAAATGCGGAGGAATACGTCTTGGGCCAAGTCTTCGGCCTGATCGCGCTGTCCCACCAAGTGTTCCAGCACGGTAACGACTCGCGACTGATAGCGGAGCATCAATTCCTCGAACGCCTCGGCATCGTCTTCGCGCACCTGTAGCATCAACTGCACGTCTGGATCGTGCAGCCGGTACAATTCCATCGTCGATTCACCGATAACCAAACGAGCCTCCTCCGCTCGGTCGTTGGGCGCTCGCCGAGCCGGCGTTCGCACGAGCCGGCACATTCCCATAAACCCCGCCGACGACTGCCGGTTGTGGCGACGGGGGACGTTTTTCTCGGCGGTCCTGGCCTCAAGTCAAAGGTTGCCAAAGACTTGCCGCGAACGATAATGGCGGTTGACGAGCCGATGGGCACGCGCCGCTGGGTAGCGACGACGGTGGGCTCGATGGGCAATAATGCGGCCACCTTTATGCGTTAACTCTTCCAGCGTATCAGGAAACGACGCCGCTGGCAGCACCGGCGAAACGGGGGCCAGCCGAGGCCGCCCGATTGCCAGCGGTTCACAGGGGGTGATCCAACGCCATGCCAGAAACGCCCGATCCATCGCGACGACCGTCGCGTCCCAAGCCGCCGCCAGGGCCGGCGAGTCCGACGCCCGCTGCGCCCCGGCCGGCGAAGGCTGCGGCTCAGCCCGCCGCCAAGCAATCGTTGCCGCGAGCCAAACGGACTACGCCCACGCCGGTGCCGATGGGTAAGCTGGTCACGCCGGCCACGGTCGCTCCGCCCCCGCCGCCTTCCGCGCCGAGTTTCGATCCGACGTCACTTTCGACGGGGCATAGCGGCCACAGCGGCGCGTTTCGAGCGCGCCGTCGCGGTACGCCAGCCGCCGTGTGGGCGGTCATCGGCCTTGGCGTCGTGGCGGTTGGCGCATTGATCGTAGTTCTCGCGACACGAACCGGCGACGACGAAACCGCCGACAAACCGAAGGACAAGTCGGCCAATCGATCCGCCGATAAATCGACCGCCAAGAACGCGGCGGACGAAAAGGGCTCCGCAAATGCCGCCGGGAAGAAAGACGACGATGCACCGAAACGATCGGACGCCAAGACGGGCGGCTCCGCCGATAAGCCCCTTCCATCGCCGAACGAGAAACCGGTCGTGAAACCTGGCGAAGAACCGGTTTCTCCGGCCGTCCCGCCGACCGTTGCGGTGAAAGAGTTTCGCGGCATCGAGGAGGTTCCGATCGGCGAGCGTCCGGCGTCGCTCGACACGGTCATCTCCGATAGTGTCGCCTTGCTGGAAGCAGGCAAGTTCGACGAGTTTTTCGCGACGCACGTCGATCCACGCGATCGGGGCGCAACGCCGCCGGCAGTCGGCCGACGACGCCGCGACGACTTGCCCTACGACGTCCTCGCGCAAGGTACGGACAACATCACGCGCATTCTCGCCGGCATCGGCAAGCGAATGCCCCACTTGTTTGAAGATGGCACGATCGCCGTGTTCGATTTGGCACCGCGAACTCGGCCGACATTCGTCGAACACGAAGGAAAGTGGTACTTGAGCCGCGGCTTGGCGACATCGATGAAACGTCGCTTTGCGAATTTGACCGAGGAACAGGAAATCATCTACCTGTTGGAAATCACCAGCGGCGAGCCGGCTGTGGGACCGGCCGACGCGCAGCGCGATGGAACCGAGCAGGGCGTCATCGAGCAATTGCTGCAGTTGGGCGCGTACGTCGCGCTGTCGCATCCCGATCAGGAATACCGACGGTCGGCGGTGATGATTACCAATAAATTCGAGGGGAGCGACGACGGCCTGGCCTTGCTCGGCCAATTGAGCGACCGCTCGCAGATGGTGGCCCTGGTGGTCGATGGCATGTCCGGAGCGAATATCACCGAAGAGATCGGACTGCTGGAATTCGACGGCCTGACATATTTGGAATACTTGCGGTTCGTCAACACGCCCGTATTGCGTCATCCCGTTTCGATCCATTTCGCCGATATGAGCCGGCTCAAGACGCTGACCTTCGACGGCGGCGACCAGGTGGGCGACATCCAAATTAGCGATCACTTGCGAAAATGCGCCGAGCTAAAGCGATTGTCGATCGAGGGCGACCGAATTTCCGACAGCACGCTCGAACGATTCAAGAAGTTTACGCTTCTCGAATCGCTGGAGCTCAACGTTCCGAGCGGCTCGATCACGCCAGCGGCGGTCGCGAACTTGCGGAAATCCATGCCCGGCTTGTGGGTGGAGTACTAGCGTCGAGCGGTTTTTCAGCCGCGCGAACCTGCCGTGCGCCGTAGGGCACGAACAGAGGTCCAATCTTCAACCGAGCCAGCGGCTTTGACCAAGGTTTTTTTGACCGGTTTGCAGCACAAACATAGCTGTTTTACTGTCCGTTTGCACGGTGCCCCACTCTTGGATTGACGACGCCGAGATTGCCGCGTTTCGCCGACACGTGCATACTTAGAAGTCTATGAGCCAACCGCTTGATTCACCCATCAGCCAGTCCGCGACGCATGCGGCCGCGGCCTCGGCCGATTTGGTGGGGCGGCAGTTCGGCGATTTCCAAGTGCTCCGGCGGTTGGGCGCTGGGGCCATGGCCGAGGTCTACCTAGCCGAGCAGCTTTCGCTCAAGCGGCGTGTGGCACTGAAAGTGATGCACGTCGAACGTTCTGGCGATCCGGCGTACGTTCGTCGCTTTCGGGTCGAGGCCCAAGCCGCTGCGGCGCTTTCGCACGGCAACATCGTACAAATCTACGACGTCGGCCGTGCCGGCGACGTCCACTACAT
The DNA here is from genome assembly GCA_029259895.1 of Planctomycetota bacterium. Lineage (GTDB taxonomy): Bacteria > Planctomycetota > Planctomycetia > Pirellulales > PLA5 > PLA5. The sequence continues at coordinate 4,891 of JAJDEG010000589.1, forward strand.
CGCCCAGGAATACGTGGCCGGGCTGAACCTTCGGCAGCTTCTCGCCCGCCAGGGGCCGGCGGACGCCCGGTTGGCGATCGCCGTTCTCCGCCAGGCCGCCGCGGCACTGCATAAAGCCGCCGAACACGGCATCGTACACCGCGATATCAAGCCGGAAAACATCATGCTGACGCGCGACGGGATGGTGAAAGTCGCGGACTTCGGCTTGGCGCGGATTCTCGGCGAAGATCAAGGGCTCGACCTGACGCGTGTCGGCGTGACGCTGGGCACACCGCTGTACATGAGTCCGGAGCAAGTCGAAGGACGCGTGCTCGATCATCGCAGCGATATTTATTCGCTCGGCGTGACGATGTATCACTTGCTGGCGGGGCAAACGCCTTTTACCGGCGATACGGCGTTGGGCGTCGCGGTGCAGCATCTGCAGAAGAAGCCGCCGGCGCTGGCTGAGGCCCGCGGCGATTTGCCGCCGGAGCTATGCGCCATCGTTCACCGCATGTTGGCGAAGGAGCCGGACGATCGATTCGCATCGGCCGCGGAACTACTCGACGCCGTCCGGGCCGTACCGCTGGAAGCGGGCGACGCGTCGGCGCTGCTGGACGATACGAATTTCGACCTGGCTCTCGACCGCACGACGTGGGCCGCGACCATGCGGCTCGACGCCGTCATGAAGACGCGGGCGATGCCGATAACGCGTCGCGGACGCCGTTGGCTGTCGCTTGCCGTCGTCGTGTTCGCCGTCGGCTTGCTGGGCGGCTGGATGATGCGCGAACGGAACTTGCTGGAGACGGCGGCGTCGGCATCAGGCATCGAAGAAAAGGAATCCGCTCAAGCGCAATACGACTACGCCCTGCCGATGCTGTTTGCGGATTCCCCGGCGGCCGACGCGGAACACGGCGAACTCGAGGCGCGGCTGCGCGCGGTGGTCGATTATTTTCCGGAGGAGGATCCGAGCAATGCGCTGCCGGTGCGGCGCGCCAAGCAGCAGTTGGCCCGACTGTGTTTGAACCAGGATCGCTACGCGGAGGCGCTGAAGTGGTACGATCAACTCGCCGGCCTCGATGCCGACCCGCAGCTCAAGGCATTTGGCGTGGCCGGCCAGTGCGCCGTGCATTTCTATCGGGGCGATCGCGCGGCGGCGGTGGAGCGGCTGGTCGCCCTCAAGAGGCATTGGCCGTCGTCGGAAGTCGACAACGACGTCAAATTGCGCACGATCATTACAAATTCGGTCTATCCTGAGCTGCGCAAGTTGTTGTCGGCCACGGAGGCCGGCGAATGGGACGAGCTCATCGAGAAGCGGTCTCGATGAGGACGCGGCGTTCTCGCGCGACTCCGCGTTGGCGAGCAATTGCGTGCTTAGCGTGCTGCGATTGACGCGGCGGCGAGGGCGCACGACGATAGAGGTAGCCGCGATAGGCGGGACGGCATGGTTTCTTGGGGCGTGGGGCAGCGACCGTGTCGCTCGGCGGGTGCCTTTGCGCTTCGCACGTTCGTCGAACGTGGTCTTCGCCGGTGAAGTTTTGGAGTTTCCGTCGAACGCACGCGTCAAATTCGCTTCATGTCCGCTCATCATTCTCAACTCGAAGCCGCGTCCAACGCGAATGGCGAGGCCGGCGGCGAGATTGCCGCAACCGGGCGATACTCGTACTCGTCGCGATTGGCGATGCTGGCCGTCGTGTACTTTGCGGCGAGCCAGTTGGGATTGCTGTTGCAGCCGGCCGGCACGATGGGGAGTCCGTTTTGGCCCGCCGCCGGAGTCGGGCTGGCGGGGTTGGTTCTCGGCGGGTTGCGATTGTGGCCGGCGATTGCCGCCGCGAAGTTCGTCGAAGCCGCGTGGTCGCTTTCCCAGCACCATTCCGACTTGCCGACGCGAACGCTCGGATTCGTCGCCGTCGCGGCAAGCCTCGGCGTCACATTGCAGGCCGTGGCCGGAGCATACGCAATGCGTCGACCGCGGGTGCCCTTTGCCTTTCCCGCGAGCGACTGGCAAATCGCCAAGTTGATTCTAGTGGCCGGCGGTCTGTGCTGCGTCGTCAACGCGACGATCGGAACCACCACGATCTACGCGTCGGGGCTGATCGATGCCGACCGCGTTGTGTGGACGTGGATTACGACATGGTCCGGCGACGCCGCGGGCGTGTTCTTGATCGCGCCGGTGTTGCTGTTGTGGTGCGCGGCGCCCAACGAACGCAGCTTTCGCCGGCTGGCAACTTACGGGTTTCCACTCTTCGTATTCGTTGCGGTCGTGATGGTGATTACCGTGCAGATGCAGGCGGCAGTACGATTGCGTTGGCAAAACGACTTCGAGCGTCAAGCGTTTGCCGTTAGCGACGACATTCGCGACCAATTTGGCACCGCCTTCGAGTCGCTGTATGCCGTGCGAGGACTGTTCGCCGCCAGCGAAGAAGTCACGGCGGCGGAGTTCGATCAATTCGCATCCGTCTACCTTCAGCGAAGGCCGGCGCTGCTCGCCGTCGGCTGGTTGCCGCGGGTCGACGATAAGCGGCGGGCGGAATTCGAGCGCGACGTCGCCGCCGCGGAGCTTCCCGGTTTTCAAATACGCGAACACGGCGTGGACGATCGCGTATCGATCTCGCGGCGTCGGGATGAGTATTTTCCGGTGCGGTTCGCGTCGGCCACACATAAGACTCTCGCACGGTATGGCTACGACGTGTTGTCCGTTGCTCCGTGGCGTGCGGCAGGCGAGCGCGCTCGCGACCGCGCTGAATTGGTCGTCGCCTCGCCGGTCTCTCTGGCCACTTCGGTGGGGTCGATCCCCGGCATTTTGGCGCTGCTTCCCGTTTACGCCGATGGATCGGACCCGCAGACGGTCGAAGCGCGGCGCGAAGCGCTGCGCGGTTACGTGGCGGCCATGCTCGACCCGGAAACTTTGCTATCCTCGGCCATCGAAGAGAATACGGAAGAGATGGTGGGCGTGCTGAGCGACGTCACGATCGTTGGAAGACCGATTACGCTGAGCATGTTCGCGACGATCGGCGAGAACGAATCGCTCATGACCATCGCCGAATTGATCGCGACGCCGGAGCAAGCCGATCGACCGATGGTCGAGCACACGATGGACATCGACGCAGCTGGGCGATCGTGGACGGTGCGCGTGGCGACCGTCGTGGATCCGGTTCCGCGGGCTACGACAGAGCGATGGTGGCTGTTGCTCGGATCCACGCTGTCGGCGGCCGTGATTGGTGCGTTTACGCTCGTGCTGGCAAGTCGATCGGCGCAAGTCGAGGATAAGGTGGACGAACGGACACGCGAATTGGCCACCGAGGTCGCCGAACGTTGCCGCGCCGAAGCCGCCGCCCAGGCAAGCCAAGCGTGGCTCGAACTTGCGCAAGCGTCGGCGGGAATCGGCGTTTGGGATTGGGACATCGCGACGGACGAAGTCCACGTTTCGCTCGGTCAATGCCGGCTCTTTGGGCTCGACGAAGGCGACTCGGTGTTGTCCGCCGATCGGTGGCGTGAAATGGTTCATCCCGACGACCGCCAGAGCGTCCGCGCCGATGGGCGTCGCGCGCTGGCCGAGGGCAGCGCCTACGTTTCGGAATGCCGGGTCGTTTGGCCCGACGGGACGGTTCGCTGGCTCAGTCACGACGGCCGCGTGGATCGCGACGCAACCGGTCGTGCGATGCGCATCATTGGCGCATCGTGGGATGTTACGGAGGCGAAGGCCCGCAGCGCGGAAGTCGATGAGCAGCAGCGCCGGTTTCAGGCACTGACGGAAAACAGCGAGATCGGCTTCTGGCAGGTCGACCCCGACGGGCGTGCGCTCTATCTCAACGCCGCGCTGTGCAGGATGTTGGAAATCGATTCTTCGGACGAGGCGAAGCAATTCGATACGC
>JAJDEG010000590.1 GCA_029259895.1 Planctomycetota bacterium
TTCTTGACGACGCCGACGCCGGGCGAGCCAAACGGCACGACCGTGGCGGGCTTCGTGAAGGACACGTCCTTCGATGTCGATCGGGGATTCTTCGATGCCGCGTTCGATGTGAACATTTCGTCGGCCACGCCAGGCGCGACAATCGTGTATACGACGAACGGCTCCGCGCCGACGCTCGCCAACGGCACGCAAGTTCCAGCCGCCGACGCGATGACGCCGCCGGTGGCGACCGTGCATGTGACCACGACCACGACGCTGCGGGCGGCGGCTTTCAAGACGGGCTTCGAGCCAACGAACGTCGATACGCAGACGTATATCTTCCTCCAAGACGTAATCCGTCAGCCGGCCAACCCAGCCGGTTTCCCTTCGACGTGGACCGATCCGACCAACTCGTCGATCGCCGCCGATTACCAGATGGACCCGGACGTCGTCGATAGTCCGCTCTACAGCGCCGAAATCCTTCAGGGCCTGCGCGACATTCCGACGATTTCGATCGTGATGGACCCGGACGACCTGTTCGGCGCTCAAAACGGCATCTACACGAACTCGAGCCACCGTGGCAGCGCGTGGGAGCGAGCCACGTCGGTCGAAATCATCGACCCCAGCGGCGCGTCGTATCAGGGCGACTCCGGCATTCGCATCCACGGTTTCAGTTGGCGCCATCACTCGAACTCGCCCAAGCACGGTTTTCGTTTGGAGTTTCGTAGCCAGTATGGCCCGTCGAAGCTGGAGTATCCGCTGTTTCCTGATGCGCCGGTCGATCGCTTCGACAGCATCGTGTTGCGGCAGCAAGGCGGCCGGGCATGGGCCGGATTGCAGAATCCGGCGGAATCGCAGTATTTGCGCGATACCTATGCCCGCGATTTGGCCCGCGAGATGGGCAAGACCGACGGCCACGCAACGCTGGTCCACCTGTACCTCAACGGCTTGTACTGGGGTTTGTACAACCCGGTGGAACGGCCCGACGCGAACATGGGCGAGGAATATTTCGGCGGCACAGAGGCGGATTACGACGCGCTCAACCGTCGCACCAGCACGAACGAGGCGATCGATGGCGATCTCGTCCGCTACAACGAGATGATCGCCATCGCCAACGCCGCGCTCACCGCCGGTGTGACGACCGACGCCCAGTTGGCCGACCTCGAGCGGTATCTCGACATGGAGGACTTCATCGATCACGCGATCCTCAATCAGTTCGTCACGAACCGCGACGGCATCACGGCATTCGACGGCAACAACCAACGCGCCATCGGCAGCCGCGTCGGAGATGCTAAATTCCGCTTCTTCGTATGGGACATGGAATACAGCATGTGGAACGCGACGGACAACATCCATATCTGCCAAGGTTGCAACAGCCCTGGGCTGGCCGGTGGACAGAATCCGCCGAGCAGTTTCTGGACGCTCTACAAGGCGCTAAACCAACATGCCGAATTCCGGTTGCGATACGCCGATCGTGTTCATCAGCATTTGTTCAACGATGGGGCGCTGACACCGACCAACTCGGCGGCGACTTGGGAAGCTCGCGCCCAGAGCATCGAGCGGGCGATCATCGCCGAGTCGGCGCGGTGGGGCGACTCTAGGCGAGCGACGCCATATACGAGGGACGTGGAATGGCAGGCGGAGCGGAACCGGTTGTTGACGACGTATTTCCCGCAGCGGGCGAGCGTTCTCACGGGCCATTTGCAGTCGGCCGGGCTGTACTCGGCGGTCGGCGCACCGGAATACTTCGTCGAAGGCTCGCCGCAACATGGCGGCGACGTGACGGCAGGCGATTCGCTTACGCTGCAGCAGTTGGATCAAGTGACGTTCATCGACACGCCCCTGATCGACGCGGCGACGCAGGTGTCGGCGTACGTGCCGACGAACGATGCGCTGGGAACGGATTGGCGCGATCCGACGTATTTCCTGGGCGACAACGGCGAGACGTGGCTGAGCGGGACGAACGGCGTTGGGTACGAAACCGGAACGGGCTACGAGACTTTGATCAACATCAACGTCGTGTCGCAAATGTCGGGGGCGGGCGGCAATACTTCGGTCTACGTGCGCATTCCGTTTAACATTCCCAACCAGGCGGCAATCGATTCGTTCGATTTCCTGACGCTGCGGATGGTTTACGACGACGGCTTCGTGGCGTATCTCAACGGGACGAAAGTGGCGTCGGCGGTCGCGCCGGCGGATGCGACGCTGACTTGGAATTCGGGCGCCACGGCCGGCGGCGAGGCGAGCATTGGCAGTCCCGTGCCGTTCGACATCACGGCCTTTCGCAGTCAACTCGTGGTGGGGCAAAACGTGCTGGCGATTCATGGCTTGAACGCAGGTAACACCAGTAGCGACATGCTAATTTGGGCGGAGTTGCTCGCCCGCGAGGTCGATACGACGCCGACGGCGACGCCGATTTATTACACGACGGACGGCAGCGACCCGCGACTTGTCGGCGGGGCGATCAGTCCGACAGCGACGCTCTACACGGGGGCGCTGACGCTCGACGAGAGCTTGCAGATTCGCTCGCGATCACTTTCGAGTGGCGCGTGGAGCGCGATTTCCGAAACGTTGTTTACAGTGAACGTGCCGCTACGGGTGACGGAGATTATGTACAACCCCGATGGACCGGGCGACGAGTTGGAGTTTATTGAGTTGGTGAATACGTCGGCGAACACGATTTCGCTCGCCGGCGTGCGGTTTGTAGGAGACGATCAGGGGATCGAGTTTACATTCGACGCGAGTGAGGCGACGCTGTTGCCGGGCGAGTTCATCGTCGTCGCTCGCGATCGCGTAGCGTTCGAGGCGGCGTATGCGACGTTGCCGATCCGATTGGCGGCGGGGCAATTCGTCGGCGGGCAGCAGCTTGCCAACGGCGGCGAGACGCTCACCCTCGTCGACGCTGCCGGTGGATTGATTCAGAAGTTCACCTACAACGACGAGTGGTATAAGGAAACCGACGGCGACGGGTTTTCGCTGGTTGCCCTCGATACGAACGGCAACTACGACCTGGCGACCAATTGGCGGAGCAGCGCACGCGACCTCGGCTCGCCAGGACAGGCCGATCCGACGCCCTTGGCAGGCGATTTCAACGGCGACGGTGCGACGAATCGTGCCGATGCGGCACTGTTGGCGGCGAATTTTGGGCGGGCGACCGGTTCGCATCGCGGGCGAGGGGACATCAATCTCGATGGCGTGACGGACTTGGCCGACTTGGCCGGGTTGCAGGCGGTGTTAGGATCGGTTGCGCCTTCGCCGGCGGCGGCGAGCGCCGGGGCGATCGTAGCAGATGCCGGCCCGCGCTTGGCGGCGCGCGATCGGGCCGTGGACGAGCTGTCGGCGAACGGCCGCGACGGGGTTCGCATTGCGGCGGCGCGGCGGGCACTTCGCGGCGAACAGGCGTCAACGCTCGACGTCGATGCACGAACTCGCGGCGATTCGGCGAGCGAACACGCTTTGCGAGATATCGCTTCACAGCGGCTGCGGGCGAGGCGGCGAGCGGTCGACCCGGCCGAGGCTGCGCGACGCGGGGCGAGCGAGGAAACGGCAAGCCCGGCGATCGATTGATCGCGGGCAAAACCGGCCGTCGATCGTCGGCGGAGTCGGTTGAGGACGGCGCGAGCGTGTACCTCCACTGGTGGGGCATGTCTTGACGGCGTCCTGTCGTCCGACGTACAAGTATTGGGTTTGGGCTCGCCGCCGAACCGCGTTCATTCTGTTTGGCGACTCCACTGGCGGGGCGATGTTACGTTCGCCTCCGCCCACGCTCGCGAGGTGATTCGTGCCAGGTATGTGCGTTATCGGTCTGCAATGGGGCGACGAAGCCAAGGGGAAGCTGGTCGATCTGCTGACCGAGCGGCACGATTTCGTCGTCCGCTATCAAGGAGGCGCGAACGCGGGGCATACCGTGGTGGCCGGCGGCGAGAAGTATAAGCTGTCGCTGATCCCCAGCGGAATCTTCAACCCCCGCGTGCAATGCGTGATCGCCGGCGGCGTCGTGATCAATCCGCCGTCGCTGATTCAAGAAATTGACTCTCTGGTCGGGCGGGGCATCAAGATCGACGCGAATCTGGCGATTAGCGACCGGGCGCACGTCATCTTTCCCTGGCACTTCATCGAAGACCGGGCGATGAACGAGGGAACGGCCGACGGCGAGAGCATCGGCACGACGCAGCGCGGCATTGGGCCGTGTTACCGCGACAAGGTCGGGCGATCGTACGCGATTCGGCTCGGCGATTTGTATCGCGATTCGATCGGCCAGCGCGTCGAGCGGATCGTGGCCACGAAGCGGCAAATGCTGGCTGGGCTGGCGGACGTGGCGGAGTTGGACGCGGGGAAGATTCTGGCCGAGTATCGCGGTTTCGCCGAGCGGTTGCGGCCGCACGTTATGGACACGACGACGGTGTTGCTCGATGCGCTCGAAGCCGGACGACGCGTCTTGTTCGAGGGTGCGCAAGGGGCACTGCTCGACGTCGACCACGGCACGTTTCCGTTCGTGACGAGCAGCAACAGCAGCGGCGTCGGCGTATGTGCCGGGGCAGGCGTGCCGCCGCGATACGTCAATCGTGCGCTCGGCGTGGTGAAGGCGTATTGCACGCGCGTCGGCGGCGGACCGTTTCCGACCGAGCAGGAAAACGACACGGGGCAACACATTCGCGAGCGGGGGAACGAGTTCGGCACGGTGACGAAGCGACCGCGGCGGTGTGGGTGGTTCGATGCAGTGGCGGCACGATATACGGCGCGGCTAAGCGGGGTCGATACACTGGCGGTGATGCTACTAGACGTGCTCAGCGAGTTGGACGAGATTCAGGTTTGCACGGCGTACGAAATCGACGGCCAGCGGACGGCCAACTTTCCCAGTCACGTCGACGATTTGCGGCGAGTGAAGCCGGTTTACGAAACGCTCGCCGGATGGCGAGAGGAGATCACCGACGTCAAGCGAATCGAGGACTTGCCGGCCAATGCCCGGGCATATTTGGAACGGTTGAGCCAGCTCGTCGGCCGGCCGGTCGAAGTGGTTTCCGTGGGGCCGGATCGTATGCAGACGATGTTTTCGGCGCAGTCGGCGCTTTTGGTTAAATGAAATCGGGGTCTAGTCGGCGTTGTTACGGTGGTTTCGTTTAGATTCTTATCGCAGAGGACTTAGAGCGGCCGTTGGCCACAATCAACGCTTGGGCGAATCCGATTGAAACACTGAGCCACTGAAACGCGAAAACACGGAGGCACGGAGAATTCGTTTCTCCCCGTCGATCGAATCGGCCGCACTTTTTTCCGTTACTTCCGGTTTCCATCGTTGCAAAGAATCTTCTCAGGACCGGAATATCCGCGGCATTGGCCGCAAACCCGTTATGTCGCGTGGTGACGTCTCGATGACCGACCGCCTTGCCGACGTGCCGACCGAGCGCCGGCCGCGGCACATCGCCATCATCATGGACGGCAACGGCCGCTGGGCCGAGCGGCAGGGCTTGCCGCGGATCGAAGGGCACCGCCGCGGCGTGGCGAGCGTGCGCCGAACCGTCGAGGAAGCGGCGCGGCTGAAGATCGAGCAGTTGACGCTCTATTGTCTGTCGAGCGAGAACTGGAAGCGGCCGCCGCACGAGTTGGACTTCCTGATGCATCTGCTCGAACAGTACATGATCGAGGAGCGCAAGACGATCATGGACGAAAACATCCGCGTCGCGGTGATCGGCCGCCGCGACGGACTGCCGCCGGCGACGCTCAGGGAGATCGATAAGACGATCGAGTTGAGCGCGACGAACACGGGCACGCGGTTGTGTCTGGCCATTAACTACGGCGGGCGGGCGGAGTTGCTCGATGCCGTGAAACGGATCGCCGAGGAGGCCCGCGAAGGGAAGCTCGACCCGGCGACGCTGACGGAACAATCGATCGCCGACCATCTCTACACGGCGGGCATGCCGGAGCCGGATTTGCTCGTCCGCACGGCCGGCGAGATGCGGATCAGCAATTTCCTGCTGTGGCAGATCAGCTACGCGGAGATTTGGGTGACGGAGCATTGCTGGCCGGAATTTAACGAGGCGGATTTGCACGCGGCGATCAGAGACTTTGCTCGGCGGGATCGGCGGTTCGGCGGTTTGAGTGTCTAGCGGCGGCGAATCCGCGCCGATTGCTTAACCGCGGAGTTGCCGTTTCCCAAGTTGCGGCGGGGCCCTAGAATACCCGCGCGTCGGCTTCTGGACCTTGGGATTCCGCTTTGCACGATTGGCCTTGCGCGAGGATCGCGCTCTAAGTATTTGGACAGCGATGGATACGCGACTGGCGTTTGAAATTCTGCCGCAGCCGGACAGCGAGACCTGCGGGCCGACTTGCCTGCATGCCGTGTATGGCTATTTCGGCGACCAGATGCCGCTCTCGCAGGTAATCGCCGAGTGCGACAAACTGGCCGAGGGCGGGACGCTGGCCGTGTTGCTCGGTTGCCATGCCCTGCGGCGCGGATACGACGCGGCGATCTACACGTACAATCTTCAGATGTTCGATCCGACGTGGTTTCATCCGAAGCCGCAGCCCCTGGCCGAAAAGCTCGCTGCGCAGATGGCGGCCAAGGAGATGCCGAAGCTGCAAATCGCCAGCGAAGGATATTTGGAGTTCCTCTCGCTCGGCGGCGAGATTCGGATGCGCGATCTGTCGCGGAATTTGATACGCGAATATCTGAACAAGTCGATTCCGATCCTCACCGGGCTGAGCGCGACGTACTTGTATGGCGAGGCACGCGAGTTTGGACCCGAGTGGGACGACGATGATATCCGCGGCGTGCCGGCGGGGCACTTTGTCGTCCTGTGCGGGTACGACCGCGCGAGCAAACAAGTTCACGTCGCCGATCCATATCAGGAAAATCCGCATGCGCCTGGGCAACTTTACTCGGTGGGCGTCGATCGAGCGATCAACGCCATTCTGTTGGGCATTTTGACTGAGGACGCAAACTTGCTGGTCATTCAACCGCGCAAACCGCGCAAGAGGTAACTGCCGTGCCCGTGCTTATCGTGGCCAACGACCCCAAGGCCTGGCCCGTCGAGATTCCAAACGTTCAGGTGGTCGACGCCCGCAGCTATCTGACGCGCAGCGAATACAGCGAAATGCGCGGCGTGAAGCTGTTCAATATGTGCAAGAGCTATCGCTATCAAAGCTCAGGCTATTACGTGTCGCTGCTGGCCGAGGCGCGAGGACACAAGCCGCTGCCGAGCATCACGACGATTCAGGACATGAAGAGCCAGGCCATCATTCGGCTGGTGTCGGAAGACCTGGACGAGATGATTCAGAAGGGTCTGGCGCCGATTCAGCGGGACAAGTTCACGCTGAGCATTTACTTCGGCCGCAACATGGCCCGCCGGTACGACCGTTTGTGCCTGCATCTGTTCAATCTGTTTCAATCGCCGATGCTGCGGGCGCATTTCGTGAAGAACGGCAAGTGGGTGCTGCGGAGCGTGGCCACGATCTCGGCGGCCGACGTGTCGCAGTCGCACTGGCCGTTCGTCGTCGACGTCGCCAGCGAGCACTTTGCCGGGCGGCGGACGCGAGTGAAGCGGCGGGCGCAGGCGCGCTACGACATGGCGATTCTGGTCAATCCGGAGGAAAAAAACGCGCCCAGCGACGAAAAGGCCCTGAAGAAGTTCGTCAAGGCGGCGGAATCGATGGGCATGGACGCCGAGTTCATCGGCAAGGACGACTACGGCCGCATCGCCGAGTTCGACGCGCTGTTCATTCGCGAAACGACAGCGGTGAACCATCACACGTACCGTTTTGCTCGTCGGGCCGCGACCGAAGGGTTGGTAGTGATTGACGATCCGCAGTCGATCGTGCGGTGTTCGAACAAAGTCTACTTGGCCGAATCGCTGGGGCTGAAAAACATTCCGATGCCGCGGTCGATGGTCGTGCATAAGGGGAACGTCGATCAAGTCGCCGGCGAACTCGGCTTGCCATGTGTCCTAAAAAAGCCGGACAGCGCGTTTTCGCTGGGCGTCGTGAAGGCCGAAACGGAGGAAGAGCTGCAAGCGAAGCTCAAGGAACTGTTGGAAGACTCCGATCTCGTCGTGGCGCAGGAATTCGTCCCGACGACGTTCGATTGGCGAATCGGGATTCTTGCCGGGCGGCCGCTATACGCCTGCAAATACTTCATGGCGCCAAAGCATTGGCAGATCGTCAAACGCGACGGGTCGGGCGGGTCGGAATTTGGAAAGTGCGAGACTGTGCCGGTAGAAATCGCGCCGGCGAAGGCCGTGCGGGCGGCGCTGCGGGCGGCGAATCTGATCGGCGACGGGCTGTACGGAGTCGACGTGAAGCAGTCGAACGATAGGTTCTACGTCATCGAGGTGAACGACAATCCGAACCTCGACGCCGGCGTGGAAGACGCAGTGATCAAAGACGAGTTATATCGCCGCGTGATGGAAGTGTTTTTGTTGCGGATCGAGCAACGCAAGGCGGGCGTGCGAATTGCTTGAGCGGCCAAGCGAGCCTCCGCACCAAAGCGGACGGCGACTCCCGTGCCTCAACGCCCAATTAACAACGACCAGTCAACACAAAAACAGAAAACACCATTTATTCCCCGCAAAAAACGCGAGTAATGCTCACAAATTCCCTCTTCCGAGCGGTGCGACCAGTCGTCGTCGAGCATGCAAGGCGCAAACCGTCTCCCGACTCGCCGCCAAGTCACCCGCCCCGCAAACGGACAAGCAACAAGCGGCAATATTCCGAAACTCAAAACGTCGCATTACCGCCAACAGCCTACCAAATCCCCAACCCGTTTTCCACTCAAAACCAAGCCACTCGCACCGACCGTAGGTCAGGCACCCCCGTGCCTGACGGACTTGGCTCGGCAAAAGGAATTGCGGTGATGAGAGAACTTTGTAAGTGCATTAGATGTTCGCGAGGGGGATTGTGCATCGTTGTCTTATGGGTCGTGCTCATGCCGCGTACATCATTGGCCCAAGGTACCGAGGACGCCGCATCGGACGGACGAACATTGGTTTATCCGATTCCGGTTTCCCCGCTTTGGAAGAACGCGGAAGGGCGTGAGAAGGCTGGCGACGAGTCGACGCGGCAATCGAAGCGTGAAGCCTACGATCGCGCACGGGTTCTGCCGCCTCAACCGCCGGGCGGCCCGACGGCCTCCGACCAAGAGCCGTCGACGAGCGAGGTGCTGCGTTTCTTGAGTGAGAGCGACGTAACGCCTGGAGTGGTGTCGCTGGACGACCTTGAATCCCAAGTCCGACACATTGACGTGGAGAGAATCTCGGCGACTATCGATCCGCCTCGCGAGTTTCCGCTTATCGGCTTGGCCCAAATTCGCCGCACCAAGCACAGATGCACGGTCTGCTTGCGGTCGGCGGAATGGGATTCAGCAAAGGCGTCACGCGAACGAACGTATGAAACGCATGTCGTCGTTATTCAGCAGACGCACCTTCACATGGTTGACGACGACGAGAAGAAGGAAGCTTCCACGGAATGCGAACGCATGAAGAGTTGTTGGTAAGCGACCGTAGGTCAGGCACCCCCGTGCCTGACGGACTCGCCAATAGACGCGACTTTGCGTTATTCGCCGCGTAATTCGGCGGTACATTGTCCGCCGCAATTCTTCCGGCACGAGATGCCTAACCTACGACAACGGAAAGCAATTGCGCAGATACTTCTATGGCCAACATCGAAACGAAGTCGGCACCGCTGGCGTTGTTCAAAGCCTACGGCGTCGAACTCGAATACATGATCGTCGACGCCCAGTCGCTCGACGTCCGCCCCATCGCCGATGAAGTCTTTCGCGCCGTCGTCGGCGAAATCACCGGCGAGTACGAAACGCCCGACATCAGTTGGTCGAACGAGCTGGCGTCGCATGTCATCGAACTGAAGACAACGCTGCCGGCGTCTTCGCTCGCGCCGCTCTCCGACGCCTTTCATCGGCACGTGCGGCAAGTTTCCGATGTGCTCCGGCCGATGGGCTGCCGCTTGATGCCAGGCGCGATGCATCCCTGGATGGACCCGCACCGGGAGATGCGGCTCTGGCCGCACGATTATGGGCCGGTCTATGCCGCGTTCGATCGCGTGTTCGACTGCAAAGGGCACGGCTGGGCGAATTTGCAGAGCGTCCATCTGAATCTGCCGTTTGCCGACGACGCAGAGTTCGGGCGGCTGCATGCGGCGATTCGGTTGATCTTGCCGATACTGCCTGCGCTGGCGGCCAGTTCGCCGGTGATGGACGGCCGCGCGACAGGCACGCTAGACAACCGGCTGGACGTCTATCGGACCAACGCGCGGCGCGTGCCGTCGGTGAGCGGGGATGTGATTCCCGAAGCGGTGTTCACGCGGCGGGATTACGAAGAGCAAATCTTCGCCCGGATGTATCGCGACATCGCGCCGCACGATCCGCAGGGGATACTTCAGCACGAGTGGCTAAACTCGCGCGGAGCGATCGCCCGTTGGGATCGGCAGGCGATCGAGATTCGCGTCCTCGACATTCAGGAATGTCCGGCGGCGGATATGGCAATCGTCACCGTGATCGCCGAGACGCTCAAGGCACTCGTCAACGAAAAATGGTCGAGCACGGCCGAGCAAATGGCGATGGCGAGCGAGCCGCTGGTAAATGTGCTGCACGCGACGATTCGCGACGCGGACGCGGCGGTGATTCGCGACGCTGATTATCTGCGACGGTTCGGCGTGGCGACGAGTGACGGCGAATCGATAACGGCGGGCGAGCTTTGGCGGCGGCTAGTGGCGGAATTGAGCGTCGTGGAGAGTCTGGCGGCGGCGGAACGCTCGGCGCTGACGTCGATTCTCGACCGCGGCCCACTAGCTCGGCGAATGATGGCGGCGCTAGGCTCCAGCCCCGATCGGCCGTCGCTACACAAGATGTACGAGCAACTGTGCGGCTGTCTGATGGAGAATCGGACGTTATAGTAAGTGGTCGATCTCGTTCTTTCGACGCCGATGACACAGGGCTTCCGTTCTCCGCAAACACACGGAGAATGAACCGCCGAGGCGCGGAGACGCAGAGAAATGCCCGTCAACGTCAACGGCGCGAACTCTGCGTCTCCGCGCCTCGGCGGTTCATTTACTTGCGTATTTGCGCGACCAATCGCGACCTAAGTTTTGCGGGCCGATGAATTATTCATTTCTTGCACCACAGCGGATCGAATTTGGCTGGGGCCGGCGTAGCGACGCGGGCGCGCTCGGCGCCACACTCGGCCAACGCGCGATCATCGTCTGCGGTTCGAAGACACTCGTCGAGCGCGGCGTCGTCGATGAGCTTTCCGCGTCGCTAAAAGCGGCCGACGTCGACGCGTGCTTGCTAACGACGATTCGGCACGAGCCGGAAGTAGCCGATGTCGATGCCACGGTGGCCAAACTCGCCGAATTGCCGCTGCGCGACGGCGATTTCGTCGTCGGGCTGGGCGGCGGTTCGGCGATCGATCTAGCCAAGGCCGTGGCGGCACTGGCAACGAATGTGAACGGAAACTCCGTCGTCGATTTTCTCGAAGGCGTAGGGCGAGGGCTGGCGATCGATCGTGAGCCGCTGCCCATGCTCGCCATGCCCACGACCGCCGGCACCGGCAGCGAGGCGACGAAAAACGCGGTCATCTCGTCCTACGACCCGAAGTTCAAAAAAAGCCTCCGCAGCGACGCGATGGTGCCGCGCGTCGTACTCGTCGATCCAGAGTTGGCCGTGCATTGCCCCCGCGAGGTCACGGTAAATTGCGGCATGGACGCGATCACGCAACTCATCGAAAGCTACATCTCACGGCGGGCGCAGCCGATCCCCCGGGCGATCACGTTGGCGAGCCTGCCAGCGGCGACAAAGGCATTGCCGACGCTGCTCGACGATCCGCAATCGCGC
>JAJDEG010000060.1 GCA_029259895.1 Planctomycetota bacterium
TCCTCGAAGAGCTTGCTGGTGATGGTTTCGATGGATGCTTGCATGGGCGGAGGATGGGTCGGTAAGAGTTGGGTGGGCGGAAGTTGGACCGGCGGATGTTGGACGTTGGTGGATGCCGACCTGCGACGCATTCGTGCCGGCTGATGGTCGGCCTTTTGTATTGGGCAAGCAGAGCGGATGGAATCGGGTATTGTAATTCTGACCAACGCGCGGGGCGATACTTACCAACGACGGCCCTCTGCGCTTGGCGGCGCAGCGAGATTCGCGACGACGCCGTAAATCTCAATGGCATAGGCGTTTGCGTATCCGTCGACGCCTTGGCGACGAGCCGCGCTGCTTCGTTTGGCGCGGATGTTGCAGCGATTGGCGTATTTGGTACACGGCGTTCAGGAAATCGACGTTCAGGGAAGAACGGATTTGACGTGGCGCGTAGACTGCGCCGCCGGCCGATCTTCGCTGGCTTGCTCAAGTTATCAGGGAGGTTCGGCGATGACGCGGCGACATCTGCGGCTGCTGGCGGCGATTGGGTTTGGCTGTTGCTTGACGAGTTTCGACGCGACGGCCACACGGGCGCAGCAATATGGCGAACGGGCCGAATCGAACGACGGCGTGATTTCGCGCGATCGGCTACGCGAACCGGTTTATCGAGCTTCCGAACGGACCGACGCCCCACAATCGCCCGTGCCACAATCGCCAGCGATCGAGGCGCGACCGGTGGAGCGGGCCGTTGCGGAGCGTTCTACGCCCGTGCAGGCCGACCCCGTGCAGAGGGCACCGGCGGATACTCCACGCGCTCAAGTCGTGCCCGTTCAAGCGGTCGCCGCGCCAACGGAGCATCCGCTGGCCCCGGTGTTGAAGATGGCCCGCGAAGGGCTGGATCGGATGGACCGGACGATCGCGGACTACGAGTGCTTGATGGTGAAGCGGGAGCGGATCGACGGCAAGTTGGGCGAGCATCAGTACGTGCATATGAAAGTGCGGAACAAGCCGTTCAGCGTTTATATGTACTTTCTCGCGCCTGATGCCGCCAAAGGGCGCGAAGCGATTTACGTCGACGGCGAGAACGACGGCAAGCTGATTGGCCACGACAGCGGTTTCAAGGGACGGCTGCTCAAGCGCGTCTATCTGGACCCGATGAGTCCGTTGGTGATGAGCGGACAGCGCTACCCGATCACGAAAGCCGGCATCCGCAACCTGACGCGAGAGTTGGTCGAAGTCGGCGAGCACGACAGCCAGTTCGGCGAATGCGAAGTGAAGTTCTTCAAAGGGGCGAAAGTGCAGGACCGCGTTTGCACGTGCATCCAGGTGATACACCCAACGCCAAGAAAGAACTTTCGGTTCCACCTGGCGCGGATCTATATCGACGACGAGTTGCAGATTCCGATTCGCTACGAATCGTACGACTGGCCGCAGAAGGAAGGCGGACAGCCGGTGCTGCTGGAAGAGTACACGTATATGAAGCTGAAGCTCAACGTGGGATTGAAGGACGGGGATTTCGATCCGGACAATCCGAACTACAACTTTCAGTAACCGTTCTCCATTCGCCAGCGCCCGCTCAGTTCGCCCGGCGGTCGATTAGCATCGACGTGTTGTCGGCGACGTTGAACAGCGGGCGGAACGGGTTATAGCCTTCCACCGGGCAATGTCCGGGATACCAGACGAGGCCGATCGACAGGCCCCAGGTTTCGCCGACGTGGCCGGGGACGCCGACGTTCGCGGTGCTGCTTTCTTCCGGGATCAGGTACGTGGCCGCGGTTTGCAGCGACCAACGGGCGTTGATCGGCACGGTCAGGTCGGCGCCGAGAATGCCGTCGCGGTCGCTGGTGGCCCCGGCGAAGATTCGCCCGTCGCCGCCGCGCTCGAACGGAAAGCGGAGGAATGCCGCGAACTGATCGTTGACTTCAAAGAATTCTTCCGGCGCGGCCATGTTCTCTTCGGGCTGATCGTCGGCCGTGCTGATGGCGGCCATTACGCCGAATTCGTTGCCGCAGGACGAGACCCAGCTTAGCTCCGCGCGAAGTTGATGGACGTCGAGTTCGGAATAGAAGTCATCTTTGAGCCAATCGAAGGCGGCGCCGAGTTGCCAGCCGTGATCGACGCGGCGGAACACGCCGGCGGTGAAGAACGACTGGTGCCGCGTTTCGTCGTCCATTTCGGAGCCGGAGAAGTTCGACTGCGTGAAGCGGGCACCGACTTGGGCGGTGATCGAGCGATGGTATGAAAGCGGAATCGCATAATTTACGCCTTCCTGAAAGCCGAAGTTGCCGTTCATGCCCTGGTCGATGGGGCCTTTGAAGCCGACGACCCCGCCGAACAGCCAGAGGTTGTCCATCCAGTGCCAGGGGCGGCCGTAGGCGAACATTTCGCTCTCGCCGCCGTAGATCATCTCGCCTTCGTCGACGATGAACTCGCCGTCGGTCACGAATTCGCCGCCGTTGACGAATTCGCCATTGACGAGGTATTCGGCGTCGACGACGGTTCCGCTAGCACTTTCGCCTTCCAAATACGTCGTGGGCCGCGAGCGGTTGGTGCTGGCATGCTGGCGCGACGCGCGGTGGACAGTCGGTTGAACCGCCGTATCGCGCCGGGGGCGGCGAGCGGTGCTTTCGTCGCTGTGACTAACGCTAGCGGCGGTGGGCCGCGCGGCTCGCCATTGGCCGGCGGCCGCAGTGCTTGGGGTGCGTTGAGCATTAGCGGCTCCACAAAGGGCCGTTATGCCCAGGAGCGTCGCCACGGACAGAATCAACGAAGATCGGGGGGAAAACATTGCCGGAAACCTTTGCGCATCGGTTCGCCCCCCCGGGCTTGTCGATTGCCGAACGGAGTCGCAAAACTCCGTGGCGGGACGTTTATCGACCAATTCCGGCGGCGACTTTCGCAAAATGTGAAAAGTTTTTCGCGGCCTAAGGCACGCTAGCGAAGGCAATGCTGGCGTCCAGGCATGCAAGAGGCATCAAATACCCACAACGTCTGGCTTGTAGCGCGGAAACAAGGTGCCGTAGAATTCCGGGTTTGCCGCTAGATTCGCCATCCAAGGACGACCCCCGCCCATGCCGGTTGCCGATATCGTTGTCAAAGGGGCCCGGGAGCATAACCTGCGGTCCGTCGACGTCTCTCTGCCTCGCAACAAGCTGATCTGCCTGACCGGCGTGTCGGGCAGCGGCAAGAGCTCGCTGGCGTTCGACACGCTCTACGCCGAAGGTCAACGGCGGTACGTCGAAAGCCTGTCGAGTTTCGCGCGGCAGTTCCTCGGTCAGATGCCCAAGCCGGACGTCGATCTGATTTCGGGTCTAAGTCCGTCGATTTCGATTTCGCAGAAGACCTCGGGACAGAATCCGCGGTCGACGGTCGGCACGATCACGGAGATCTACGATTACCTCCGCGTGCTTTACGCGCGAACGGGAACGGGGCACTGTCCGTCGTGCAGCCGCGAAATCACCGCGCAAACGGCCGATCAAATCATCGCGCGCATCGGCGAACTGGCGGAAGGAACGCGGTATGCTGTGCTGGCGCCGCTGATTCGCGGACAGAAGGGCGAGTATCGCGATCTATTTGCGGACATGCTCAAGCAGGGATTCGTGCGCGCGCGGGTGGACGGCAACATCGTGCAGTTGACGGATGATCTGCAGCTCGACCGCCAGATGCGGCACAACATTGAGGTGGTCGTCGATCGGCTAACCGCCGGCCGCGATGCACGAGGACGACTGGCCGAGGCCGTGGAATTGGCGCTCAAGCTGGGCGATGGCAATCTGATCGTCGCGGTTGAAGAAGAAGCCGCGCCGGCAGAGGTAAACGAATCGGTAGCCCCCGCTCCGAAGCGCCGTAAGAAGCGCGGCGCTGCCAATCCCGAATCCCCAGCCCCCAGCCCCCAGCCCCCAACCCCCGACTTAGCTCTTTCCGCCCACTACGCCTGCACGCACTGCGGTCTGTCGTTCGAGCCGCCGAGTCCGCAGTTGTTCAGCTTCAACAGCCCGCAAGGGATGTGCAAGAAGTGCGACGGGCTGGGCGAGTTCTTTAGCTTCGACCCGGCGCTGCTGGTGCCGAACGAGAAGCTGTCGATGCGCAAGGGAGCGTTCGCGCTGCTCGGTGCGTGGGACGACATGGGCCGTTGGAAGCGGCACATCTACGACGGCGTCGCCGAAACGATGGAGCGCAAGCTCGAACTCGAGGAAGGCACGCTGCTCGACACGCCGTGGCGCGATCTTGACCAACTGCATCGCGATATCTGGCTGTGGGGAACCGCCGACGAGCACATCACGTTCACGTGGCGCAAGGGCAACTCGCCGATGATGTGGGGCGGCACGTTCGGCGGGCTGATTCCCGAGCTGATGGAGAAGCACGGCAGCACTGGCAGCAAAATGCAGCGCCGGCAGTTGGAAAAATACATGAGCGTGGTGGGTTGCCCGGAATGCCACGGCGAGCGGCTTAATGCGCAGGCTCGCAACGTGCGGCTTACGTCGCGGCATGCGTCGTTCACCGAGAAGCCGCCGCGTACGTTGCCCGAAGTCTGCGGCATGGCGATCAGCGAGGCGGCGGCATTCTTCGCCGAGATCGAACTCGACGCCACGCGGGCCAAGATCGCCGAAGAAGCGCTCAAAGAGATTCGCGGACGATTGGGCTTTCTGATCAACGTTGGCCTGGAATACCTCACGCTCAATCGCACCGCGCCGACGCTATCAGGCGGCGAGTCGCAGCGAATTCGACTGGCGGGGCAGATCGGCTGCGGCCTAGTCGGCGTGCTTTACATTCTCGACGAACCGTCGATCGGATTGCATCCGAGGGACAACGACCGGCTGCTGGGTACGCTGCGTCAGCTTCGCGACTTGGGCAACACGGTCGTCGTCGTCGAACACGACGAAGACACGATGCGGGCCGCCGATTATCTGATCGACTTCGGTCCCGGTCCCGGAGTGCGCGGCGGCGAAGTGGTGGCCAGCGGCACGCTCGACGACGTTCGCGACGCGAAGAAAAGCTTGACGGCGAAATACCTCACCGGCGAGCGGCGGATCGAGATTCCCAGCGTGCGGCGCGAGCGCAACGGCAAGTCGCTTCACGTCATCGGCGCGCGGCACAACAATCTCAAGAACGTCGACGCCGAAATCCCGCTGGGCTGCTTCGTCTGTGTGACCGGCGTTTCCGGCAGCGGCAAGAGTTCGCTGGTCAACGATATTCTCGTCGAGGCTCTGCATCGCGATCTCAACCGTGGCGACGGACAGCCCGGCGCGTTCGAGCGAATCGACGGCATCGAGCATCTCGACAAGCTGATCGCCATCGACCAGTCGCCGATCGGCCGCACGCCGCGGTCGAATCCCAGCACGTACATCAAGCTGTTCGACGATATTCGCGATCTTTACGTGCAACTGCCGCAGTCGAAGCAGCGGGGCTACAAGCCGGGCCGGTTCAGCTTCAACGTCGCCGGCGGTCGCTGCGAGGCCTGCGAAGGGAACGGATCGAACAAACTGGAGATGGACTTCCTGGCCGACGTGTGGGTGACGTGTCCGGTCTGCGAAGGAATGCGGTTCAATCGCGAGACGCTGCAAGTTCACTTCAAGGGCAAGTCGATTTCCGACGTCCTGGAAATGGACGTGCAACAGGCCCTCGAACACTTCCAGAACGTGCCATCGGTACGACACAAGCTACAAACGCTGCACGACGTGGGATTGGACTATCTCAAACTCGGCCAGCCGTCGCCGACGCTTTCCGGTGGCGAGGCGCAGCGAGTGAAGCTGGCCCGCGAATTGGTTAAGAAAAGCACCGGCAAGACGATGTACTTGCTCGATGAGCCGACGACCGGCTTGCACTTCGCCGATATCGAGATGCTGCTGCGGGTGCTACACAACTTCGTCGAAGCCGGCAACACGGTAATCGTCGTCGAGCACAACCTCGACGTTATCAAGACGGCCGACTGGCTCATCGACCTCGGTCCCGAAGGCGGCGCAGGCGGCGGCCGGATCATCGCCACCGGCACGCCGGAAGAAATTGCCAAGGTCGAAGAATCGTACACGGGCCGGTCGCTACGAAAAACATTGGACGGCAGCGGCGACAAGGACAAGGCGCGCAGCGGTAACTCCGAATCCCGCACCCCGAATCCCGAATCCCTCCAAATGCTGACAGTTCGGGGTGCCCGCCAACACAACCTGAAGAGCATCGACGTTACGATTCCGCGCGACGCGATGACCGTCTGCTGCGGGATGAGCGGATCGGGCAAAACGTCGCTGGCGATGGACACGATCTACGCCGAGGGGCAGCGGCGGTACGTCGAGAGTCTATCGTCGTACGCCCGGCAGTTCGTGGGCCAGATGCAGAAGCCGCAGGTCGATCATATCGAAGGCCTTTCGCCGGCGATTGCCATCGAGCAGAAGAACATGGGGCACACGCCCCGCTCGACGGTCGGCACGGTGACGGAGGTTTACGACTATCTGCGGATTCTTTTCGCGCGGCTGGGCGAGCCGTACTGTCCGGATTGCGACATTCCGATCGGCACGCAGTCGGCCGACGAGATCATCGACAAGATCGTCGCCGAACCGGCCGGCACGCGGGCCTTGCTGTGCGCGCCGGTCGATATTCAAGTCGGCGAGAAGTACGAAACGTTGTGGGAAGACTTGCGGGCCGATGGTTATGCCCGCGTTCGCGTCGACGGCCAGACCCATTCGCTCGACACCGCGCCGACGATTGACCGCCGCCGCAAGCACGACGTGGAAGTGGTCGTCGACCGCATCGTTATCGACGGTGGTGCTCGGTCGCGGATCGCCGGCAGCGTTGAGAACGCACTCGCGCTGGGCAAGGGCGTCGTCAATCTCGTTTTCTCCCAGGACAACGTGCCGGAGCCGCGCTGGCAAGTGAAGACGCACAGCCAGCACTACGCCTGCGACCATTGTGGGCGAAGCTTCGAGCCGCTTACGCCGCATCATTTCTCGTTCAATAGTTCGATTGGCTGGTGCGATTCGTGTCAGGGCTTGGGAACGCAAACGGGGGCGAATCCGGCGGCATTGCTGAAAAGCTCGAAGATGACGCTGGCCGAAGGGGCGATTGCCATTTGGCCGCAGTTTGGACATCCGGTCGCCGAAGCATTGGTGCGGGCATTGGCCGCGCATGCCGCGTTGCCGCTCGATCGGCCGTTCGATCAGCTTTCCGCACGGCAGCGGCGGATCATCCTGCACGGTCTCGAAGGCGAGTGGATCGGCGTCTATCCGGCGGGCAAGTCGGCTGTCGACAACGTGGCCCCCGTGTTTCGCTTTCAATACAAGGGGTTGTATCCGGCGCTGGAAGAGGCGTCGCGGCTTTCGCCCGGCTTGCGGTCGCGGCTGGAGCATCTCGTCGGCGAAGTGGAATGCTCGATGTGCGGCGGCAGCCGGCTGCGCGACGATGCGGCGGCGGTGCGGTTTCGCGACCGGAGCATCGACGAGACGTGCCGCATTCCGCTCGGCAAGCTGATCGAGGAAGTCAGCGCATGGAAGCTCGCGCCGCGCGAGCGAAAGATCGCCGGCGAAGTGTTGCGCGAAGTGAGCAACCGCGTGACGTTTCTGGTCGACGTGGGACTCGAGTACCTCACGCTCGGCCGGCCGACGCCGACGCTTTCCGGCGGCGAGGCGCAGCGGATTCGCTTGGCGGCGCAAGTCGGTAGCGGCTTGTGCGGCGTGTTGTACGTACTCGACGAGCCGACAATCGGTTTGCATCCGCGGGACAATCGCCGCTTGCTCGACGCCATGCGGAAGCTCCGCGACCTCGGCAATACGCTGTTGGTTGTCGAGCACGACCGCGAAGTGATCGCCGCGGCCGACGCGCTGTTGGACTTCGGTCCCAAGGCGGGTGAATTCGGCGGTGAGATCGTCGCCAGCGGCTCGCCGGCGGAGGTCGCCAAAGTGACCACCTCCGTCACCGGCCCCTACATCGCCGGCACGAAGGCCATCGGCATCCCGAAGAATCGCCGCGTCGGTTCGGTTGCACCAACATCGCTGACCAAACGAAGCGTAAACGGCAAAGCGAAGACGACGGCTAAGACGTCGCGAGCCAAGTCGAAATCTTCAAAGCCGCAGCCCGTCGTCTCCAGCACGGATTCGCTGCAAATCCTCGGCGCTCGTCATAACAACCTGCGCGACGTCAACGTCGAGATTCCGCTCGGCACGCTTACGGCGGTGGCCGGCGTTTCTGGGAGCGGCAAAAGCTCGCTGATCGAGGACGTGCTCTACGCCGCACTGGCCCGCAAGCTGCATCGGGCCGCGACGACGCCGGGACCGCACGATGCGATTCGCGGTCTCGAGCATATCAACAAGGTGATCCGCGTCGACCAACAGGCGCTGGGCAATTCGCCCTCGTCGAATCCGGCGACGTATACCGGCGTGTTCGAGTTGATCCGGCAGTTGTTCGCGCAACTGCCCGACGCGAAGGTGCGCGGGTTTACGGCGCGGCGGTTCAGTTTCAACGTGCCCGGCGGACGGTGCGAGGCGTGCGAAGGCAACGGACAGAAGAAGATCGAGATGCACTTTTTGCCGGACGTGTGGGTCGAGTGCGAAGCGTGTCGCGGCCGGCGGTATAACGAAGAGACGCTGGCCGTCCGTTTTCACGGGCAGTCGATCGCCGACGTGCTCGATATGTCGTGCGGCCGGGCGGTGAAGCTGTTCGAGCACATTCCAAAGATTCGTCACACGCTGCAATTGTTGTGCGACGTGGGTTTGGATTACGTGAAGCTCGGCCAGCCTGCGCCGACGCTTTCGGGCGGCGAGGCGCAGCGCGTCAAGCTGGCGGCGGAACTGGCGAGGCCGGACACGGGGCGTACGCTGTACCTACTCGACGAGCCGACGACGGGCCTGCACTTCGAGGACTTGGCAAAGCTGCTCGACGTGCTCAACCGACTGGTCGATCTCGGAAATACCGTCGTGGTGATCGAACACAATCTCGACGTGCTCAAGACGGCCGACTGGATCATCGAGATTGGTCCCGAAGCCGGCGACGACGGCGGGCAAGTCGTGGCGGTCGGCACGCCGGAAGACATCGTCGCCCACAGCCTTACATGGAAACGCGACGCCAAACCAAAGAAAGCCCCGCGCCGCAAGAAGTCGGCCAAAGCTGACGATCCCCAGCCCCCAGCCGCCAGTTCCCAGTCCCTGCTCCCGCTCCGCAGCCACACGGGCGAAGTGCTCGCCCCGGTGCTCGCCGCCGGGCCGTACATCGAACGACACGAATACGATTTTGACGCCGCCGAGAAACGCCGCCAGGGCGACATGGACATCAACCAGGTCGGCCGCGAGGCGAAGATGCCGTGGGAAGTCGACGGCCGTCGCTGGCACACGGAGGAAGCCGTCGACCGCAAGGGCAAGCCAGTTCACTGGGAAGGCCGCGCGCTGGCCACCGTCGTCGATAAGATTCATGAGTTGGGAAGTTTCAGCGACACGAGTTGGAACGAGCGGAGCGTCGTCGAAGTCGCCGCCGAGCGCAAGAGCGACGGCTGGTTCTTCCACGCCATCACCGGCGAAACGTGGATTCTCAAGCTCAAGTTCCGCGTGGCCAAGAACACGTTCAAGCGCGACCTGCTGATCGTCGACTTCGGACTCAAGCCGTACAACGATATCCCCGACCTGCCCGTGTACGGCAACGAGCCGCGGGTGAAGTGTAAGAACCAGCGCGGGCCGTTTCAGGAAATTGAGGTCCACGTGCAGAACCTTGCGGAGATCGACACGCCGGCGTTTTGGGAGTTTCTCAAGCGGGCCGTGAAGAGCTTCGGGAGCTATCTCGAACGTGCCGCGACTCGGCCGGACGCGATCATGCCCTGGAAAGTGCTGGGGCAGAAGTGGCACTTCGCCCGCAAGGGATTTCCGCCGGGCAAGCGCGTCGAATGGGAGAGCGACGTGCTCGAAGAGTTGTGCGACTTGCTCTCGGAAGTCGCGCCGGAAGGGCAGTTCCTGTGGAACAATCAACAAGTTGTCCACATGTTCGTGCCGGGACAGAAAGAAGCGTGGGCGAGCGTCTTCACCAAGCGGCCGCAGGCGCTGGAGCTCGTGCTTACCGGCCCGAAGGATCAGTTCGCGTACGGCCAAGTGCTGGAGCTCGGCAGCAGCCGCGACTTCGACACGGCTCCGAAGGAGCGCGACGTGCTCAAGATACGCCTGACGACAAAGCAGGACTTAACCAAGGCCAACTTCGCGGACTTCTTGCGCGAGCACCGCGCCGCTATCGCAGAACCGGCTGCGACGAGCGAGCGCTAGACGACGAGACGCAGGCATTCTTCAACCATGCGCCCGACGGCATATCGGCGTGAACTGGCTGCCAAACCCGCTGACAAACCCCGCGGCGGCGCCCACGGCAACGTAGACGAGCGTCAACTCGCGGGCGTTGTCGGCCGCCGTCGGCCACCACTTGGGAATCGAAATTAACACGCCCAGCATCGCGCCGAACAGCGAAATCCCCACGGCACCGCCGAACAGGTAGAGCCATTGACGCTTCCGCCATCGCTGTCGAAAGCGGACGACTTCGAGCGCCCACACGTGGCTGCGGCGAAGACCTTGCCAAAGACCAATCGCCAAGCATACGGTCGCCACGACGCCGATTCGTTCGCGCTGCAAGGCCGGTCCATCGCCCCAGGCGGCAATGGCATACTGGATGAGCAACAAGGCGCCGCCGCCGGCGCATACGAGTGCCAGGACGAAGATGAAGCCGGTTGCGGAGAATCGTCGACGTTTTTGCATCTGCGTTGGCCTCCGGCTCGAACAGGAATCCACTCGCAAGTTTAGATCGCGGCGTGAATCGGGCTATCCCGCCGGTGGAAACGCGCGTATTTTATTGGTTATTCCACCCGTAAGACTTGTCCCGGCTTCCGCCCGTTGGGTATGCCGCGGCAGGCCCGCCACGCGAACGCGAGAACCGCCGTTCATGCCCATCGAATTCGGCTGCACGCAATGCGGCAAGCAGCTTCGCACGCCCGACGAAACGGCCGGCCGCCAGGCGAAATGCCCGCAGTGCGGCGCGGTGATGCAGATTCCAGGCATCGCCAGTGCCGCACCGCAATCGGCCCCGCCGCCCGCGTCGCCGTTTGGCGAGCCGCCGAACTCCGACGCACAAGGGTGGAACCCTTATGCTTCGCCCTCCATCGGCGGGCCGTCGGCCGCGCCTAGCCAGTCGGCGAGAATCGGCGACATCGTACCGACGCGCGTTGAATTTGGCAGGGTCTTCGACGTTGCGTGGCGCATTTACCGCACGCAGGTTGGCTTCGGAATATTGGTGCTGTTGACGCTGATCGGAGTTAGCATCGTGGCCATGATTCCCATGGCATTGCTCGGCATGACCATGTTCGCCGCCATCGGTTTTCCAATGGCTCCCGGCCAGGGCGGCATGCCAATGCAAATGGACGCGAAAATGTTCGCCATTGGGTTGGCCATTCAGGTGTATGGTTGGCTTTACCAAACGTGGCTTGACTTGGGCATTCTCAGATGCTTCATCAACGTCGCTCGCGGAGAGCAGGCACAAATCGGTGACTTGTTTACCGGCGGAAAACATCTCAGTCGCGGTCTCGTTGTCACAGGGATCTTTCTCGCCGTCGGCATCGTTGTGAGTTTGCCGGGCCTCGTAACGGCAAACGAAGCCGTCAACGCCGTATTCTCGATCGTGGGGTTCGTGATCCACATCTCGCTATTGCTGTTATTTGCTCAAGCCATGCCATTGATCGTCGATAAGCAACTGAGCGCCACCGATGCGCTAACGATGTCCATGGCGGTCATGCGTGGCAATAAGCTGATGGCCGTTCTCGTGTGCATTGTCGCTTTCATCGCATTCTCGGTTTTTTCCGTGATCACCTGCTTGATTGGACTCTTGTTCGCCGTTCCTTTCACGTATGTACTCAGGGCAGTGTTCTACATGCAGGCCGCGGGCCAGCCAACGGCCGACGTTGGCGCGCCTACGCCCTGAATGGACGTGAACGTTTGACGATAGCGACGATTCCACGCGCGTTCGTACCGCGTAGCACATCGATGCGCGCAACGAACCGCTACGCAAACAGCGATTCGATGGCCGTCCCTGGCCGCACGAAATGCGGCCGGTCGGCGAGATCGCGGACGATCTGTTCGCGGGGGACGCCCAGCGCGTGGTAGACCGTGGCGACTAGATCGGCCGGGGCGACGGCGTCTGCGGCTGGAAAGGCGGCGTGTTGGTCGGAGCGGCCGTAGACAACGCCGCCGCTCACTGGGCCGCCGGCCAGCACGCTCGAAAAACAGCCCGGCCAATGGTCGCGGCCGTCGCGGCCTGCGCCGGCGTCGCTGTTGACCTGACCGACCTTGGGCGTGCGGCCAAATTCGCCGGTCCAGACGACGAGCGTTTCGTCGAGCATGCCGCGCTCGGACAAGTCGTCGAGCAGCGCCGAGAACGCCTTATCGGCGACGGGCATGAGTCGCTCTTTGTGATCGATGAAGTTGCGACTGTGTGTGTCCCAATAGACGCTGACGTTCTTGATGCCTTCGTTGGGCCAGAAAACGGTGACCAGCGGCACGCCCCGCTCGACTAGCCGGCGGGCTTGCAGAACCGACTGCCCGTGTGGGTTGCGTCCGTAGCGGTCGCGCGTCTTGTCCGATTCCTGCGAGAGATCGAACGCCGCGCCGCCGGCGTCGGCTTTGGTTAGCAGGTCGAGCGCGCGGCGGTCATTGACGCGCTTGGCGACGAGTACCGGATCGTCGGTGGCCAGGTTATCCAGCGCGGCGAGCAGCTTGGCGCGGTTTCGCAATCGAGCCTCCGGCGTTTCGGCGTGCAAAGCAAGCGAACCGATGCGGTAGTCGGAGAGGTTGGGATCTTCGTCGATGACGAATGGGTCGTAGACGGGACCGAGCCAGCCGCCTTTTTGGCCTTGGCTTTCCTCGACGAATCGCGGCACGTCGCCGGGCACCTTGGGCCGCATGGCGATCGACGGCGGCAGCGCGCCGGTCGAACCGCGGAGCTTTCCAAGTACGCTGCCGATATGGGGCCACTGGGCGCGAAGCTCGCCGGACGCAGGCGGCGGTTGGCCGGTGAGCAGGTAGTGCGTGCTGGACGTGTGATTCACATCGCCGTGCGTCATCGAGCGGACGATGGCCAGCTTGTCGGTTCGCTTGGCGAGCTCGGGAAAATGTTCGCAGATGTGGATGCCGGGCACGTTCGTGGAGATCGGCTTGAACTCGCCGCGAATTTCGGCCGGGGCGTCGGGCTTCATGTCCCACGTTTCGAGTTGCGATGGGCCGCCCCACATGAACAGCAGGATGCAGGCCTTCGCGCGGCCAAACGTCGACGGGCGAAGGGCGGGCGACTCGGCAGACAGCCGTCGGCCGCCGAGTAACTCGCCTAGCGTAAGCCCGAACAGGCCGAGCGAGCCGGCACGCAGCACTTCGCGGCGCGTGGTGCGGCGGGCGTCGAAATAGTTGGGGCAGGGCGTTGGCATGGTTTCGCGATCATCGCAAGACGGCAGCCTGTGGTGAGGACAATTGCCATTGTAACCGCGATATCTGAAGCGCGAAACGGAATCGGAACAGCTTCCTCGGTCGCCCAGATCGCCTGGATTGTCGCTGGCGCGCATGGCGGACGATGGGAATCTAGCGCGGATTACCGAATTCTCCTAGTTCGCGGCAAATCGCTCTAGACGGGCGGTCGCGCTTGGCTATACTTCGCGGCCCTCTTACTTTTAGGGCGTACGCGGAGGAACTCTCGATGCGAAGGATCGCGCGGCGAGCCAGGCAGGGCTGGCCTTGGCGGATATCGAACTCGACTCGAATCGCGGCGGCTGCGGCGGGATTGGCGCTGGTCTGTGGCGTGCTTTCCGATTCGTCGGCGCGTGCGCTCGAACCGCAGGCCAACGGCGTCGGCGATGATGCCGCTCGAGGGCGGTCGTTTTCTGATCGGCGGTCGACGCCCTTGCGCGGCGGAAATAGCGACGCCGAGACGGCTGCACAGAACGCAGCCGACGGCAAATCGGCCGATACGCAGACGGCGGCGCAAGCCGCAGCTCAAGATTCAAAATCTGACATCGACGCCGCGGGGCTCAAGGGGGTGACGCCCGGGGTATCGACAGTCGAACAACTCAAGGCGGCCTGGGGCGAGCCGAAGCAAACCCGCGGCGGCGCGGGCGTCGTTGAGTTCACTTACGAGATACCGGGCTTCGAGCGGGTCGAGGCGTATGCCGAAAACGACGTGGTGTCGTACATCGTCGTCAAATTTCAGCAGCCGTTTCCGCCGGACGTCGTTGCCAAGCAGCTCAAGTTCGACGGACTCGAACCGGTTGTGATCTACGACGACGGCGGCAAGCCGCTGGGACAGGCGTTCCCGGAACGGGGCGTCGTGTTCAGCTTCGATCCGAAGAATCCGTCGGCCGCCGTCGCGCAATTGCTGCTCGAGGGCATCAACGCGGAACAGTTCGTCGCGCGAGCGGAGAGCCGCGCGGCGGCGCAGCCCGAAGCGAGCCTAACCGACCTGGCCGAAGCGCTCGCTCGCGATCCCAAGCATCCTCGCGGACATTACACGCGGGCGCGCATCCTCGCCAATTTCGGCCAGGCGACCGAAGCGCTCGACGCCATCGAGCAGGCGATTCGAGCGCAGCCCGGCAGCGCCGAGTATCGGTTGTATCACGCGCAGGTGCTGATGCGGCTGGGTCGATTCGAGGAAGCCGAGCGCGTGGTCGTGGATACGGTGGCGACGATTCAGCCGCCGCCGCATTTGCAGGCCAGGGCGTTGTGCCTGCAAGGCGAGTTGGCGATCGTCGGCGTCAACCGCGACGTCAAGCAGTCGCTGAAGCTGCACATGCAGGCGATCGACGCGGCCGACGGCGCGGCCGGCGATGCGAAAGCGGTCGTCCGCCGCGAGGCGAAACGTGTGTTGGTCGACTCGCATCTCGGGGCGGCTCACGCCATCGCGCTGGGACAATGGAACAAGAAAGAAACCGTCGTGCCCAAGTGGCTGATCAAGGCCGGCGAAGCGGCGACGGATTTGGTGAACAACGAAGGGGCCGAGCCGTATTTGCGGTTCGACGTGGCGCGGCGGGCGCTCGTGGCCATTGCCGCGTCGCAAGGGGCCGTCGACGGCAGCCGAGTGACGCAAGATTTTCAGGCGCTGGGCAACCGCGAGTTGACCGCGGCCGCCGATCGGCTCGTCCGGTCGCGCGTCGAATGGGAGTTGGCCCAAGGGTTGTATGAGGGCATGCAAGAGGCGCACGCACGCGGAGAGGCCGGCAAGGCAACGACTTTGGGCGAGGCGGCCGTGCGACATTTGGGCAACGTGAGCCCGCCGCGCGACGAACAAGAATATCTATTGGGACAGATCTACTACCGTGTGGGCGCGGAGCAGGCAGTATTTCGCAGCGACCACGCCACGGCGGTGAAGTGGTACGCCAAGGCGATTCCGCTGCTGGAAAAACCGTTGCCGATGGCGTGCGTGGCCGAAACATCGCAGCACGGCGAGGCGTTCATCAGCATGGGCGTTTCGTTCTGGCAGCAGGGCGACCATCGCAAGGCGCTGGAGCTGACCAGCGAAGGCGTGCATCTGGTTGAGCAGGCCGTAAGAGCCGGGCTGGCCGATAGTGCGCAGCTCGAGATCCCGTATGCCAATTTGGCCAACATGCACCGCGAGTTGGGCGACGCGTCGAATTCGCGGAAGTATGCCGATATGGCGTCGCGGATTCAGGGCGCGTCGCGACGCTGATTCTTCGCCGGATCGTTGGGCCGAATTCGGGCTGCGCCGCGGGCTCGATGCCCTGCTTTTGGTGTCGGGGAATCGATTTCATAGCAACCGCGACCGCTTCGGTTTCGCGGCGGCGTCGGTTATCTTTGTGGGACGTCTGTCGTCCCGTTCCGCCGATGCCGCGAGAGAGTTATGCCCGAAGCTGAGTTCGTGTCGATATCCGAGCGCGCCGCGCCGAACGACGAGCGTGAGGTTGCCGATGTGATTCGCAGGGCCGCGGCCGATGGCGTGCCGGTTTATCCGCTGGGCGGCGAAACGGCGCTCGACTATGGTCTCGCCGCGAAAGCGCCGGGGATCGGGCTGTCGCTGGCTGGGTTGAATCGCACGATCGATTATCCGGCGCGGGACATGACGATTACGGTCGACGCGGGCATTACGATGGGACAGTTGGCGCGGACGCTGGCTGGCGAGGGGCAGCGTTTGCCGGTCGACGCCCCTTTTGCGGATCGGGCCACGTTGGGGGGCGCGATCGCGACGAATCATAGCGGGCCGCTGCGATTTGGGCACGGCACGATTCGCGACTACGTCATCGGCATCGCGGCGGTGGATGGACGCGGACGGACGTTTCACGGCGGCGGGCGGGTGGTGAAGAACGTTGCCGGTTACGATTTTTGCAAATTGCTCGTCGGTTCGCTGGGGACGCTGGGCGTGGTGACGCAGGTGACGCTTAAAGTGAAGCCGGTGGCGGCGGCGCGGGCGATGGTGGCGTGCGACATTGAGGATTGGGCGGGGGCCGAACGGTTGCTGGCCGCGCTCGTCCATTCGGCGACGACGCCGGTGATGCTGGAGTTGATCGCCGGAGCACTATGGAAAGGCGCGGCAGCAGCTCGAGGCGTCGCGCGGCTGTTGGTCGGCGTGGAAGGGACGGCGGTTGAAGTCGATTGGATGCGCAAGACGCTGGTGGACGAGTTGCGTCGCGAGGGTGCGTCGCCAGAGGCGCTCGACGAAAATGTGGCCGACGCCGTGCGCGCGCAGCTCGTTCAGTTTCCCGCCGAGCCGGGCGCGCCGCTGGTCGTTAAGGCCGCGGTTCGTCCGAGTGCCGTCGTCGAGTTCGTGCGATTGGTGCTCGACGTCGATTCGGCCGCGTCGATTCAGGCGCACGCCGGCAACGGAATCGTCGTCGGGCGGTTCGCCAAGTTCGCCGCGGCGGACGTATCGCGGCAGTTGATCGGGCGATTGCAGCCGGCGGCGGCCGCGGCGGGCGGGCACGTGGTCGTGCTGTCGAGCGACGCGGCGATTGCGCTGACGCGGCAAGCTCAATGGGGAAGCGTTGGCGCGGCGAGCGAGATCATGCGCGAAGTGAAGAAACAGTTCGATCCGGCGGATGTGCTCAATCGCGGCCGATTCGTGTATTGAATCGCGCCACCAATGCTGCCCGATGCTACTTTCGTTCGACGTCTTGGGGGCGCGGGAGTTCGTCGAGGTTTTCGATGTGGAAGAACTCCAGGAACTTGCGGGTCGTTGCGTAGGACGGCTTGCCGGGGCGCTGGGCGGCGGAATCTTCCGGTCGGTCGATGCGCAGCAACTGGCGGCGCACGAGTTGGGCGAGAATCGCGCCGCTGGGCTTACCGCGGAACTTGGCGACGTCTTCCGACGTGATCGGTTGGTGATAAGCGACGATGGCCATGACGTCGATGGCGGCTTGGGACAGGCGGGCCTCGCGGAGGCGGCCGAGCACCTGGTCGCGAACGGCGTCGAATTCACTGCGCAGGGCGAGACGATAGCCGGCCCCGGACGCGACGGCGTGGTAGGGACAGCCGCGGGCTACGTAATCGGCGTTGAGCTCGTCGACCAGGCCGTCGATTTCTTCGGGCCGCACGCCGCGCATCAGCGATGCTACTTCCTTGGCTTCGAGCGGCGCGTTGCCGGGCCGGCCGACGAACAGCATCGCCTCGAAAATGGTGCGCGGGGCGATCTCGCAGTCGTCGTCTTCCTCGTCTTGTTCGTCGGCGGTCGCGGCGAGAACTTCGGCGTGTGCGAGGGCGGAGGAATCGTTTGACTCGGCACTGCCGGGGGCCGATTTTTGGTAGGGATCGTCGCCGGAGCTAAGCAGTGAGGCGAACGCTTCGTTGAGTTGATCGAGCGACAGGCCGTCGTCCGACAAGGCGTCGTCCGATTGATTATCGTCGCGCGGCGGGACAAATCCGTCGTCGTTGTTGGCGGCGTTGTCGTTGTCGTCCGGCATCGCGTCTTGCTGGCGAGCTTCCATGCGTTGTTCCGTTGGGCGGATTTGTCGGCGAAGAAACTCGCCTCCTATAGCGCAATCTGGTGGGCCTCACTTCGTTCGACCCACCCTACGAAATCGCCGAACGCGAATTCGGGACGTAACTTCATGCCAAATCCTATGCCGGACGGCGGAATAGCGAGATGCTGGCGATGCCTAATAGGAGCATCACGACGAGGACGCCGATGCCGACGTTTCGCATCAGCGTGGGTTCTTTGCGGGTTGCTTCTTCGAGGGACATACCGGTGGTGAATCCCGGCGGCGCGTCGGCATCGACGGACGCGGGACTTTGCGGTTGCTCGACATTACGTTCCGTTTGTGCGGCGACGTGGTCGTTCGCTGGCGAATCGACGTTTGCGGCCGGCGGTTCGGCCGGGGTCTGTCGATCGACGTCGGTGGGTGCCGCGATGTCGATGATTTCGGGGAACAGGCCGGGGACGTCGCCGAGCAGCCGTTCGTTGCCGGTTTCGCTGCCGAAGTGCGTGGCCATTGCGAGCGCGATGGCGTCCCAGTCGGCAATGAGGGCCAAGTCGACGCCTGGGTTGTCGTGCTTCACTGTGCAGGCGCAGGGGCCGAGTACGAACTGCACCTGGCGGTCTAGCTCTTCGGAACGGATGCCCAGGCCGATGGCGGGCGGATTGACGCGGCCGCGGGCGTAGACGGAGAACACCATCGGGTCGGTCCGGTCGGCGATGTCCGGCTCGACGTGGAGTAGGCTCATGACGAGCCATTTTTCAGCCGGGTCGTCTCGACGGATGCGGAGGACACCAATGTCGACGCGCGCTGGTTTCGCGTCGGCGGGGGAGGTCGAGAGCGAAGGATCGGGCGGCGGCGAAAGTTCGCCGGCGGCGGCGCGGGCGATCGTGGCCGCGATCAGTTCTTCAGCCGCGGCGTTGTCGGCAGGCTTGTCGCCTTCGAGCAGGAGCATCATCGCGGCTTTGCCGCCGGCGATCATGTCGACGATTTTCGCTCGGGCCGGCGAGTCGGCGATGGCTCGCACGTCGGCTTCGGTGAGGGGGCCTTCGTAGACGGGATAACCGTGCGGCAGGACGACGGCGAAGCGGGGGAGCGTCGGCGGCTCGTCGCCGGTCGTCGCGCGCTGGAGGATGAAGGCGGCCTCGCCGCGCGCGTCGGGAGGAAGCGCTTCGACGGGGTCTTCGGCCGCGGCGTCGATTTGGATCAGTTCGATATTGGCGACCGGCCGTGGGGCATCGATGGGCGACGTCGACAATTCCGCAATCGTCCGCCGCACGGGATGATCCTCCGGCAACGTTTCGCCGCGGGCGATGTAATAAATGCGATAGGGCGACGGCGACCAGTTGTAGGTGGCGTAGCGATAGACGGGCGTGTCGCAGGCGGCGAGGGGTTTGGCGACGATGGGCAATGCCGCCACGGCTATTAGCAGCGCGGCTGGGAGGTTGGTCGACATATTTCGCCTTATGCTCGTTTTCATTGTTCGCGTTGGCGCTGGCTGTGCGGCTGGCTGTGCGGCTAGCTGTGCGGCTAGCTGTGCGGATCGGCGCTTCGCCTGCCCACTTGGTCAGCATATACCTTGCGTTGGGGAGAGACAACCGAACGTGCGAACTGCGTGGCGATGGCGCGGTAGCCGGACGTTTTTGGGGCGAACTTTGCGGGGAGTAGCTTGGTTGGCGTTTCCGTCGGCTGCGTCGGCGAAGGGATTCGCCTTTCGCCGTTATGGGTGTGTCATTTGAGTCGGTTGTTTTCTTTGGAATTTTGGCCGTTGAAATCAGGCCAGTGATTGTGGTAGGAAGGGGGGAGCGCGATCGGTGGGCCGTGCGATCGATGTGAGTCGACAGCGGCTGAGACGCTCTTTGACAATTTGATGCGTTTTTTTCGATTGGACGCGGCGGGCGCGGATTTTCGTTGACTGGCCGCGCGGTGGGCGACGCGGGAGGTTTGTGAACGGCACCCCCCGTTTTTTCCAGGAGTTTGTTCACAAACCTCGCCGGTCGGCGACGAATTTGGCTTTCGCGACTTGCGCCGTTTGCCTCGTTTGAAGCGGAGCGTTGGCGCGGCGTGCAAGGAATTTTTCGGCGTGGAGTTCGGTGCGGCGGGGGTCTACTTGCCGTCGGTCTCGATTCGCACGAGCACGCTTTTGAACGCCGGCGTTTTCGATGCCGGATCGACGCGGCGAGAGACGAGGACGTTTGCCTCGGGGTAGTACATCAGGGCGTTGCCGGGCTTGATGCGGTCGAACGGTCGGACGAGCACGCCGGGCATGCGGCCGGTGTCGCTGCGAACGGCGACGCGCTGGTCGGGCCGCAGATGGAGCCGCTGCACGTCGGTGGGATGAAGCAGGATCACGTCGCGGCGGTCTTGGCCGCGGTAGACGTCCGTGTCTTCGTAGACGACGGTGTTGAACTGGCCTTCGCTGCGGACGGTCATCATGCGTAGCTGGCCGCCGTTGGGAGAATCGCCGCTGCCGGAAAGACCATCGCGATTGTCACCGCCCGGCAGGTTGGGAATGTCGAACGTGTGCAGTTTTGCTCGACCGTTGGCGGTGGGAAATCGCGGCTCGTGAAAGACTCGGCCGGCGATGTGAAATTCCTTCTTTGTGCGATCGATGTCGGCAATCTCTTCGTACCCGGGCACGACCTTGGCGATCGCCTGACGGATCTTTCCGGTGGCCTGCATCGAGGTCCAATCGACCGGGCCGTCGTCGCCGAGGACTGCCGAGGCGAGCGACGCGATGACTTGGACTTCGCTCTTGAGTCCGACGTGTCGGGTGGGTCCGCCGTCGCTGAGACGCACGAAGTTGAACATCGACTCTTGGGTCGTTGGCTGCGGCTCTTCGTCGCGAGCGAGGACCGGGAGGATGATCGTTTCGGCGGCGAGACCGTGGGCGTGGCCCGTGTTGAGCGTGGTGTTGAGATAGACGATCGTTTCGAGATTGGCGAGCGCGGCGTGTGCGAATGTGGCGTCGGGATTCGAGCCGTAGAGATTGCCGCCGAGGCAAAAACCGACGCGGGCCTTGCGCTCGTGGGCGGCTTCGATGCAGGCGAGCGTGTCCATGCCGGGGTCGGTGGGGAGTTGCACGCCGAATTCGGTTTGCAGGCGGTCGAAGATGGCCTGCTTGAGCTTTGGCGTGACGCCGACGGAGCCGATGCCTTGGACGTTGGAGTGTCCGCGGATGGGAAGCAGGCCGGAGCCGGGGCGGCCGACCATGCCGCGGACGAGCGCGAGGTTGCCGATCGCTTGTACGTTTTGGACGCCGTGAGCGTGGTGCGTGATGCCCATCGTCCAACAGAACACGGCGTTCTTGGCGCGGGCATATCGCTGGGCGATATCGTCGATGGTTGCGCGCGGGACGCCGCTCTTGCGCTCGATCTCTTCCCACGATAAATCGGCGAGCCACGGCGCGAGTTCGGCCCAACCTTGGCAGTGTTCGTTTAAGAACGGTTCGTCGGCCGCGGCGAGTTCGACGATTCGTTTGGTCACGCCGGAAAGCAGCGCCAAGTCGCCGCCGATGTCCGGCTGAACGTAGAGCGAAGCGATCTTGGTGCCGAACAGCAGGCTGCGGACGTCGCTGGGGACGCGGAAATTGACGAGGCCGGTTTCGATGACCGGGTTGATGACGATCACTTCGCCGCCGCGGCGACGAACCTTCATCAGCATCGTCATCAGCCGCGGGTGGTTGCTGGCCGGGTTGCCGCCGATGACGAACACGCAGTCGGTGTGGTCGAGGTCTTCGAGTGCGACGGTGGCCGTGCCGCTACCGGTGACGGCAGTAAGCCCGACGCCGCTGGCCTGATGGCAGTAGAAGCTGCAATTGTTGACGTTGTTCGTGCCGTAGATGCGAGCGAAGAGTTGGAGGAGGAAACCGGCTTCGTTGGAGCTGCGGCCGCTGAAGTACCAGAAGGTTTCGCGCGGGGCGACGGCTTTGAGCTTGGCGGCGATGCGGGCGAGGGCTTCGTCCCAGGAGATTGGCCGGTAGTATTGCGAGCCGGGCTCGTACAGGACAGGCTGGGTGAGGCGGCCGCAGGATTCCAACTCGCGGGGCGAGAACGCTTGAAGCTGGGCGATGGAATACGTCTGCCAGAATTCGGGCGTGATCGCGCCTTGGAGGTCGGCGACCATCGCCTGGAGCGATTTCTTGCAGACTTCGGGGAAGTGTCCGGCTTCGTTGACCATGCCGCCGGCTTGACCGCCCATGCCGAGGGCACAGGTCTTGCAGGCGTTCTTCGAGCGCATGGCTCGCCAGAGACGGAGAAATCCGGCCTCGCGAGCTTTCTTGAACGTGTAGCCGATGGCGTGCCAACCGCCGGCGGAGGAGCGCTGCTTCATGGTGGGGACGTTTTCTGATCGCGAGGAAGTCGTGATCGCAGGACGAACGGCGGCGGCGAATCGTGACCGCGACAAGACGTCGAGAATCGTGTCGACGGCAGGTGCAATGTGTCGCGTATGGCGACCGTCAACCGACCACCGTACACGATTCACCGTCCACTACTTCGTCGGTTCCTCGGTCGTCAAGTCGCGGACCCAGATGTTACGAAATTTCACTGGGTTGCCGTGGAACTGAATCGAAATCGGCAGCTTGTCGGCGTGGGCGGTGTACTTGGGGGCCATGTCCCAGGACGTGCCGCCGAGAAGCTCGAAATTGTTCTGGACGCAAAGGCCGTTGTGGATGACGGTCATGTAGGCCGGTTTCACGAGCTTGCCGTCGGCGTCGAACTTGGGGGCCTTGAAGATGATGTCGAAGGTTTGCCACTCGCCAGGCTTGCGACAGGCGTTGACCAGGGGCGGGTGTTGCTTGTAGATCGACGCGGCCTGACCGTCGAAGTAGGTCTTATTATCGTACGAGTCGAGAATCTGCACTTCGTACGCGCCCATGAAATAAACGCCGCTGTTCCCGCGGCCTTGGCCGGAGCCTGTGACTTTTTCGGGCGCGGCCCATTCGACGTGGAACTGCACGTCGCCGAACGATTGCTTGGTGGTGATGCCACCGCCGGAGGCCGTGGCGACGCCGTCCTCTATCTTCCAGCGGTTGCCGCCGCGCCAGGCGTCGAGATTGTCGCCGTCGAAGAGCACGACGGCGTCGCTCGGGACGCTGCCGCTGGCGCCGGGATCGATCACGCGCGGTTCGGACCAGGGGATGCCGCTCTTGTATTCATCGGCAAAGACGCGGACCAAGCCGACCGCGGAAACGGCGAGCGCGGCGACAAGGAGAGCGAGCGGGAGTTTGTTGCGGAAAGCGACGGGCATGGCGGGACTCCGACGGTTGCGAGGCGGGGGGACAAAGCGCGGAGCGCGGCGGATGACGAGTAGGTGACGCACCGGCCAGCGGCTTGAGGGCCGATTATGATTGCGCGGCGAGGGGGGTGCAAGCGATTGCCGCGAGGGTGGCTCAGAAGCTATCCCGAATCCGTCAGCGGAGCGTGCCCTGCGGCCATTGTCGGCGTCGTCGTGGCGACGAAGGGCGTGGCTGGCCCGTCGCCGTTTTGCGTATCGGCAAAGCTGCTGAGGGTCGTAGTCGAAGAACGACGTCGCGATGAGGCCCCTTGCCCCGATTCGCGGAACATGCCCAGTCGGTCGCCGCGGCAAGACTAGATGTCCTTTACACGATCCTTCCAATATTCAAGATCGCGGTGTAGATGATGCACGGCGACGACAAGGGCGTGGTCCGCGCGTACCTGAAAGACAATACCGTAAGGGAACCGATGCGTCGCGCAGACCCTAACGCTCTGCGAGATGTGGCTGCCGGTGGTCGGGTGTCGGCAGATTCGTTCGAGCGTGTGAGCAACCTCGTCGGCGAACGCCTCGCCTAATCCGAGCAGCCGATTCTCATAGTGTTCGACAGCCTCATCGATCTCTCGCTTCGCCTTTGCCAAGAGACGATATGTTAGCGGCTCCATTTCGCCCGCCGCCACGCGAGGAAATCATCCTTGGAAATCGATGTCGTTTCACCGCGATCGTATTCGTCGATGCGGCGCTTCGCATCTTCGGCAATTGCCTTGGCAATTTGCGGATCGATTGGACAATCCAGACTGTCGAGCAATATGTCGGCGAGGCGCGCGCGATCACTAGGGGGCAAGGCGAGCGCGGAATCGATAATCGAAGACGACAAAGATTGCGACATGCGAATCCCCTGTTACGTCCGGATTACGTCATTCGTTGCGACCATCCGGTAAGATTCCAAACGACAACCGCGCGAAATGGAAGAACGCGAGTCTATTGACATTCTGTGCGGCGGAGTTGCCCGTGGCAAGGTATTCGTTCGGCTTGCACGGTTTCGTGCCGCAAGGAAACTCAACGCAACGGCTCGCTCGCCGGGCGAATCACGCCGGGGGCGACGGGGTTGCTCTGCGGCGGCGGGGTCGGTTCGCTCATCCATGCTGGGTTGTCGAGCGGCGATGCGCCGGCAGGTTGACTCACCGCGGCGGGCTCGTGCTGGGGATCGAACGTGCTTCGCGTCGACGCCGGTTCCGCTGGCACCGTTCGGTCTAGCGCGCGGGGCACCCCGGTCGTCGGCGGAATGACGAGATCGATGCCGATGGGCAGCGCGCCTGACGCTGGCAGCGCGGTGCGATTGGCCGCGTGAATTTCGCTTGCCCGCGCGGCGCTGCCGAGATAGCGCTGGGCCAACAGGGCGAGGGTATCGCCGTCTTCGACGTGGTGCAGCCGGCGACCGCCGTTCGATGGAGCATCTGTACTGCCGTCGCGTTCGTCGCGGCTCCACGGTGGCGGCGCGCCGAGCGAGAAATTGCCGATGGGGCTGGCGTCTGGAAACGCTGGCGGTGCATTCGATGCGCCGTCGGCGAGCATCGACGCCCGGGGTGCGGCGGGCCGAGCGGGCGCGAGGTCCGAAGCCGGTGATGCGAATTCGCTTAGAGCCGGTCCGACGACGACCCGTGGGCCATCGAGTCGGTGCGTCATCGGGGCGTTCGCCTGTGCCGTGGCGGTCGTGCCCGGCGGCTTGCGATACAGAGACGCGGCACAGACGCCGACCGTCAGCACGGCGGCAAATAGCAGGGTCTTGGAACTCGACGACATGGCAAATCCCCTTTCCGAAGAAATCGGCAGCCATGCCTAGATCGAACGCTTCCGTGACGCGAATTGCGCTATGGGTCGGTTTCGGCTAGCGCGGGCCACCGCCTTAAGTTTCCGGCTTGCCGCTCGTACAGTTTGCCCAACCGGTAAGGCTTTACGGCTCGACGCCGTGGCCGACGCGCCGGGGGCGCAGCATCCAGGCGGCGGCGAGTGCGGCGAGTAGCAGAAGGTTGCGGATGAGCGACGTGCGCAACGTGATGCCGGCCCAGCGGTCGGCCGGCCCTAGGCAACCGCAATCTATGTCGAGGCCGATCGACATGCCGTAGACTATCACGGTCGTAAACGCGATTAGAAGGATCCCCGCTAAGCCGTATCCGAATAGCCGCCTGCGGAAAAGCATTACGCCGGCCGCGATTTCGGCGAGCGTAACCGACACGGCGGCCGCGAATTCCCATCCGGGCCAGACGAGGCCGAAATCGTCGATCGTACGGACGAAGGCGTCGATGTCGGACCACTTGGCGACGGCGGCCCAAACGAGGACGCCGGTCACGATCCAACGACAGATTCGTTCCGACCAAATTCGCATCGCTGCTCCACCAGCTTCGAGCGTCCGCGGCACGAAACTGGGATAGTTTCTGGCTCGCCGTTGCTGCTATCATGCTCAATCGCCGTAGCGTTTCAAGTCCGAAACA
>JAJDEG010000591.1 GCA_029259895.1 Planctomycetota bacterium
ATCGGCGGCCTCGAA
Organism: Planctomycetota bacterium; assembly: GCA_029259895.1. Classification (GTDB taxonomy): domain Bacteria; phylum Planctomycetota; class Planctomycetia; order Pirellulales; family PLA5; genus PLA5. The sequence goes on from JAJDEG010000591.1 coordinate 16, forward strand.
AGCGACGACGCCGACGCCGGGTTGCCACACGTAGGTTTCATCCTCGCCGGGCAAAACATCGGCAAGCTCAGTCGTGGACAACGGAACGCTAAGCACCGCTTCGACCGGCACGAACAGCCGGTCACCGATCAAGCCGTAGGGTATGCCGCGGTCGACGTGGCCGCGAGCCGGGCTCGCGTCGCGTTGTCGTCGACCGAGCGCCGCCAGCACGCCGTGCGGTTCGTTGCCGTCGGCCGTTGATAGTACGTACAACTCGACGTTCTCGAGCGGCACGTCCCAGGCAGCAAGCCGTTCGAGCCACTCGCATGGTGACGAGCCGGCGATGCACCAGGCGACCGCCGGCCGTAGCGGCACCTTCGCCCAACGCAAAGTGAGGGGAATGTTCATGTCAACGTCGAGAGCAATGGACGATAAACTTGCTGGGAGATCACGGCGGCGGCTGTCGATTCGGCGTCGTCGATGAAAAACGGCGAGCCCCAGCGACGTCCGTCGGAGCACCATCCGGACGATTCGCCCTCGCGGAGAACGATGGTGATTTCCGGCAGGTCTGCGTCGGCTCCGCGGAGGTGCAGCATTCCTAGTGCGTCGAGCCACGCCCGGCCGCCGTTGGGCAAGGTCGCCATTTGCAGCGTGCTGTTTTCCGCGGCGGGGCACTCGATTTCGTCGAACTTCATGATTGTTTCCGCTTGCCAGGACCGCGGTTCTCGGGCGAGTTCCATCCGGCCCTGTGCGTCGATCGGCCAAAGGTTTTGCCGCCGGCCGACGAGGGCGAGTTGGCCGTCCGAGCGGATCACGACGCCGGAAAATCGGCGGCGCGGCGCGTTTTGCTTGCTTCCGTGGACAATCGCGGCGAACGCTGGGCCTAGCAAATCGGCGGCCAAATCACCCGTACCGCGTGAGAGCAACTCGCCGGAGCGCGTGTCGACGACTTGGTGGTACTTATGATATCCCACCGTTACAAGCTGGATGTGCCTTCCATCACGAGCAACGGCTTGCACACTCATCTCGCCGGAGTGCTCGATGCGGCGGCGGACGGTCCGTTCGCTGCCGGCGTAATAGAAATTGCCCGAATCGGTGACGCCAACCGGTCCCTCGACGCCGACGACGTCGAACATCGTGATCAGTCGCGGCTTTCCCGATTGCTCGCAGTAGACGCGGTCGAAACGGACTGCCGTTCCGTCGTAGGATATCGCCCACCAATCGCGATGCGGGTTCACCGTTTGCACGCCCACGGTTTCGGCACGCACGACGACGTCGTCGTCGGTACCGACGAATGGTCCCATTTCGCCGGCGAGCGACGTCACGAACCGGCCGCCCACGTGCTTGGCAGCATGTAGTCGTCCGGCCGACAGCGCCCGTCCGTTGTTGAGGTCGACAGCGGCAATGCGGTCGTCGTTGCCGAACAAGAACGCGGTGTCGCCATGCGCCGCCACGCAATGGGCCGACGGTAGGTCGTGTCGAAGCGGCACGCACTCGCCGCACCGCGTCTCGGTGTCGATTTGTAGCGCGGAGAACTTGCTGCCGTTAAAGGGGCCGACGATCGCCCGCGTTGTTTTTCCTTGGAACGTCGGCGAGCACCAGCGTAGCGAGCGGTGCGGCACGTCGACGTCGATCCGCTGCGCTCCGCGGTCTGGGCGCTCCCAATGCAGCAGTTGCTTGCCGGACGTGAGCGACAGTAAGCCGAACTCGTGAACGAACCACGAGGTATGCGGATCGATGTTTGCGCACAGTCGCAGCGGGAACGGGTCGGCGAAGTAGATCGCGGGCAGGTCGCCGCTTTGCCTAGCATCGAACAATCGCCGCGATCGCTTGCGGGGCCTGAGCAGTTCGTCGAGGTCGAGTGATGCTTGCGATAACCGCACCTGCCCGCTGCGGCTGCGGCGATGCAACTCGAAGTGCCCGTCGCGGTCGACGGTGGCGAGGTAGAATTGCTCGATCGGTAGCGACTCAACGGTCCGTTGGAAATTGGGGTCCGCGGCGGCCGAGGCTTCGGTGATAACGACGAGTTCGGCAGCTTCGTGTTCGTCGGCCGCCTTGGCGATGAGCCATTGCAAGGCTGGTCCGCAATGGGCGGTGTAGTCGAGCGCTGCCAGATGCGCAAGGAGGCCGGCTTTGGTATGTAATTCGATGCCGTCCGCTTTGGCACCGGCCGATCGAAACGCCGACAGGGCGACGTCGTCGGAGTCGGTGGCGGCGAAGGCCAGCGCCACTCCGGCGGCGAACACTCGCGGCACGCCCCAGGTGCGGACGCCGGCATCGACGAGCACCCATCGCCTGCGTGGCGGCGACCGTGGCGGTGCCTCGCGTCGAAAGTACATCGCCTCGTTGAGCGCGACGCGGACCGACAGTACGAGATCGTCCTGAGCCAGTTCGCTGAGCAGCAATCGATCGAGCGGCCCGCGTGGAGCAATGTCGCACACGCCGCCGACCGGCAGTTCGTCGCGGTCTTCCAATCGCCGCGGCAGTTGGGCCGCGGCCATGATCTGTCGGGCGATCCGCGTCATGCCGCCCAACTCGCGATCGTCGTCGAGCGATTCGAGCAACCGTCGCACCGCCAGTCCAAACGGCATCTCGACCGCCGCTGCCTCCGGCAGTTCGTCCAATCCCGTCGGTCGGCGCAACGGAAGGCTGGACGGGTCGAAATTCTCGAAGGCGCGATCCAGCTCATCAAGATCACTGCGGAGCCCCACCAGGGCCCACGAAGCATCCGCCCATGGTGAAGGATTCGCCGGATTGCGCAGCGCCGTTGAGAGTAATTGAAAATCGAGAGCATCCGTCAGCGACAGCCGCTCGTACAGCGCCAACAACAGATCGCTTTTCGCGGCCAGTGTTTGTCGATGCTCGGCCGGTAGCGAGCGCAACTCGTCGAGGCCGGTGGCAACGCGATCCAAAACGCCAAGATGCCGCTCGCCGCCCAGCGCAATCAACAATTGCGATAGCCACTGGCGCCGTTTCGAACCAAGTTCTTGGTTCTCTCGGCACGCGGCAAGTACAAGGAGCGCAGAACCGATCCGCGGCGATGGCAACCGATCAAAGGCCCGCTGCAAGCTCCGCAACTCGGCTGCGAACGCGATCGTCGACCCGTCGTTCCATGCAACAACGTCGCCATCGTCCTGCCATTGCCAAAACCGCAGATTCTTCAGCGGCGGCGTGAAAAGCGTAGAAATATCGGTGCTCTGCATCGTCGCTCAATCCGTCATCAGCATTGGAGATAGCGATAGCCGCACGGCGCTGCGCGTCGCGGCTACCAGATCCTCGCTGGCGATTCTTCGCCAACTTCCGTCGGGGGAAAACAATGCCGCATCGCCATCCTCGATGCCGAGCGCTCGCCGCAGCGTGAGGGCGTCGACCGCTGGCGTCCACTGCCAGCCAGCCGGAACGAGAATGCCGTCAAAATCGACAAACTGTTCTCCCGGAATGGGCGGCAACGGCGTTCCGCGCACGATCACACGGCCCGTTTCGTCCACGGCGAATGTCCACCGTCGCAACCGCACCTGCGACGCGCCGTCAACATAGCCGAGGAAGTCGGATCCGCACGCCAGGAGCGCTGCCGGCTCACGGTAGGTCGCCGTTCGCTCCAAACCTATGGTCACGCGCGCCTCGGGCGAGGTTCGCAACCGCGCCGCCGCCGTGGGAAACGACGCCAGAGGAAACACGACGCCGACCGCTCTGCAAAGCACCTGCCACGGCCCGGCCGGCATGACGGTGGTGGGCACAACGCCGCCGGCGGGCACGAGCCCGCCGGCACCTTCGACGACGAAACGATCCGCTCCACCCAACCGTCGCAACAGCCCGTCGAGCGCACCATTGAGCCGAGGACCGCGCAGCCAGACCGCGTCGCCGTCGACACACACTTCGACGCCGTCGGCATTCCAAAGCGGCGCCGCCTGAGCGACCTCGCTGCGCGCGATGCGAACGGCCCATCGTGTCATGCGCCAGTCCCCAATTCCTTCCACAGTTCACCGACGCGACGTTCGACGTGCTCGCGCTGGATGCGATCAACGATCCACTGGCATCGTCCGGCGAGCAGGCCGAGTTGGTCGCGGAGGACGGATCGTGTGGGTTCCGCAGGGCAGCGGTCGTTGAGCGACGATGCCAGCCGTTCTAAGTCGCGCATCAGCTCGTCGGCAATTGGCGCGTCTTGATTGGCCGACCGCGGATGAGCCGTCGACTTATCTTCATCGGCGGCCCCGTCGAGCGCCTGTTGCACGATCGCCGCGATCACCTCGCGCTGTTCGTCGGTGTCCCAGATGTAGCGGTGCACCCTCAGATCGGTGCGATTCGCAGCGCCGCGACCGTTCAGCAAGGCGCTGGCGGCGATCAGCCGTTGCAGCTTGACGGCGCGGCGATCGGACACAGGGATGCCGGCCGTGCGGAGCCGGTGGACGACATCGACGTGATGTTCGCGAACGGTCGCCAAGTCGATGTCGAGCACGGCTCCC
>JAJDEG010000592.1 GCA_029259895.1 Planctomycetota bacterium
CTGAAAGGGACATTCTAGCAGGGTAGGTCAGGTCAAGCTGCGTTTGATTGGCCGTTGCGAAATACGCAATCCGCGCCGACCTGACAAGCGCCCGCGTCACGGTCCATCCTCGCCGTTCCACTCGCTCAAAAACCGCTCCACGAACTCCTCGACATACGCATGCCGCGTCTCGGCCCATCGCCGGCCGCTCTCCGTCTGCATCCGATCCTTGAGCAGCAGCAGCTTCTCGTGAAAGTGGTTCAGCGACGTGCCCCCCGGCTCCTTGTACGCGGCGAACGATTCGTGCAGCACCGGTGCGGCGTCCGGATCGTGTAGCGGCTGCCCGCGGTGCCCACCATAAGCAAACGTGCGCGCCACGCCGATCGCGCCCAACGCATCCAACCGGTCGGCGTCCTGTACCACGCGGCCCTCGATCGTCGGCATCTCCGTGGCCACGCCCGCCCCCTTGAACGACAACCCGGCGACGATCTCGCAAACGTGCTCGATCGTCCCGGCGTCGACGTCCAGCGAGGCCAGCCATTCGCGCGCCGCCCGCGGCCCGGCCGTCTCGTCGCCGCCGTGAAATTTCCAATCGGCCACGTCGTGCAGCAGCGCGGCCAGTTCGACGATGAAGCGGTCCGCTCCCTCGGCATCGGCTAATCGCAACGCCACGCGCCGCACGCGGTCGACGTGATGCCAATCGTGCCCCGTCCCGTCGCCGGAAAGAACGCCGCGCACGTGCTCGGCCGCACGGTCCAGAATGTCGCGGTCGACGGTATCGCGCTGATTCACGCCCAGTCCCTTGAAATCCCGCAAAGCATCGCGCCGTTATGGCCGGTCTCCCGACCGCGCCACTCAATCGCCGTTGTGGCCGGTCTCCCGACCGTGCCACACCTAGGTTGATCAAACCGGAACGACCAAATTACCGCCGCTTGCGAAACCGCCAAGCAGCCAGCCCCAATCCGCCAATTGCCGCCAGCGCCAGCGCGCTCGGCTCCGGAATCGGATTGAGATGTACCTGAAAATCGATCGAGTCCGTATAGCCATCGACGACCGCGCCGCCGGCCGTCTTCGTGCCCACGATTTCGAGCAGCACGCTGTTCGTCCCCGCCGGCACCAAGCCCGATGTCGCATCGCTTGCCCACCCGCGGGCGTCGATATACACGCCGTTGTCGACGACCGGCAATCCGGCAACGAAGGCTTCACTGCCGACCGAAGCCTGACCGAGCGACGCGTTACCGGCGTCCCGAAAAGTCGCCGAAACCACGGCGTAATCGCCTTGCGTCCGGTAGCTGCTAAAGAACGCACTCAAGTCGTACCGCACGCGGCCGGCATTGATCTCCGCCGCGTTGGCCGACAGATCGATCGGCGATTGCGACGCCGAAATCGAAGAAACCTCGTCGGCGATCCCCGCGCCGCCAAACCAATAGCGGTCGCCCGCGCCGGCCGGAGCCGCACCGGTATAGCTTTGAGAATAGGCGTAGGTATCAACGGCACCGCTCCAATCGGCCGCATTGCCGCCCCCGTCGACGTTCTCGAAGCTCGGATTGAGCACGAGATTCGCGTCGTACGGCGCGGCCACCGCGGTGGACGGCGCCGCGACCGGCGCAAGCAATCCCACCGCCAGCAGCGCTCTCGCGAAACTACGCAGCCAATTCGTCCTCATCAGCAGTCCTCCAAAGTCGCGATCTCCAGCCGCTAAGGATTTGGCTCGAAATAGCGTCCTGAGTTTACACTTCGCAGTTTCAATATCTTGTAGGGTGGGTCGAACGAAGTGAGGCCCACCACGCAACGAAACACGCCCCGGTGAACCTACGCGAATTCCGTCACGAATTACGGAACTTGAATCGAGCCGGTTCCTAAGCACCGATTCCTAAGCATAGTCGCGTCGCCCAACACAAACCAGCCGACGGGCAGCAGCAATCCGCCCGACGGCCAGCACCGCCACGCCCAAAACCATCAACGTCAGCGACGCCGGTTCGGGCACAGACGCCGCTAGACTCGCCTGCGGCGTCGGCGAAAGGTGACTTTGCAGCCGCGCCAAATCGGCCAATGTCACGGACCGATCGTTCAGATACGGCAGATCGAAGTTGCCGCTGGCCCAAGTCGCGTCGCCCGTCCGTCCAAAATTCGCGGCCAACAGCACGGCGTCCCGCCGGTCGACCACGCCGTCGCGGTTCACATCGCCAAATTCCGGCATCAGCTCGTCGAGAACCGCCGAAAAGTCCGTCTCCATCGCATCCAGACCCAGGTCGATCGCTCGCAACATCGTCGGCGGATCGAGAATCGTGAACGCCGAAACGTACATCCCGTTGGCATGGGCCGCGTCGACGAACGCGGTCGTCACCGACCCGAGTCCCACGTCGAAGCCAACGACACCCTGAGCCTTCAGCGCATCGAACGCCGACGTAGTCAGCGACGACGGCGCCGCACCCCACAAAATCTCCACGTCGGGTATGTGCGTCCGAAAATCCGCAGCGGCCGACGTGCTCGTTCCCCGCCACGGCCAAACTGCCGTATGGTCCGTGCCAGCGTCGACCAGCGCCTGTTGAATCGCCGCCCCCATGCCGTCGATCTTCACGTCGAGCAACAATCGCCCTCGCCCGGCGGCGGTTTGCAGTGCCTCGGCCAACGTCGGCACCGTCGTGCCGGCGAACTCAGGTCCGAACCACGATCCGGCATCAACCTCCTTGACCTGCGCGAGCGTCATACCCGCCACGTTGCCCGTGCCGTTAGTCGTGCGGTCGAGCGTGGCATCGTGCATCAACACGGCCACGCCGTCCGACGTCAGCCGGATATCGACTTCCATGTGCGACGCGCCCGCATTGAACGCCGCGTCGATCGAAGCGAGCGTATTCTCCGGTGCACAACACGACTCGCCGCGATGGGCAATGATCTCGATGCGATGCGGCGCGGCCGGCGGTGGCGTCGCAGCGATCGAACCGGCAACGTTCGCCCCACCGGCATGCGGCCCGCCCAGCGCGCGAACCTCATCCATTGACAGATTACGATCGACGTACATCATGCTGCTCAAGTAGCCCACGCGCGTCTCGTTGTCGTTATCGGTGAAGACGTGAAAAATATCCGGCTCCAGCGCCCAACGGTTGTTGATGCCCGAGCCGGTCGTCCCCTGCCCGCCGACGAACGTGCCGTCGATATACTTGTGCATCTGCCCTTCGCCGTCGGCCGCGCGAACCACCACCGCCACGCGATGCCACGCGTCCGGCGTCAAGCTGCCGTGGTAATTCCCGCTTATGCCGATGCCGCCGCTCGGCGCGTTGAGGGCGAAGAACTCGGCATCGTTGGCGTTGGTCGTCGACGTTTGATAAAACGACCGATACGCCCCGTCGCTCGCGCTCGGCCAAAGGATGTCCCACACCAGCGTGTAATTCGACACGAATCCTTGGTCGATAAACGTGCCATTGGCCGGCGTGTTGTGCGTCACCGTGTACCCCTGCTGCGGCGTCGTCGCCGGCATCCGCATCACGCCTCCATCCCCGCCAGGTAACGACGGCAAACCGAAGCTCGACGCCGAACCAAACTGCGTCGACAGCGGTCCCCAACCCGTAACGCCAAGATCGCGATACGACAACACGCCCGGCCCAAGCGCAGCGGAAAGCGGATCGCCGGCATTGTCGAAATTCCAGACGGTGGGCAAGTCGGCCCTCAGCGGAGCACCGCAAAACCAAGCCATCACGGCACACGGCAGCACGGCGCGACGAACCGGCGAAACGAAACGCGACAACATGGCGAAGCTCCTGGTGCAGTCCTTCGTACGACTCCAACACTCTCGACAGAATAACCACCACGCAATTGCCAGACAACAAAATCAGGACTGCATTTCGCCAGCAATCGCCCTTTACGACGCCGCTCAACAACATCAGAATCTGCTTCGTTCTCGTCGTCGCGCCGGTCGCCGCAGTGACGCAGTCGCGGTGAAATCCCATTGCATTCCCGGGTTTTTTCCCTCCAACGAACGTTGTGTGCCCATCATGCCCCTGCTCGTCGTCGGTTCCGTAGCCCTGGATAGCGTCGAAACCCCCTCCGCTCGCCGCGAGAACGTGCTCGGCGGGTCGGCCGTTCACTTTTCGTACGCCGCCAGTTTCTTCACCAGCGTCCGACTCGTCGGCGTCGTCGGCGAGGATTGGCCCGCCGAGCATACGGCCCTCTTGCAAAAGCAAGGCATCGACACCAGCGGACTCCAAGTCGTGCCCGGCGGAAAGACGTTCCGCTGGAGCGGCAAGTATCAGCCCAACATGAACGACCGCGACACGCTCGAAGTCCATCTCAACGTATTCGAGAACTTCGACCCAGTCCTGCCCGAAGCGTTCCGCCGTTGCTCGTTCGTGTTTCTCGCCAACGGCTCGCCGACCCTGCAAATGAAAGTCCTCGATCAGTTGCCCGGCGCGAAGCTGACCGTCGCCGACACGATGGATCTCTGGATCCGCACCCAGCGCGACGAATTCGAGGCGCTGCTGGGGCGGATCGACGGACTCGTCCTCAACGACAGCGAGGCCAAGCTCCTCACCGACGACGAGAACCTCGTCCGCGCCGGCCACGCCGTGCTCGCGATGGGCCCGAAGTTCGTCATCATCAAAAAAGGCGAGCACGGCGCGATGTTCTTCAGCGAGAACGAAACCTACGTCATGCCGGCCTACCCCACCGAGCGCGTCGTCGATCCCACCGGCGCAGGCGATAGCTTCGCCGGCGGCATGATGGGCTACCTGGCAGAGCAAGGAAACTTCGATCCCACCACGCTAAAAACCGCGATGGCCTACGGCGTGCTCGTCGCCAGCTTCAACGTCGAAGACTTCAGTCTCGACAGGCTCAAGGACATCGGCCGCGCGGAGTTGGAAGCGCGGATGAAGGACTATCGACGGATGTTGAGTTTTTGAGGCGGCGCGGCAATCGGCCCGATATACTCCGTCGCCACGACGATGTTATCGAACCACACCTTGCTGACGTGTCCTTTCGCGGCCTTGGTGATGTAGACGTACGCCCACACGAAGTTAACGTCGAGTTCCTTGGCGGTTCGCCAGCGAAAGCCTTCAAACGGCTCGCCGCCTTCGGCAACCTTAAACCGCTCCGGTCCGGCCTTGTCCTGATTCCACCGAATCGCGTTGCCCCCTTGGTTCGGAAGAAACTTATCGTACGTCCATTTCCCTTTGGGAAAGCCTTTGCCCAGGTGCGCGACCTGCTTTCCGTCGATCCACATCGCCTGTTCGCCATTCGACTGGCCCACGTCGTTCACCTTCACCATCACCTCGACGCAGATCCACCGCCCCCGCTCGACCTTCAGGCTCTCGTCGCGAACGAAGCTGTTGCCCCAAGTTTGCCCTCGCGGCGGGCTGCCGCGCATTTCGCACCAGTACGTATAGAAATCCCACCGCCAAGCGTCGCCGAACGGTTCGATGCCCGTCCAAAACGCCTTGTCGCCCGCCGTCGGAATGCCGGCCTTGACGCTCGGCCATCGCGTCGGCGGATTGTTGCCGCCGATGCACGTGCCAAAGTGATGTATCGGCCCACAGTCTTCGGCAAACTTGACGTAGAACCGCGCGAAGACTTTTTCCTGTCCTTTTTCGAGCCGCCGATAGAGATGCGATCCGGTCCCCTCGCCGCCAACATGCGTAACGAGCAGCGACTGATTCCCCTTGCTGCCGGCCGGAACGTCGTCCACGAGCGACATCCCGTCCGCGTTACGCGCTTCATCCCAGCGCCGAGCGACGCCAGCCGTCGACTCCGACTCGAAATCCTCGACGAACAACACTCGGGCGTCCCGTTCGATTCCCGCATCGCCGGGATATTTCGCCGCCAAGGGTTTCGCATCGAGTCGCCGAGCCGCATTCGCATCTTCGTTCTGCCCCGCGATCGCCGAGCGCTGACACAGCGCAGCGACCGCGAGCCCTGCCGCGAGCCCGACCGCCAGCGCAACCGTCGTTCGCGTCGCCGTCGGCAAGAAGAGCGGTGAGAGTCTCCGATGTAGCCACGTCATGAGAAAGCTCCCGTAAGAATTCGCGAGGATTCAAATCGACATCAAGTCCACCAATCGCGCCAGATCGACCGGCAACGCGTGGTGCGCCGCGATGGTCTCTTCCAGCTTCGTAAGCGTCGTGCGGCCCTGTATTTCGCCGGCCATCAGTCCAGTCTTGCCGTCGAGAATCGCCCGTACGGCGCACTCGCCCAATCGAGTCGCCAGAATCCGGTCGGCCGGAGTCGGCGAACCGCCCCGCTGTACGTGTCCCAGCGTTACGGTGCGCGACGAGAACGGGCAGCCAGCCGCCACGAGCTTGTCGTTCAACGCGATCGCGCCGCCAGCTTCGTCCCCCTCGGAAACGATGATGACGATCGACTTCTTGCCGCGCTTCTTAAGCTCGCGCAGCCGATCGACCATCCCGGCAACGTCCGTCGGCGTTTCCGGCACGCACGCGCACTCGGCCCCCGCCGCCAGCGCCGTATACATCGCAATGCAGCCGTTGTGCCGGCCCATCACTTCGACCAAAAACATCCGCTCGTGGCTCTCCGCCGTATCGCGGAGCTTGTCGACCGCTTCGACCGCAGTGTTCACCGCCGTCGCAAAGCCGATCGTGTAGTCCGTGCCGCACAGGTCGTTGTCGATTGTGCCAGGGCAACCGATCACCTGCCCATCCCAAAACCGCCGCAGCTTGATCGCGCCCGTGAAAGTGCCGTCGCCGCCAATGGGAACGAGGGCGGCGATTTCGTGTCGCTTGAGAATCGCGGCGGCCTTTTGCTGGCCGGCGTCGGTGCGAAATTCATCGCTGCGGCTGCTCCCCAGGATCGTGCCGCCGCGCTGGATGATGTTCGACACGCAGCGAGCCGACATCAGCGGCCGGCCGTCGGCGTCGCGGTGAAAATCCTCGTCGAGCAACCCTTGATAGCCGCGACGAATGCCGACGACTTCCTGCCCCGCCGCCAGCGCCGCGCGGACCACCGCCCGCGTGCAGGCATTCATGCCCGGTGCATCACCGCCGCTACAAAACACGCCGATTCTCATAGGCTGCTACTCTCCGTCAGTCGCGCAATCGTAGGGTGGGTCGAGCGAAGCGAGGCCCACCAACCCGTCTCATTCTGACTTCTCGCCGTCGCTCGCGTCGAAGCAATACAAATGCTTATACGTCCGCTGATAAATCCGCCGGCCCGCGAACGCCAGCGACGCCCGCGTCATTTCGCCGCCGATCTTGTTCGTCGCGATCACGTCGCACTTCTCCGCGTTGGGCCGCAGCACCAGCGTCTCGCCCTGCATATTCGAGACGTACAGCCGGCCGTCGACGAGCGTCATCGTGCTCCAAGACGGCGAGCTGATCCGCTCTTCCCACAGCTTCTTGCCGGATTCGAGTTCGATGCACCACGCAATACCGTTCTCGTTGAGGATATAGACGTGATCGCCAACGATCGCGCCGCTGCCGACCCGCTGCGGATTCTTCTTGTCGTGCAACCACAGCCGAGCGTCGGCGGTGATGTCGCCGGTTCCGCCCGTCCGGCAGGCGATCGCCGGTCCGTGATACCCGCCCATGGCGACGGCGATCGGCGGCTGGTCGGCCGACAGCAGCGGCGACGTGTAGGCCAGGTCGCCGAGTCCCTTGCACGTCCACACGTCCTCGCCGTTGGCCACGTTGAACGACCGCAGTTCGTTCGGAAAGCTGATAAGTAACTGCCCCGCCGCCTCACCCGCCGCGGCCGGCAGCAGCGTCGGCGTACTCCACGACCCTTTGAATTCCTTCTCGTCCTTCGACTGCGCCTCGGGCAGTTCCCGCCGCCAGACTTCGCTACCGTCGTCGGCACTAAGTGCGACAAGAACCACGCGCACGCCCGGCCCGCAGGAGAGAATCACTTTGCCGTCGACGACGACCGGACTCGCCGCGTAGCCCCAGATGTGCGTGAACTCGCCCAAGTCGACGTGCCAGAGCTGCTTGCCGTCGAAGTCATACGCCGCGGCCCCGGCCGAACCGTGCCAAACATAGACGCGCTCCCCGTCCGTCGCCGGCGACGAAGCGCAGTACGGGTTCGTCTCGTGCGTGAGTTCCTTCGGCTCGGCGGAAAGCTCCTTTCGCCAAAGCTGCTTGCCGGAATCTGCGTCGAAGCACAGCAATCCGCGTCGCGAACCGTCTTCGTTGGCGGCGGTCAAGAACACGCGGCCGGCGACGACAATCGGCGAAGAATTGCCCGGCCCGTCCAGCGGCGTCTTCCACTTCACGTTCTCCGTGGCCGACCACGTGATGGGCACGTTCGTGTGCTTCGCCGCGCCGACAAGCGGACCACGCCACGTCGGCCAATCGGTCGCCGAGATCGTAGCGTCGTTTGCATCGGCGGCATGCGGCGATGCGCACAACGCGAGCAAGACGGCGGCACCAAACACGGCACCAATGGACGCAACGCGAGCGGCCAGCGCCGTCGTTACGACCCGTCGTAGCAAGGTGGAAGCGTTCATTCTCGTCCCTTTCTCGCGGTTTCTCGAAAGCTGGACCGATTCGAGCAATTTCGACAAATCCTGGCGGGCAATCGCCCCGTTTCACGGTGAATAGAGTAGCACGGCCGTTCAACACTCCGCTACACCTTACCGCTACTTTCCACTCGCCTTCAAACGTCTAGGAGACCTAATCATGTTCAAGCTCGCCACCGCCGGCATCGCCGCACTCGCCCTGACCCTCGTCGCCTCGGCCCCCACCACGGCCTCGGCCGCCGGATATGGATACGGCTACGACGACTGCGAAGAATTCCACGTCGACTACTCGCTGCACGGCTGGAGAAGCAAACACATGCACGACCACCACGGCGCCCACGAGTTGGCCAACTACCTACGCAGCCTCGGCTGCTTCGTCCGCATCGCCCACAACGGCGGCCACTACGACGTGAA
>JAJDEG010000593.1 GCA_029259895.1 Planctomycetota bacterium
GCCCGAAATCTTGTCCTGGATCTGGCCGTCCTGCGTGACCAGGATCACCGGCACTTCATCCCGCGCGACGGGGAACCGCTCCTTGGCGTCGCGCCAGTCCATCAACCGAACCTTGAGGTTCTTGCCCCGTTGCTGACGCAAGGCTTCCAACACCCGGCGAACACGCGAATCGTTCTCGGCGTCCAAGCCGTCATCGGCATCAGTGACGACGATCGCTTCCGGATACGTCGAAACGACCGCGTCGGGCTGAGGTTTCGGCGCCGGCTCCACGCTCGGCGGCGGAATCACCGGAATGTCGATGACCGGCGCGGGCGATGGCGTCACCGGCGGCTCGACTTTCGGGGCCGGCGTCCACGGCGGGTCAATGCCATAGGGTTCGTCGGCGACGGGGACTTGCTGCCGATGGCCGGCCGTCTCGCGCGGTGCGATGTTGCGATGCGCCTGCTTAACCAGGTACGCCTTGATCGCCGCCGTGAGCTTCGTCGCCAGTTTGTGGCCGTTGCCGTCGTAGCCCGTTGTCTGGAATACGACCGTGGCCGGGTCGCCGTACTTCTTGTTGAGCGGCGGTTGCACCAACACCGTCGGGAATCCGCCGAGCTTGATCTTCTCCCAGCGGAACTTTTGGCTCTCGTCTTCGAACAAGTACCAGTTGAAGTGCGACCAGCTTTGCTTGGGGTCGCTGACGTTGACCAGGGCCCGCAGATACGGGTCGCGAGCCAGATCGGCCTTCAAGCGGGCGCAGGCCGGGCAACCCTTCGTGCTCACCACCGTGATGAACCACTTGTGATTGTCATCCGCCGGCGGCCCCATCACGTCGACGAACGCGTCGTCGGCCGGACTACGAAATCCATCGACGTGCTGGACGTGATCTCCCAGCCGCAATACTTCCTGCCGCTCAACTTCCTGCGCCTTCGCGCGCGAGGCGACCATCATCGCCACCATCAACCCCAACACCAACCATCGCTTCCACATCGTCATAAGTACCGCTCCAAAATCGAAAACCCGAAATGAATGCCTTCCCTGACCCCTGAATCCTGTATGCCGACCCCTGCTGCTCACCACCACTTCACGTACTGCGGACGCACCGGATGCGGCGGATAATCGAGCACGACAATCCATTGGCCGCTGGCCAGATGGAGTCGCCGAAATCCCGCCTCGTCGTACTCGTCGATGCGGGTGGGCGAATTGTTGTTGCAGACGTACCATTTGCCGGCGGCCGGGTCGTAACCGCATAGCGTCTGGAAGTGAGCACTCCCCGCGCCGATCGCCGCGCCGCGGCCGTTGCGTGCGGCCCACTTCATCCACTCGAACGTCGAAGTGCCGGTGATGTTGTAAACGCGAATGTCGCGCTCGCGGCAGTAACGGGCGATGCGCGAGGGGCCGGAACCGCCCCGTTCGCGCGGACCGTACTGCGTGTCCCACAGCAACGTCGCCGCGGCGGGGACGTTTTGATCGACACCGCACATGCCGATGCTGCACTGGCAACAAGATCCGTTTGGGTTGCGGAACCACTTACGAATCTCGACGGGCACGTCAAACGCCAGTCGCGGGTTCGGCGGCTCGATGGCTGCCGCCACATGCGGCATCAACGAGACGACACTGACCAACAAACTCCGCAGCACATACATGAGTCGTTCTCCCGTTTCCGAAAACACCAAACGCTTATCGTTTCACCGAATCCCGCCACAAGTTCGGCAGGTTCTTCTGCTCTTCCACGAACGCCGGCGTCATGAACGGTCGCGGACGATAATTGGCGGACACCGATCGTCGTCTACGCGGCGCGACGAATACCGATGTGCCGCCATGTTCCAACAACTCCGGCGCTTTGCCGCCGCCGGCCACCGGCGTGGGGCCGATGACGACGGATCGTTTGGTCGGCTCGTAGCTGAAGAAGATGAACTTCTTGAGCGTGCCGACGTGCGAACTGGGCGGTTGGCCCGGTTGGCTGATCGCTTTGCGTTTGCGGATGCTCGATCGCGATCGTGTGCGGACGAACGCACCGAACTTCGACAACACCCGAATCGTGGCCCGGTCGACGGCGTTCTTGACCTTGGCTCGGTCGAAGAAATTGGCCTTCGCCTGCCGCAGTCCGATATTGAAGCCGCCCGTGGGCACGATCCGTTTCCATTACAGCGTGTAGCGCACCGTGACAACGCTCGTCGCCACCCGCAGTTCTTCCAAGTGTTCCGGTGAGTAGACAGGGTCGATGCCGTGGCCGACGTAACCGGCCTGTTTCATCTCATTCAATGTGCGATTGACCAGAAACGTGGCGATTTCTTCGGCGACGGCCATCACGACGGCCGCGTCGTGTTCGACGTCCTGGCCAACCCGCTGCTGCACGCCGATGTCAATCGTGTAGGTGCGTCGTTCGCTGGTCCGGGCTAGCGGCACACTTTCCATCGCCCGCGGCACAACGGTGACCTTGAGTTCGTCCAAGTCGGCCAATTCCCGCACCGGCAGCAGTTTGCGCTGTGGCACGAACGTGCGAGAGAACGTACCGCCGCGAAGTTCGGCGACGACGGCATCGGAAATCTGTACGCTGACGGGGATGGCCATTGGGTATTACGGGTTGTCGCGGCCGAACACGATGATGTCGGCATTGGTCTGGCCGGTGGTGGTTTCCAGGCGGAGCATCTTGTTGGTGCCGCCGACGGCGTAACCGGCGACGGTCGGGGCGGTCAGCAATAGGAAGCCGCCCGGCGTCACCGTGATCTTCACGGTCTCCGGGTCGTTCGCGCTCGCAAACGGTGATGTCCACGGGTTTGTCGTCGCACCACCGACGATCAAATCTCCCGACGAACTCGCCTTATTGCGAATGAGAATCGCCACGATGCTGTCGAAGACGACCGTGTTACGCAGGGGGTCGGTCGATTGCTCGAAGCCGGCCAGCGTTGCCAGATCCAACTCAAAGCTCGCCGGGCCGGACATGTGTCGATCCCGCTCGACGGCAATCGCGTTGATCTGGTTCGCACCGACACCTTCGGTGAGCGCCAGCGCCGCTTGCAGATGCAACACGGCCGACAGGCTGATTCCCTCGGCCGTGTCGGTCAGCTTTGCACCGACGGTCGCTTGGCAGACGATTTCGGAATGTGTCGAAGGCATGGTGATGCTTTACTTCGTCTGAACGTGCTTGGTGTGAATGCGCAGTTCCCGCCTAAAATCGTCGGCATAGCGCCAGGGCGGCTGGCCGCCGGGGGCCATGACTTCATAGACCTGCGTCACCGCGCCGTCGGATTCCTCGATGCGATCGCCTCGGCTCGGCAGCAGCACCGCACCGCCGAACGTGAGGTCGGCGGTGCGGACGATGTAGTCGCGACTCTGCCAGGTCTCGATGACCGGGTCGGCCGCATCGCTGGCAAACTCCGTTCGCCCGATCGTCGCCGACAGCACAATGCCCACATCGCCGTGACGATAGACAACGGATTTGGTCATGTGCTTGTGGCGTTGATCGGCCAGCCAGGCCGCGCCGGTATCGAGCAAGTTCGGCATTGGAGGTTACTGACTGACGCGGACGCGGACCGACGTATCGGCCGACGCGGCGGCGCGGGCCACCTTGCCGATCTGCTTGTTGCCAGCCGACGTCGTGGTGACTTTGTCCGCGGTATCATCCCAATACAGGATTTGGCCGACGGTGTAGGCCACGCCCGTGTTCTTGGCGAAGTCGAACACGCCGTCGACCGCCAGCGCCCCCAGTTCGTTGGCGGTGATCGGTCGTTTTGCCACGCCGATCAGGTCGCCTTGCACGACCACGTCGCCGGCAGCGACGTCGCTGCCGGGCGTATAGTCGATCGAACATCCTTCTTGGACAAACGTTGCTTGAGCCATATCGAAAACCTTTGCGTTGGTTCAGGGACAGAATCAAAACCCTAACGTGACGAATAGGGCGGGCATCATGCCTCGCCTTTTGCTTTTTGACCGCCGCGGGTATCCTGCATCGCACAACCGAAATCGTGGAAACCGCGAAGCTGAATCCCCAGCACGTGAAAATCGGCCTCGGCCGTCTCGATCGTGGGCGACTCCTGGCCGTTGAGGAATGCGACTTCGATGACTGGCAGGTCGTTGGGATCGGCCAATAGGTACCAGGCCTTGGAAGAATTGCCGGTGTAAGCGGCGTTGCCCAGGTAACGGCTGACCTCGACCCGATACTTGCCCTGGTGTGGGTTGGTGATCGGTGCCTTGGTGTTGGCCGTCGTGTCGCGCATCTCCAGCGACTTGAACAGCTGCGTGCCGATCACCGACAGGGCGGTGGGCACCAGCATCACCGCCGGCATGACGCCGATCGGTTTGCCGTCGGAGTCGACCTGGTCCATGAAGGCGACTTCCGACTTGGTCAGGCCGTCGATCGACAGCGCCGTGTCCGCGCCGGTCAGGTAGTTCTTGTTGCCGGCCGTGAAGAAGGCGGCGTTATTCAGGAAAGTGCTCCAGAACACGTCGTTAATCTTGAGGCCCGACCCGCGGCCCAACTTTCGCGGCACCGTCGTGATGGCGCCCAGGTCATCGTTGATGATGTCGCGGCGGTCGATCGACAACACCAGGCCGTAGGTGTCGGCCTTGTTACTGTACTGCTCGCCGCCCAGCGTGCCATGCTTCAGTTCACCGCCCGGGGCGACCAGTTCGTACTGGTCCTTGCCGATCAGCCGGTAGCTGGTGACCGTCTTGAAGTCGGTCACATTGCGGATCGCGCAGATGTTCCTCCACACGCGCTCGACGCTGAAGAATCCTTCCAGCAAGAACTTGTTGGCCACGTTGGACAGGATGCCGCCAATGTCGATCGTCGAGAACGACGCTTCCACGTGCGAGCGAAAGGCGTATTGGAGCACGGCGCGGCTATCTCGGAAGTTGCGGCCGGTGTAGCCGTTGGCCCAGGCCGCCTCCAGCAACAGTTCCTGCAAACCGATGCCGCCGTGGTAGCGCCGCTCGGCGGCTTCCAGCGTTTGGGCATCGCACTCTTGTTCGACGTTGGCCAGGCCGGCGGTGAGCAGGCACGCCGCGTGCAACATCTTCGTCGTCACCGTGTTGTCGGCGACGTGGATCGCGGGGGCCGACGGCCGCAGGGCGCGGAGCATTTCCAGTTCGGTTTTTTGCTCATTCCAGCCCTCGCGAATCGCCTGCGCCTCGATCCGCGGAAATCGGCCGCCGCAAATTTGGCGAATCCTGCCGATCCGCTCGGTCTCGGCGATGGCCTGGGCGCGAATCTCGTCGATCGCCACCGTCAACGGCTTCGTGTTTGTAGCCGGTGCGGCGGTGACATCCTCGGGCGTGTCGTCCACGGTCGAATCTCCTTGCGTTTCGCTTGCATTGCCATGTTTGCCGGCCGCCACGCTGGCGCTGGTCTCGCCGTCGGCGCCCAGATCGACGAACGAAATCTCGCCCAACGTCGCCTTGCGGACGACGTTGACCGGGCCGGTGTACTGCTTGCCGTTGACGGTCACTTTTTGGCCCTCCTTGACGAATTCGAACTCCTCGACGCTGGCGCCGATCGAGGCTTGCCAGGGGAAGCCATTCTTGCTGGAGGTGACCACTTCCCGCGCGGCATTGGTGTCGCGGGAGATCAGGCCGGTAGCAACCAGCTGGCCGCCTTCAATGCGAATCGCATCGCTGTGGCCGACGCCGGCCGTGGCGTCGTGACTGAAACGAATCGGCCGCGTCTGCGACGGGATCGATAGGCCGGCCAGGTCCAGCACGACGGGATACCGCCAGCCGGCCACGCGCATCGGCGCGCCGGTGTAGGCCAGCATGCGAAACCGCGGCAGTGGCGGCGCGGCGGTGTCGTCGCCCGGGGCGGCGACCAATTCCAGTTCGGCCGTGGCCTTCATTTCCAGCTGCGGCTTGCCGTTAGGCTGCGTAGGCGCGGGCATCGTCAGGGGCATCCTCGTCATCGGTTTCTTCCTCGGGGGTTGTTGCAGCGGGCTGGGCGGCCGATGCCGTCAGTCCGAGTTCGGTCATCAGCGCGATCTCTTTGGCGCGCTGGCGGAGTTCGGTTTCCCAATCGCGGCCTTGGCGGGCGTATTCGCTGGCCAGCGTCGTGATGTGACCTGTAAGACGGACACTCTGAGCATTCGCCTCCTTGAGCGGATCGATATGCTCCCAAGAATCCCAAAAGTAACTTCTCGGAACGTCGCCGATCGGTCCCCAACTGTCTGGCAGAAGGCCGGGTAGCAGGGCGGCTTCATCGAGCCACGCGGTAAGAATTCGATCCAATACGACGCACTCAACGTGCGCTTGCTCAACGCGAATTGCTTTGAAGTAAGTCTGATGATCGAGACGACCGGAGGCGTAGTTGTAGCCACTGCTGTCGCCGGCTGCGACATTTAGCGGCATCGACAAGCTTCTCGCGATTTCATTGAGGATCTGTCGGCGAAATTCGGCAAATGAAGTCGTTGGTTGCTCGGCTTCGAGCTGGCTCATTCGCCAGCCACCGGGCATCGTGAGCAGCGCGCGTTTCTCCAACTCGATTGGCTCGAACGGTTCGGCTGCGTCCGCTTCGCCGCCAGCCGGCGCGTCGGTGTACAGGATGCCGGCGAAGTCGGCGGCCGTTTCCGCGGCGGCCAACACGGCCAGCGTGAAACGTCGCAGCTGCGCGAACAGCGGCAGCGCCGGCGTGATGTCGGGAATGCCCCGATGCTGGCCCGGCCGATCGGCGCGGAACAGGTGCAACACCGACTCGGCCGGTAGCCGGCTGTATTCCAATCGCAGGTTGGCCCGCTCGCCGCCGGGATGTTCTTTGAGGATGTGGTATTCGACCGGGTTGCCGAAACGATCGAACACGATGCCGTCAACCGCGTTTCGCGATACCGAGAATGCTGCGGGCGTAGTAACTTGGTCGGCCTCGACCAGCCGCAGGTCCAATTGAATCGTAGTGGGGAGTTTCGGGTTGTTGATCAGAATGGCGAATGCCTCACCGTCGGTGGCTTGCGCCATCCGCATCGTGCGGAGCTTTTCGGCCAAGCGAACGGCCTTCGACCACCGCATGAACTCGGCCTCGATGTCGCGGTTGGCAACTGCGTCTTCGGAGAGCATTTGGAGTCGAGGGCCGGTGCCGATCACGTCGTTGGCCAGCGTGTTAACGATTCCGCGGGCGTAGCTGTTATTTGCCGTCTCGTAGCGGGCCCGGTTGCGAAGGATGCGTCGGACGGCCGGACTGTTGGCGGCGTCGGCCGATAGCCCATCGGCATTGGCCCAGTGGCGAAAGTTGTCGGTCGTCGTCGCCGCGGCATCGTAGCGGCCGCGGATTACGCGGCGGGGCGCCAGCGCGGCGCCGTCTCCGGCGACGCGGCGACCCAGCAGTTTCGACAACCACGTAAGCACGATCAGTCGGCTCCCGGCGGGACGAGCTTGTTGAACTTCAGGCCCCGCGACTTCGATTTGGCCGCTTCCTTGGACGCCAGATAGCGGTCGGCGGCGATTTGGTCGGCTAACTTGTGCTGCTCAACCGAACCGGTGTCGCCCGACGCCTTCGCCGGCCCCGCCGCGTTGTCGCGAATCGCTTGTTCCAAGTCGTCGGCCATCGTCGTGCGTCCGCTGCCACAGAACGAAAAAAATGTCCCTCTATTATTTAGCTACCGAATCTGCGCGCGAGTTGTCCACGAATTCTTTGACCAACGAACGGAATCTGCAAAAAACGTACAGCAATGTACGCTCGCCACACGCGAGCGGTAGAGACGGGCTAACCGCTGATGGTCTCGCGCGTCGCCACGCGACGACCGCAATGGCGGCATGTGCGCACGCGCCAGATGTACTTGCTGCGCTGGCGCGTGTAGCGCACGCGGAGGTCGCGGCACCCGCACGTCGGGCACTCCAAGCCGCGCTTCGGCGCTTGCTCGCCGCCGCTGGTCGTAACGGTGTTCATGCCCGCCGCTTCCGTTGAAGGTCCGCGAAGCTCACGCGCTCGCGCTTCACCGGGGCCAAGGCATCGCCGCCCAGCAACATCGCCCCCTGCATCGACGCCGCCACGGCGCAGCCAACCACACCGTCGAGCCAGTGATTGTCGCTCCGCTCGGGCCGGAGTTTCCACTCGTCCACTTTACGGCCGCGGCCTTCGGTCTTGACGCGGTATTCCGCCGTGAGATGCTCGGCGAACAGGCGGTGCGCCTCCGGTCGGTCGCCGAACAGCGAAAGACAGCCCCGATCGCCCATCGCCACGGCCAAACGGGTTTGTGTGAACGACTTCCAGAAGTTGGCGTCGAACGTGACGTGTCGGATGGCCCGCTTGCCGGCGACGTTCGTGACCCGCCAGTTCAAGCCCACGCGCTCGCCGGGCTTTTTCTTGTATTCGGAAAACGGCATGCTCGACGCGCCGACGAACCGTCCGTGGCTGGGCATGACAATCGCCGCGTGCGCCGATTGGCGGCAGAATTGGTAGACGACGTCCGTACTCGAACCCCAGTTGGCGTCGATCAGACAGCGTTCGATGCGGAGGGCGGTCCCGTTCGGATCATGCCATTCGCGGCCGACAAGCTGGTCGGTGAGCGATTCCAGGCCGGCATAGATCGATCCTTCCAAGCCCGTGTTGGGGGCGACGGCAGCCAAGGTCATTCGGGCGTCGCGGAGCGTGAAGTACGGCCGCTTCTGGTCGGGATACGTGCCGTAGTCGATGACGTAGCCGCTGAAATCGTCGGACCATGCGGCAACGACGTAGAACAGCAGGTTGGCCTGCACGTCGATGAATGCCGTGACGCGGGTTGCGCCGATCGGCACGATGCCCTTGGCCGTGCGGTTGAGCTTGGCAGCAATCTGGTCGGCCGTGAGCAGATCGGTGTCGGGCAGTTCCGTCGGCAGCGGCTCGTTCTGGTATTCGGCGAAGAACGCGGCTTCGTCTTGCATTTTGAGATTCATGGCGTGTTGGATTGCCGATAGCTCGTCGTGGTTATGCCGCTCGGGCCAGGCGATGATCGCGCCCTCGTCCATTGCCGCCCGGTTGGCGCCGTAGAATTCCGTTGCTTCCTCGCCGGCGTCCCCGCGGCGCAAGCCCTCGGCGCGAATCTCGGCGTAGCGATCCCACAGCTTCTCGTTCGTCGGAAAGCTGTAAACCATCTTGGTGCGCTGGCCGTTCCACTCCGGATGGTCATCGCGATCGAGAATGCTGTCGGCCATGTCGCCGGGGCGGATCACCGTGCAGGGCATGATGCCGCTGATCTTCTTGCCGGGACCGGACAAGCCCAATACCGCTCCGGCCAGGATGCTCTCCCGCGTGGCGCACTGCGATAGTGACCGCGCCGATTCGTCTGTCTGAGGGTCGTCGAGCACAACCAACTCGGGCCGCACCGATCGACCGTCGGGGGTTTTCGTCTTCATCCCGCGGATACGGCCGGTGATACCGGCGACTTTGATAATGGCGCCACTGGCCAGCGAAAGTCCGTTATCGCGGACGAAGTCGCCAAGGTCATCGCGGTCGGCCCAACCGGCCGGCGCGATCGTCGGTAACACCACGTCCTTGGCGGTCCAACCAATGTGCGTCCGCTCGCCCAGGTACAACTGGCCGTTGCACCGATTGGCGATACCGTCCAAAGACTGAATCGGGTGGACGACTTCCGGATAGTCGTCCAGCAACGCATCATTGCCGTCCAGTTCGGTTTTGATCGATTCGAGCATGTCCATCGCGTGCCCTTCGTCGGAGCCGATCAAGCAGACGAACTCGCGGTGGCCATTCAACACGGCCCAGATGCAGGCACACTCGGAAGCGGAACTCTTGCCGCTCCCGCGCGGCATCGCCATCGCGAACAACCCGCCGCGCAACACCGCCTGCTCGATCTTGGCGATGACCTTCAAATGGTCGGGCGACCACGGCAGGTGAAACGTCAGCGGAAAATACGCTTCGCAGAAGTAGCGAAAATCGGCGGCCGCCGTGCGTCGCCGCGTAGGGTTTACGACGTCCGGCAATTGGCCGATGTCGCGGCCAGCGATGGCCAATGCGACGTTGCGGGCTCGCGCGCGTTCCTTCGCTTTCTCGTAGGGATCGCCTTCGGGCTGTGGTTTGGGCGTATGCCGCACTTCGACCAACCACGCCGTGTAGCGCAGCAGGTCGATGTGCCGGCCGTCACCGATCCGCAGGCCGGCGCGGCTGCGGTGGCGATGGAGTTGTCGTTCGTTCAATACCTCGCCCAGCGGCGTGCTGTTGAGCAACCGGCACAGTTCACTGGCGCGAAGTTTACGGGGATCAGTCGGCACGGCCCATCTCCCGAATCAGCCACGCAGCGTAATGAACGACGTTGAGCGTACCGTCGGCGTTCGTCGGCGCGCCATCGTCGATGTCGTCGCGGACCATCTCCGGCGTGACCGGCTTCGGTCCCGCGGCCGAAAGCACGCGGGCGGCTTGGTCGATGGTCAAGGCCATCGGATTGAGTTGCGGCGATGCGGTCGTCATGACGTTTCTCTCCGGCCGAAGCTAAGGCAAATCAGTCATCTTTCGCAGGCAAAAAGTCCTCGAATTCCGCGCGACGTGGCGATCACCGCGCTTGATGCGGGATGGCCCGCATGGCTCAGTGTGTCGTGTCGCGACGCCGCGGCTGCGTCGATGTTCGATGCGGCGGCGACGCGAAACACGAACGATGGGAGATGCATCATGTCCGCGAAGAAAACGACGACCACGAAGACGACGAAGACGACGGCCAAGAAGCCGGTTGCGAAACCGAAGGCGACCAAGGCACCGAGAGCCAAGACGGCCAAGACCGATGGCAAACTCAGTGCCTTGGACGCCGCGGCGAAAGTACTCGCCGAATCGGGCGAGCCGATGACGACGAAGGAGATGATCGAGGCGATGGCGGCGAAAGGATTGTGGACCAGCCCCGGCGGCGCCACGCCCGACCGAACGTTGTATTCGGCGATACTCAGGGAGCTCAATCTCAAGGGAACGGACGCCCGGTTTGTGAAGACGGAACGGGGCAAGTTCACGGTGAAGAAGTAAAGGATGCATCGATGAAACCTACCCAACAAATCGCTGATGCCATTCGCAAGGTGACCGCCGCCGTGCAAGAATCGCTCGACGGCGGCCGCCGTTCGCGGATGGTCGACGCCTACGATCTGGTCGAAGTGCTGCTGGCCGTGGCCGATGAACTCGATCCGGAGTTCCCGCCAGCCAAGGCGAAAACCCGAAAACCCCGACGCGGCCGATAGCCCGGTTCGCGCCCACGACGCCCCACGTTTCGCACGTGCGGGCGTTTTGTCGTTGGTGGACGTCGTGGCCAACCGGGCGGGCCGGCCGCGACAGGGCGTAAACGTCGCGGCGTAACGACGTGCTTGCTCCAGGGGACTAGACGCTGGAGAATCAAAGGCGAATGTCGACGGCAAACCAAGGCGAGCAAGACAATGCCATGCAATCCGAGTAATCGCCGCAGAAAAAAGCCCACGCCTCCAAAGCGGCAACAACCGCCGAGCAGCGACTCGAGCGCGTGCTACATCAATACGTTTACGCCATTGACCGCTTCGGCCGCCGGGCGGGCGGCAATGCAAGCGCAAGCCTTGCCAGCGTTCATCGATGGTTCGATTCGTCGCGAACCTGACCTCGAACATGTTTTTCCGTCGATCTCGTGCTTGTGTCGTGGCGACAAGTTCGCCCCACGTTTGCGGCCAAATAACTTGGTGGCGTACATGACGAAGAAAGGGCGATATGGGGCCGACGTTCCTCGTCACTGGCGGCTGATTGCAGTACTCGAGGTAATGCATCTTTTCGACTCGCATGAAGATGCAGCCGCATGGTACACAGCGCAGGGTTGCTCCCTTCCCAGCAACTGCATGGTCGACGGTAATTCGCCGGAACCGTTGGTCCGTAGTCACCGATTGCACATCGACGCGAAGCGGTTAACCGACGACCGCTTGCTGCGCACTTGGGACTTAGGATACCGCCATCGCGCCCGTGAGTTTCCGCGGTTCGTAGCGTGCCAAAAACGCCATGTGACTCTGGGCTTTGATGCTCCTGTCGTTCTTGATCAGCATTTGCTTGCGGCGTTTGGTCGAATTCCCGGCACCCACAATCCCGGCAAACTGTCCCAAGACCAATTCATGCGGTTCCTGCGATCGGTCGGCGTGAAGTTGAAATAGAGTAATCGTTCACGCGGCCACCGCTTTGGCCGGTTGCCGCTCTGCCTTTCGCCCCGTGAACTGTTCGTAGCGCTGAACGATCACGTCACAGTACGGCGGATCCAACTCCATCAGATACGCGCGGCGGCCAGTTTGTTCGGCGGCGATCAACGTACTGCCGCTGCCGCCAAATAGGTCGAGCACGTTCTCGCCGGTGCGAGACGAATACTGGATTGCGCGAACAGCGAGTTCGACCGGTTTCTCCGTCAAATGGATCATCGACTGCGGATTGACCTTCTTCACCGACCAGACATCGACCGCGTTCGTCGGGCCAAGCCATTGATGTGCCGCGCCCTCGCGCCACCCGTAAAAACACCATTCGTGGTTGCCCATGAAATCTTTACGGGTCAAAACGGGATGTTCTTTGACCCAGATGATCGCCTGCGAAAAGTACAAACCCATCGCCTTCAAGACCGGCGGGTAATTAGCGCAGTTGGCGTAGCCGCCCCAAATATAGAAGCCGCGGCCCGGCGCAAGCACGCGGGCGATGTTGCCGAACCAAGCCGCCAGCAGCTTGTCGAACGCTTCCTCGCTGACGAAGTCGTTCGTCAGTGGTCGGTCCTTAGCGCGGAGCTTATTCTGCGTGGGCTTCGACTTCTCCGGGTGACGGGCTAGATCAAGGCCTTGATGATGCGTCGTGCCTTGGAACGACGACAGGCCGGCGGCGATGGCGTTATTCGATCGTGGTTCGACCTTCACATTGTATGGCGGATCTGTCGAAACCAAGTGGATCGTCGCGCCATCCAGTAGGCGGTCCACGTCGTCCGCGTTCGCGCTGTCGCCGCACAACAAGCGATGGTCGCCAAGAATCCAAAGGTCGCCGGGCTGCGTCGTCGCCTCGTCGGGCGGGGCCGGCACGTCGTCGGGATCGCACAAACCTTGTTTGCCGTCGGGGTCGAGCAGCTTGGCCAAGTCGTCGGCGTCGAAACCGAGTAGACCGAGGTCGAAGTTGGCCGTCTGAAGGTCGGCCAACTCGATCGGCAGCAGATCGTAGTTCCATTCGGCGAGCGAGGCCGTTTGGTTGTCGGCTATTCGGTAGGCTTTGATTTGCTCCGGCATCAGATCCTTGGCGACATGGACGGGCACTTTCTCCAGGCCTAGCTTCTGCGCCGCCTTGAACCGCGTATGCCCGCAGATGATCACGCCGTCGGCGTCGACGACGATCGGTTGGCGGAACCCGAACTCGCGGATCGACGCGGCGACCGCATCGACGGCGTCGTCGTTGAGCCGCGGGTTTTTGTCGTAAGGCCGGATGTCAGCCAGGGGACGAAGGTCGATTTTCATGCCTCTATTGCTCCGCGAATGAATTCGGACAAACGAAACAAACTGTGCCCTGTAGCGCGCCTGTTCCCGTCGCCATCAGGAGAGGGGTGTTTTTTCCAAGTACCTACGCGCGGCCTCTTCCGATCAGTTTTCGCTTGGCGCCGGCGATTTCCACGGAAACGCGGCAGTCTCGCTTGACTCGAGCGGCCGGTGGTGGCCGCACCAATCGCCGACGAGCACTTCGGGAAACCGACTGCGTGAGCGATCGAACAAGCTCGGCGTCGGCGGCGCCACGCGGCACTCGCCGAGATGACCATCGCCAGGGACAAAGAACCGACAGGTCTGACAACGTGGTTGGGCCATGATTCTCTCCGGTTGGTTTCGATTGCCGATCTTGCCCTCGCGCCGACGCGCCAAACGAGTCGGCGCGATCAACGTTTCTGGTGCTCCCAAAACTCGCGTCTGCTGGTGGCCCTTGGCCGGTGGATGCTGGTGGTGGTGTCCCGCCTATATATATAGGCGGGACCACCACCAGCACCCGGTGCCGCACCGCCGGTCCGGGACCATCAGGGAGCACCGGGACCACCACGAATCAAAAGTTTTCACTTGCCACAAATCCGCGTGCGTAATCGACGAGCTGATACGCGGCTTCCGTGCGCGTATTCTTCTGCACGGTGCAAGCGGCGACTCGTCCCTCGTCGACGAGTTGGTCGAGCAGAGACTGGATGGACCTTGCACTAATGCCGGCAGCCTCGCGCAGGACACGCGGCGTCTCGCCGTCGGGATATTGATGCAGCGCCCGCAACACGGCCTCGCGATTGCGATCGTCACGCACTTGCTGCTGACGCTGCTTGCGAACTTCCTGGGCCTCGATCGAGTGCGACTCGCGCTCCTGATAAGCCTCGCTGGTCTTGAGGATCTCGACGTCCCAATGGCGCCCGCCCTCGTCCTGGCGCGTGCCCTCGTCGATGTTCAAGCCCCAAATCCCACTGTGTCCCGCGCTCCCGCCGACGGACATCCATAGTTCGTGATGCCCGCCGCGGTCCGGGTCGTAGCGCACGCGGCGGTTGAGCAGAATCCATTGGCGGACGAACTCCTGAAACCCGGCCCAGGCGATGTTTTCAAGTTCGGCCGGCTCGTAGGGATCGGCGACGCCCTTCTTGAGATGGTGACACAACAGCGGCGTGACGCCCGTTTGTTGGGCGAGATCGGTGAGCGACTTGAGCACCGAGCCGACGACGAACAGATTGCCGGCGTCGTCGCCGATATTCATCATCATCAAGTACGTTGGGTCGAGAATCAGCACTTCGAGGGCGTGGCGATCGATGAACACTTTCAGTGCGTCGGTGTGCAGTACGTTGCCGAGTTGCGGCACGTCAAAACACCAGAATGCGTTGGAACATTCTTCGAGCGTAAAACCCTTCGATTTGGCGACTCGGTGAGCCGTCTCCTGAATCGTGGCCGCACCTGACTCGCCCGACATGACGCCGACACGCGTTGGCTTGGCGACCACGAAGCGATTTAGAAAATGTCCGCCCTGCGCGAGCGAGATCGCCAGGTCGACGCTGATGTTTGTCTTGAGTGTTTTCTTGGGCCCGGCGAGCACGCCGGGCTGTCCTTGCACCAAAATGCCGTCGATGAGGTAATTCAACTCGTACTTGGCCGTGGCCAACTCCTGTGACGTAATGCCGAGAAACTCGAGCGCCGGTTTGTCCTTGCCCTTCATCTGCGACCAATGGTCTTCGACCACGGCCACAGAAACTTGATCCGGTTGGTAGCGCGCCACGCTCGCCGCGATGCGATCGACTTCCTCGTTTTCCAATGGCGGCGAACAGCGTGTGCTGTTCGTGACATGCAGCGCGGCGACGATCTCCGCCTGCGCCATGCCGACGCGCCGCATCGTGCCCGCCAGGCGGGCCAACGTGGCGTTGCGTTGGCCATCCGGAATTGTGTTCGCCTCGACCGCTCCGGACGCAACGTGGGCCAACGTGGGCGACGACGTGGCCAATTGGTCGAGCGCCTTGAGCAACCACGCCGGCGGCTCGGGCAACCGACTCGCCGGCACGTCGAGCGCCATGCCCTCGGCCCAGCGATACATCTTGCCGCCGGCCAACACCGAAGGTGGAATGACCACGTAGCCGCCGTTGGCGCGGACATCGACATGCGTCGCGAGGCGGCCGGCGTGACCGCGGTAGTTTCCCGATGTAGGTTGTCGGAAGTAGTAATGCCGTCCGCCGCCGGCGGTCATGCACAACGGCGCCACGGCCAGCTCGAGCGCGCGGTCGGTGGTCAACCAATCGTTCTCACCACCGTCGACGTCGACAACGATTAAGCCTTCCGTGGCGATGGCGATGTTGGCGCTGGCGTGAAAATGCCACCACGACTCGATCGTGCCGACATCGGTCGAAGCATCATGAAAGCCGCGCTCGGTGAGCGGCTCTTTGGATCCCGGCGCGCACGGAAATACGCGATAGTCCAACTCGGCATACTGCATCGCGGCGGCGAACAGTGGGTTCATGCTCGCTCCTTCGCGTCGCGATAGCCGAGCCGCCACAACACCCGCGCCGCGTCGGCGGCAAAGCGCTCGACGAAGCTTTCGTCGATGTGCCAACCTGCCGCGTGGACACATTCGTGAATCAGCACTTCGAGCCGCTCCTCACCACGGAGACCGGCGGCGACGCGGATTTCCTTGGCCGGGCGGTCCGGCGGGTCGCAATCGCCGCGATTCGCGCCCAGGTTGGGCACGAACCGCAGTCGCCAGTCTTTGCCGAGCATCCGGACCCGCATCACCCGTCTCCGCCCTGGAAATTGGCGCGTATATATAAGGAACGGACGCCCGCTGTCGATTTGGGCCGTAAGCCGTTAATATGTAACGACTTAGCACGGAACATTGCCGTTTAGCCGCGTTTCGCGGCCGTCCGCCGAAGGTGGATCGATCTCGATAACCGGCATGCCCCACCGGCGAGCGAGTTCCAACTCGGCCCGCACGCCGACGCTTTCTTCCCAGCCGGCGAGACGCAGGACAACGAGTCCTTCGCAGCTCTGCAGGTATTCGTGATCGACGCGCTGCCAAAACTCCCACGTCGTCGGCACGCCGAAGCGGGCGATGGGATGGCTGTGCGCGACGGGGCTGAATACGTCGATGCCCGAGCGCAAAAGCGCGGCGGCAGTGCGACAGACTTCACGGAAGCGAAACTCGCGTACGGCGGGGTCAGGATGGCTGTACGGACTGGCGAGGTAAAACACGCGAACGATCTCCAACAAGGTTTACGAAACGGTGATTACGAACTACGGCGTGATGTCGGCGCCGACGACACGGAGCGGTTGCGCCGACGACTCGAATCGAGTCGGCACGTCGATCATGGACGGCATCTCTTCCTCGAAATGCATCAGCGCGAACAGGTTCCATGCCGCATGGGCGAGGTGGTCCTCGGTGTCGTCGCCGACGAGCCACAGATGGACGTGGCGCAGAGCGTGATTGAGGAGCGACGTCGCGGGAAACCCTTGCTCCCAATTGCGGTCGCCATACTTGGCCGCGCCCTCGGCGCATGTTTCGGCGAGCCGCCGCAGGCCGACTTGCGGGACGAGGTCGAACCGCGTCGCCTCGGCGTCGGCCGAGCGAACAGCACCGGTCGAATAGGTCAGATTGCTCATCGTTACAAAACGGTCCTTTCAGCCTTCACCGGGGTTACAACGACATTCGACGATGTCTTGGCCGCAGTCGGGACATTCGGAATCGGATTCGCACATCGATCACCTCGCGGGTAAGAGCCACGGTTCCCACACGGCTCGCTCGCCGTGCAGCACGACGCCGCAGCCCAACAGCGGCTTGGCCGAGATGGCGCGGCCGTAGGCAAATTGCAGCGCGCTGTTGTCGATGCCGCAGCCGACGGCCATGCCGAAAATGCGACGGTTGCGATTCGCCCACCAGCGGACGCCGGCCTGCGCGTGCCAGTGGCCGATTACGGTCGACTGGAAGTTGTCGCGGGCCTGCGTGAGAGCCGCATCCTGACCGCCGCGGCCGCTGTCACCATGCGTGTAGATCACGCCGTCGATCACGAGCTTGGCGAACCGTTCGTGGACGCGCCACTTGACGCCCCACAGACTGCGATAATCGCGGAGCACGACCGGCGGCAGTCCCACTGCCACCGCCTGACGCTCGGTCAGTGCGTCGTGGTTGCCGATCAGCCAGTCGGCCTTGGGAAACCGTCGGGCGATCGACGCGACCTGCTTGCGCGCCCGCTCGTATTCGCGGGACGCGTTTGTATTGCCGGGATGACGCTCGTGAAAGTTGATGCTGCACCAATCGACCAAGTCGCCGATGTGGACGACGCGGTTGACGCGATATCGGTCGGCAACGCGACCGAGGAAGTCGACGTATCCGCGGCGCATGCCGGGGCAATGGCAGTCGCCGATGATCAATACTTTAGCCATCAGAACGGGATCTCCTCTGCAGAGTACTCCAACGCCTCGGCCGGCAATGGTTCGGGTAGCGAGCCGAGTTCGTAACCGACGATCCGCTCGTACGGTTCGCCGGCCACGGCGCGGACGGTGATTTTTTGGGTGTCGGCGAGCCCGCCGCCGCTGGCGATCTCGACGGCGCGCTCGGCGGTGTCGGGCACGGGATCGGGCGAACGCTGTTTCCACCAGGCGATCGCCTTCTGGCGGGCGTAGCCGATATGCTCGAAGCAGACCCACTCGCTTTTGTAGATGTGGTAGCCAACGCGGTAGTCGACGCGCATCGAGCGTGGGTCGTCGTCGCTCGCGCCGCGCTTGGTGTGGATCGCGTAGAGCGTTTCCGCAACGTCGTAATCCGTGACCGTCACTTGACCCGTGAGAATGCCGGCGTTGGACGCGTGCGATTCGTGACGACGCTCGGTCTCCGGTGGCGGGAACTCGTAGCCGCAGTCGGGACAGCGGGAGTAAGGCCCGATTTCATCCGGTACTCCGTGCGTGAGGAGGTGATTTCTCCCGCACGGCGCACAAAAAAACCACAAAGCGCACGCGCGGGATCGCCGTTTCCGGCGGCACCCACAGGGGCGTCCACTTTTGTGGTT
>JAJDEG010000594.1 GCA_029259895.1 Planctomycetota bacterium
CCGCCAAGGCCACCTTCGCCTTGAACGACGCCCCAAACACGCGACGCTTCCTCGTCATCAAAGCACTCTCCTGATGTCGGCCGTTCCCGCTCCCGGAAACCACACCTTATCAGCGCGCCCAGTTCTTGGGGTCCACCTCACTTCCAAACTCGCTTCGGTGCGAGATATGCGGCCTTGACTTGAGGGGCACGACGCACTGCACGTTGCCGAGCGTGGTGGCCAGTTCTCGACATTGCGATGGCAAGACGCAACAGAATACTATTTGGAGGGCATTGACCCCGCGCATTTCTTCGAGCAAGAGTACAACAATTCCTAGCGAAAGGAGACTTGATCAAGCGGGACGATCCGCGCCAGTTGGGAATGAGTACGGGGGCCATGGTTTTTTTCCTTCATCTGCGAAAATCTGCGCAATCTGCGGACGATGCACCCCATCGTCGCACGCCATCAACTGAACCGGCGCAACGAGCACTTCGTCGCCGAGTTTCTTTGTGCAAGTGCTCCGCCGTCCCTCCAGCGTGGCGGTAGCGACAAACCGCCGCCAGCGCCGTAAACTGCGGCATCGCCGACCACTGCTCCCCGACCACGCAACCCCGACCAAGTCCATGACTTTCGTTCCCACCATCGCCCTGGCCCAACTCGAATCCGCCGCGGCAGCCGGTAAGCTCACCGAATCGGCCGCCGCCAACATCCGCCTCTGGCTTTCGGAGCCGTGCTACGGCGAATATGCCGATCAGGTCGCCGCCCATCTGGCCGAGTCGAAATTCAAGCAGCTCGACGACGCATTCTGGACCGTCATTCCCTTCGGCACAGGCGGTCGTCGCGGACGGATGTACCCGATCGGCAGCAACGCGATCAACGACCGCACGATCGGCGAAAGCGCGCAAGGACTGGCCGATTACGTCGCCGCCGAGAAGCCGGACGGTTTGCTGCTCTCGTGCGCCATCGCCTACGACACGCGGCATCGCTCGGCGCATTTCGCCCGGCTGTGTGCCGAGATCATGGTGGCCGCCGGCTTCAAAGTCTGGTTTCTCGACGGTCACCGCAGCACACCAGAACTGTCGTTTGCCGTGCGGTTGAAAAAATGCTCCTGCGGAATCATGGTCACCGCGTCGCACAATCCGCCCAGCGACAACGCGGTCAAGGTCTATTGGTCCACCGGCGGTCAGCTATTGCCGCCGCACGACAGCAACGTGATCGAGCGCGTCGGTCAGGTGCGCACGATCCATCGCGCGCCGTTCGACGCCGCTGTGGCCGACGGCAAGATCGTACTCTGCCAAAACGAAGTCGATCCGGCGTACGTCGCCGCGGCTTCGGCCGAAGCGCTCGGCGGGCCGCGCGGCCTAAAGATTCTTTATTCCCCGTTGCACGGCGTCGGCGGCACGGCGGTGGAACCGGTGCTGGCCGCGGCCGGATTCAAGGACGTCGAGGTGTTCGGCCCGCATGCCGAGCCGAGCGGCGACTTTCCCAACGTACCCGGCCACGTCTCGAACCCCGAAAACCCGAAGGTGTTCGACGCGATCATCGAGCGGGCCAAAGCATCCGGGGCCGATCTGATCATGGCCACCGATCCCGATTGCGACCGCCTCGGCTGCGCGGCGCCCGTTGCCGCCAAGTCCGGCTCATCCGGTCCGTGGGCCACCATGACGGGCAATCAGATCGGAGCGCTGCTGGCCGACTACGTTCTCGACGCCCGCCGCGCCGCCGGTCGCCTCTCGCCGGAGCACTACGTCGTCAAGACACTGGTCACGACCGAAATGCTCCGCCGCATCGCCACCAGCTACGGCGTGAAGACGTACGGCGAACTGCACGTCGGGTTCAAGTGGATCGCCGGCGAGATGGACGCCCGTGGGCCGGGGCAGTTCGTGTTCGGCGCTGAGGAGTCGCACGGATATTTGGTCGGCCAGTATGCTCGCGATAAGGACGGTGCCGTCGCCGCGCTGATGCTGGCGGAGTTGGCCGCAAAGCTGAAATCGCAAGGCCGCACGCTGCACGAAAAGCTCGACGATCTGTTCTGGCAATTCGGCTGCCACGCCGAACACACGGTGTCGATCACCATGGAAGGTTCCGAGGGCATGGGCCGCATGACGCGGTTGATGGCCGGCGTGCGCGAGAATCCGCCCACCGAATTGGCCGGCTTCAAAGTGGCCGCCGCTTACGATTACGCGAACCTCCGCATCGTCGTCCCCACCGGCGGCGGCAACGTCTCGACCAGCGCCCCCGAACCACTCGCCGCGCCACAGGGCGACATGGTGATCCTCCACCTCGTGGCCGACGGAAACTACGTGGCCGTCCGTCCCAGCGGCACCGAGCCGAAGGTGAAGCTCTATATGTTCACCTACGAACCGGCCGAACAACTCCACAACCTCGATGAAGCCAAACAGAAGCTACGCGAACGGCTGACAGCGCTGGAGAGCGACCTGCGGGCGTTCGCCGAGCAGTTTTAACGCCGATCCAAGAACGGTCGTCGACCAGCGCGTCTCACTTCGCCTGGGCCGCGAAGTACGCCTTCACCAGTTTTAGAATCTGCGTCTTCAACATGCCGGTGCGATTGGTGCCGTAGGACATGAAGTTGGTTTCACTCCCTTTCTCGCCGGGGTGACCGCCGCCAAGACCAGCGTGGCCGATTTCGTGCAGGAGGGTCACGTTGTCGGCCGCGACGCGGTCGGCGTTGACGATCACGAATGGCAGCCAATTGGTGCCGGAAATCGTCCAGCCTGTCGTACGGCACGGGTCGCCGCCAGAAAGACTCGAAAACGGCGCGAAGATGACGGGCAGTCGACCGTGGCCGCTGGGATAGGCGGAATGACAGAGCGCGCGAAGCTTGAGCGCCTGCTCTTTGGCCAGCTCCGGCGAGACTTCGATCTTGCCGTCCCACTTAAGCGTCATGGCAGGCGTGCGGGATGCCGGAAAGACGTCGAGGCCGAGGTTGTGTGGCTTGAGCAACTTCTTGGCTTTTTCGAGTACCTTCGCGCTAGGATCGCCGGCTTTTTCGACCCAAAACAGGGTCAGTTTGAAGTTGACCTTTTTAGGATGCTTATAGTTATGCATCTCGTCGTAGCCGGGAGGGTTCGCCATTTTCGATTCGCTCCGAAGATGCTGTGAGCCAAAACGCCACGTCGTCCACTTCGCGGCGCGGCGGCACACTATGGGTAAATACGGATTAAGGCGGCGTGTGACGCCGTTTTTTTCGCCGGACCAAGTTTGCTGCCCGGCTGTCGCGACGTTCGCGCTATTATCGGCATTTTGCCGTCCAAACTAACCAACCGCAAACGGCACACGCTCGATCTCCGCGAAGCCGGATTTGCGGAACGGCCGTGGCAGCGGTTGGGCGTTCCCTTTCTCGTCGATCGCCCGGCTGCGGAGTACGTATTCGCCCGCCGGCAGGGCGGGGAGCAACGTCGCCCAATGAATCTTGAATAGCCGCATCGGCCACGCTCGCGGCTGGCCGTTTGCCGTGTCGAAACCGAGCGTATCGGCCGGAATCTTGCCGTCCGGTAGATCACCGCCCCACGTCTTCGGCGGCGGGAGAACGTCGGTGTCTTTCCACGGCGCGGTCGTGTAATAGCGGTCACCCGACGGCAGCTGCTCCGACTTCGGTTGCACCCAGACTTGCACCTTCGAAAGCCCGCCGATGCCGACTTGGGCGTATCCGGTGACGGGAATCGGCTCGCCCGGCTTCACTTCGCGAGGAACGGAGAGCGTCGCGGCGAACGTCTTGAGCGGACTGTCGACGTCGTTGTTCTGCTCGCCATACGTGTCGTTGGCGTGCGGTAGGTTCGATAGGTACATGTGCGACAGCCATTTGATCGACTTGAAGCCATAAGCCTCGGGCACAACAATACGCACCGGGCCGCCGCGCTCGCTCGTGAGCCACTCGCCGTTGAGCTTGTAGCAGACAATGACCGGCGGCAAATCGAACGGGTCTTCCAGCACGCGGCCGACGGGCAGCGAGCTCTTGAACATCTGCTTCGGGTCGTCGTTGTGATAGCCGTGGTAGAAGACGCGGCGAAGGTTCTCGCGTGGCTCGGTCAGCCAAAGAATTTCGCGAAGCGGCACGCCTTCCCACACGCCAGCGCCCAGCGGACAGCCAATGTTCAGGCACGTCATCACCTTGGCGAACCGCATGGCGTGCTTCTCGGCCAGCTTCATCAGGCCGGCGAAGTCGAGCGCCGTGTTGTCCGCTTTGAGCAGCGGCTGGCGAA
>JAJDEG010000595.1 GCA_029259895.1 Planctomycetota bacterium
TACACCATCGGCATGAGCCACCACGGTCTGCAGGTGCTCTACACGCTGATCAACAACGATCCAGATTGGGCGTGCGAGCGCGCCTTCACCCCCTGGCTCGACATGGAAGCCGCCCTCCGCGAGCACGATCTCCCGCTCTACAGCCTCGAAACCTTCACGCCGCTCTGCGACTTCGACGTCCTCGGCTTCACGCTGCAATACGAAATCTGCAGCAGCAACATCCTCACCATGCTCGACCTCGGCCGCATCCCGTTGCACGCCACCGAGCGCACGATGGCCGACCCACTCGTCATCGCCGGCGGCCCCTGCGCCCAAAACCCCGAACCTTTCGCCCCCTTCATCGACGTATTCGTAACCGGCGACGGCGAACCAAGCCTGCCGCGCATCTGCGACGAATGGCTGGCAATGCGCGAAGAATGCGGAATAGCGGCCAGGAGTCAGGGGGCAGGGGGCAGGGATGGGGATCAGCATTCGGGAATCGGGATTCAGAATTCGCACAAAGGTCGTCGCCCAAACCCTCAAGCCTCAAGCCTCAAGCCTCAAGCCTGCGCCCAGCGCGAAGAAATGCTCGCCCGCCTCGCCGCGCGGTTGCCCTTCGCCTACGTCCCTCGTTTCTACGAACCAGAATACTCCGCCGCCACCGGCCGCTACGTCGCCATCAACCGCACCCGCCCCGACGTGCCCGAAACGATCGAACCCTCCGTCATCTCCGACCTCGACGCCATCCCGCTCCCCACCAAGCCCATCGTCCCCTACGTCGAATGCGTCCACGACCGCATCGCCATCGAAATCATGCGCGGCTGCCCCTGGCAATGCCGCTTCTGCCAAAGCACCGTCATCAAACGCCCGCTGCGCATCCGCGAAGTCGAGACCATCGTCGCCGCCGCGCTCGAAACCTACCGCAACACGGGCTACAACGAAGTCTCGATCCTCTCGCTCTCGTCCAGCGACTATCCGCACTTCGAGGAACTCGTCCGTCGCCTCGGCGAAGTGTTCAATCCGCTCGGCGTCAATCTTCAGGTGCCCAGCCTCCGCGTCAACGAGATGCTCAAGACGGTCGCCCGCATCATCCCCGCCGCCAGCCGCTCCGGCCTCACGCTCGCGCCCGAAGTCGCCCGCGACGACATGCGCGAGCAAATCCGCAAGAAGATCAAGAACGAAGACCTCTACGAAGGCTGCCGCGTGGCGTTCGAGAATGGCTTCAACCGCGTGAAGCTCTATTTCCTCTGCGGCCTGCCCGGCGAACGGCAAGTCGATCTCGACGGCATCGTCGACATGGCCGAAACGATCGCCCGCATCAGCCGCGACGTCCGCGGCCGCTACCTCGAAGTCGTCGCCAGCGTCTCGAACTTCGTCCCCAAAGCCCACACGCCGTACCAGTGGAACGCCATGCAGCGCCGCGAGTATTTCGATTGGGCGCACCGCTACATGCGCCGTAGGGTGCGCATCCGCAGCGTCCAAGTCAAATACCACGACACCGAAACCAGCCTCCTCGAAGGCATCCTCAGCCGCGGCGACCGCCGCATGGCCGCAGCCATAGAACTCGCCTGGCGACGAGGCTCCCGCATGGAAAGCTGGACCGAACACATGAAGCCCGATCTCTGGTGGGAAGCACTCCGCGACTCCGGCATCGACATCGAGCAAGCACTCCACCAACCCTACGAACTCCTCGACCGCCTCCCCTGGGACCACATCAACATAAAAAAAGGCCGCACGTTCCTCGAAAAAGAACACGAACGCTCAGTCGTGCAACTTGCATCAATGGCCGATGCCGTGTGAGTCCCGTAGGTCCGGCACCCCGTGCCTGACAATCGCGGCGAACGACGTTCCATCAAGCGTCGGGCCGCGCGCGACCGCACCCAACGACAATTCCGTCCGGCACATCGGCGACCGGCCCACACGGCGATCGCATCCCGCGACGTTGCGGTCATTCTTCCGACTCATTCGTCACGCGCCCCAACAAGTCCTCAATCGCCTTCCGGCCGCTCTCCGAGGCGTACGATCCCGTTATCGAGATAACGTGGTTGCGCCGCGTGTTGACCCAAATCGTCATCCCAATCTCCCCGTCGCCCCAGGGCCGTC
This sequence comes from Planctomycetota bacterium, assembly GCA_029259895.1. Lineage (GTDB taxonomy): Bacteria > Planctomycetota > Planctomycetia > Pirellulales > PLA5 > PLA5. The sequence goes on from JAJDEG010000595.1 coordinate 2,083, forward strand.
GCAGAGAAACGCGATCGAACGCGACGCCGGCGATATTCAACTGAGGTTCATGAGTAACCGCCCTTGGCGCGTCGTCGCGCTGTTGCAGTTGCAACAAATAGCTCTTCAAGTAGTCGGCACCCGTTATATTCTCGTCCTTGGCGCTTAGCGCCTCGGCGACGAGCCCCAAACTCGCGCCAGCCATTTCGTCGACGGATGCATCCCTCGCCAGCGCGAGCAAGATCGCCGAATTTGCCGGCTTTTCGTCCGATAGCATGCCGCCGTGTCGCCGCGCTTGCTCCGTAACGTCTTGCCACCCACGCTCGATCGGCACTCGAAATCCAAAGTAAGCGTTCCTGTACTCATCTTTGCTCCGAACGCCCGCGACAGCCGCTCTTCTGTGGGCGTCTTGGCGATGCCAATAAATGACACCAGCGACAAGCACACTGACACATAGCGCGCTAACGACGACTCTCGCCTTTTGCGCCGTGCCGCTGATGGCTACATCAGACGTCCGCTTCGCAGAAGTCGCTCGCTTGTGCCAAAACAAGCCAACGATAGTCAAGACTAGTCCGCCGCCGCCCGTGCCAACCGCCTCAAACCAATCGCGACGAATGACGGCCATGAAAACCGCCAAGACAATCGCCCCGACCCCAACCAGAATGAATAGCGTCGCCGGACCAAAGCTCGACGCGCCACGCTCCCCTTGCGAACCGCTGTCCGCGTCAGTCGGCGGCTCATCGATGCAGTTGCCGCAGTCCGAGCAGTACGCATCGCGAACCGGCGGGAGCACCGCAGCGCAATGGGGACAAGTTCGTCGCATGAATACGCTCCTCCGTTCCGAAACGCTACCGCGGTACGCGCCGTTCGTCAATCTCCGCCCGACGCCGGTTCCGCACCGCGGGATAGGATAAACATAGCCCCGTAGGTCAGGCACCCTCGTGCCTGACAATCGCGGCGAACGACGTTCCATCAATCGTCAGGCCGCGCTGCGCCGCACCCAACGAGAATTCCGTCCGGCACATCGGCGACCGGCCCACGTAACCGTTCGCCGCCCCAGGTAATAGCGTTGGTGGTTGGCGGCGGGCGCGTTTTGCTTGGATGGCTTCGGTGGGGAAGGCGAGCAGGTTGCGGC
>JAJDEG010000596.1 GCA_029259895.1 Planctomycetota bacterium
GGCGAATGCGGAGCGTGTGGTCGAGGTCCACGGTGAACGAGCGGAGGTCGCGGTTGTTGACGCCGATGAGCGTCGCGCCGGCGGCGAGGACGCGCGGCAGGTTGCTCGGCTCATAAAGCTCCACTAGCGGCGCAAGACCCAGCTCGATCGCCTCGTTGTGGAGCTTGCGCAGGTTGCAGTCGTCCAGGCATTCGGCGATCAGCAGTACGGCGTCGGCGCCGGCGAGGCGGGCTTCGACGAGTTGGTATGTGTCGAGAATGAAGTCCTTTCGCAGCAGCGGCAGGTCGACCGCGCGGCGAATCGCCGAGAGGTATTCCAAACGGCCTTGGAAGTACGGTTCATCGGTCAATATGCTAAGGCACGTCGCGCCGTGAGCGGCGTAGGTCTTGGCGATGGCGACCGGATCGAAGTCGGCACGAATCACGCCGGCCGACGGGCTGGCTTTTTTAACTTCCGCGATGAGCTTGATCGGACCGGGCGCGGCGAGGGCGGCGAAAAAGTCGCGTCGCGGCGGGGCGTCGGCAAGGCGCTCGCGGAGGGCGGCTTCGCTCGTGGCGGCTTTGGCCTGGTCGATCTCGGTTCGCTTGGTGGCGACGATTTGGTCGAGGATGGTCATGCGTCGCCGCTGGTGGTCAGCTTGCTTGGTCGCGTATTCGTTACGAACCACGGAGGACACCGAGTCGCCCGTGGCCCCAGCCAAACGGGAATTGAACCGCCGAGGCGCTGAGACGCAGAGTTCTTGGATTTCCTGTCCACGTCTTTTCCTCTACGCCACAGCGCCTCGGCGGTTCAATTCGTAGCAGCGGATCAAGGGTGTTGTTGACTAAAAACGGTTTGGGGCGTTAGCCGCACAGAGAGGACGGATGAGGCGGAACGCACAAAGCCGCGTGTCTGTCGAACCGCATTACGTTGTCGGTGCTTCGCCATCTTCGACGTTTCCGTGGATGTTCTCGTCGATGCGCTTACCGTAGTGGTCGGCCAGGCGGCGAGACGATCGCTCGATCTCGGCTTCCACGTCACTCGGTGCGATGACGCTGGCCTCGGCGAGCAGTTCGGCGAGGCGTCTCAAGCAGCGGCGCGTGAGTGGTTGATGGTAAAGCAACATCAAGCGGCGTTCAACCAGATCGTCGACCGACCGCGGCCATTCGTGACGAATCGACCAACGAGCGACCGCCTCGGGCACGTCGCAGCCGTCGAGCGCGGCATCGAGCGGACCGTACTCGGCCGGCTGGGCGACGATCTCTTCGAGAATTGCCTTCGTCCGCGCACCGTACAAATTCCACATCGCGGCGACCCGCTGGCGAGGCAGTTGAAATCCAACGGCCAATTCGCGCCACATCTCGGCAACTTCGTTCGAGCTTTCAGGATAGTTTTCGCCGCCCGGCAGTGGCCGCTCCGCGGTCGTGGCGATCCGCGAGCGATCGAGCAGTTCGAGTACGCGGTCGACGACGGTCTCGGCCAACGCTCGGCAGGTAGTTAGTTTTCCGCCGACGACCGACACCACCGGCGGCGCGTCGTTGGCTTCGCCGTCTTCGCCGTTACCGTTGCCGTTGCCGTTACGGTCGACGTTGGGATTGTGCTCGACGATCGCATGACGCCGGGTGACGCCGGCAGCCGTGGCCGCGTCGCTGCGGGGCAACGGCCGCACGCCGCAGTAGTGAAAATCGATGTCGCCGCGCGAAAAGCCAATCGACGGGAAGAGTCTGGCGACGGTTTCGGACAGGTAAACTAGTTCGTCCACCGTCGCCACGGCCGTTTCGGGCGGCTCGTCGAAGGGAACGTCCGTGGTGCCGACGAGGACGGCGTCGCCCAGCGGCAGGACGAACACGGGGCGGCCGTCCGATGCTTCGGTGTAAATGCCGCGGCCGCCGAGGGCGTCGATCAGCTTGGGATTGCGGGTAATGAAGTGGCTGCCTTTGGTCGGTCCCATCAGCGGCGGCGACTCGATCGACAGATCGGCGAGCGCGCGATCGACCGAAGCACCGGTGGCGTTGACGATCAAGTCCGGCTCAATGCGGCGGGACCGTCGCTCGCCGACGCCGTCGGTTTGAGGCAGTAGCTCGATCGCGCTGCCGTCGCGTCGTGCGCGGTGATACGTTAGCACGGCGAACGGCGCGCCGACGGCCGCCGCGGCGAGGCGGGCGTCTTCGAGCAATGCCAGCGTGAAGCGCTCCGGAAATTCGACTTGAGCGTCCCAATACGAGCATAGCCAGCGGTAGGTTTTCCGATCGACCGGCGGCGCTCCACGACGTCCGACGCGGTGCGTGGCATGGCTGGGCAGCGACGCATCGCGGGCGTAGCGGTCGTAAATCCACAGGCCCATTCGCACGAGCCACATCCCGCGGGCCTTCGCTGGCGATGTTGAACCGAGACGCCCCGCGGTTACGAACTTCAACGCCGCCGACCACCAGCCGCCGAACCGGTTCGTCACCGGAATCATCAGTTGCAGCGGCCGCACGTACTGCGGAGCGAGCCGCAGCAGCCGGCCGCGTTCGGCCAGAGACTCGCGGACCAGATCGAATTCGCCATATTCCAGATAGCGCAGCCCGCCGTGGATCAGACGAGACGAATAGGCCGTGGCCCCGGACGCGACATCGGCGCAATCGACGATGCAAACACCGACGCCGTTGAGCGCCAACTCGCGGGCGATCGCACAGCCGTTGATGCCTGCGCCTAGAATCAATACGTTCGGCGCGTCGTTCGACATGCGTTGGTTTCTGGCGGTCGGCAAATGTGAGGCAAGAATCGCGGCAGGAAATTCGAAGACGGCAGATTAGCCTGTTTCGCGTTGCCCATAAAGGCCGCGACGCACCGGGCGGTCGGAGCGATGCGGCGTCACTCGAATGTCGCCTTGGTTCCGCGACGAGCAAGCGTTTCCAGCCGCTGCAGGCCGTTGCGAAGCCGGTTGATGATGGCGGCGATGTCGTCGAACTGGCGTCCGTCGACGAGGAGCCATCGCAGCCAGAGCGTGCCGGATAGCACGACGTTGCCGAGATCGAGAGCGAATGCCAGATGCAGTTCTCGTTCGTCGAGCGGGCGGAGGGAGGTGTACGACGCCAGGCCGGTTTGCCAGAGGGCGGCGTCGTCGCCGACCAGGCTGCCGACCATGCTGCCGACCATGCTGCCGAGCAGTCGGGCGACATCCGTGGCGACCGATTCGACGCGCATCGCGCCGAGGTCGACGATGCCGGTTACTTCGTCGCCGGTGAACAACACGTGGTCGCTCCAGACGTCGCGAAGGCAGGGCTGTTGGGCGACGCGAAAACCTGCGGCATCATCGAGCAGCGGCGCGGCAACCGTGGCGGCCAGCGGGAATGCGGCGATCCAGCGGCGGCCTATGTCGGCGATTTCGGGCGGAACGGGCCGCGCCTCGAGCGCTGCGGAAAGCTCCGTCAGTTCGCCGGCCAGGAGCTTTGCGATACGGATACGGCGGTCGATCGCGCCGGGGGATGGGCCGAGGTGCGTATCGACGTGTTCGAACGACTCGACGGCACGGTGAAGCCTTGCCAGGGCGAGCATTGCATTATCGAGTCGCTGGTTGCTGGGCCGCTGGTGGTAGTCGGCCTGGCCGGGGAGCCACGGCGTGAGTTCCCACAATCGACCGGCGTGGTGGACGAACGTTTGGCCGTCGGTCGTGGTGATGGGTTGTGGAAGGAGGTCGAAGCCGTGAGCGGCGGCGTGGGCCGCGACGGAGTGAATCCACGACAGTCGCGGCGGCGAGGGATGTTCCGGCGGCCAGCGGCGTAGGGCAAGCGATCCGCGAGCGCATCTCAACTTCCAAATTGCCGCGCCGCTGAACCCGCCGGCCGAGCCGAGCGACAGACAACTTTCCGCACGGCAATCGGGCGGATAGCTGGCCAACACACTTTGGACGTCGCGGTTCATGGCATTCGATCGGGCGGTCGGGCGGTCGGGCGAACGGTAGGAAACAAATTGCGACGAATCGAGTCTTGCTTTCCCGTTCTTGCTTTTCCACTTGGCCGCATTGGTTGGGTATTGCGGTTTCGCGGGCGAAAAACCGCTACAGTTGGCGATGTTTGGCGATTCCACAAGGCAGGTAGATTAGGGTATATTTATGGGATCGTCCGTCCCACCTTGGATTGTATCTTTTGGCCCCGGACCGTTGCGGTCCGCGGCTGTTTCCATTTTCTCGTTGAGAAGGCGTCTGTCGATGGTTGTTTTTCGTCTTGTGATGCGCGCGCAGATGTTCGCGGTGCTGGCTTTGTCGTTCGTTCTGACTGCTGCGGTCAGTGGGCAAGAGGTTCCGGCGGCGGATTCTGCTCCGGTGGCGGCCGACGCGCCGAAGCCCGAAGAGAAGAAGGACGACGCCGCCAAGGCCGCGGCTCCGACGGCGCCGAAGCCGCAGCCGAAGCCCTATGAGGCGATGCTCAAGGATTTCAAACCCGTGGCGGGAATGATCCCGCTCTATCACAAGGACATCCGCCTGATCGGCGAAATCTCCGACGCGAATCTCAACAAGGACTTGATCGTCATCATCTCGATCGCCAAGGGCATCAGCCAGAGTCCACTGCTGGGCGGCATGAGTTGGGGTTTTGGCGACGATTGGATCTGGCAGTTCCGCAAGGCCGACGATCGGATTCTCGTCGTGCGGCGCAACGTGCGATTCCGCGCCGACGACAAATCACCCGAGGCCAGCGCCGTCGAAATGGCGTACACGGATAGCGTCATGTTCGCGCTGCCGATCATGACGAAAGGCCCCGGCGGCGGGCATCTGGTCGATCTGACGCAAGTGTTCATGAGCGATCTGCCGCAGATCGGCAACGTGCTGCGCGGTTTTGCGTTCAATCCGCAGAAATCAACGTGGCACGCGGTGAAGGGTTTCAAGGACAACGTGGAATTGCAGGTGGCCGCGACGTATCAGGGTAAGGGCGACATCGACACCGTGCCGGACTCGCGCGGCACCACGATCCACGTCCACTATTCGATCAGCAAGTTGCCCAGCACGGGCTACGTGCCGCGTTTGGCGGACGACCGCGTCGGTTTTTTTCTGACGGCGGTTAAGGACTTCTCCAAAGGCGGCGACGACGAGCAGTTCGTCCGCTACGTCAACCGCTGGGATCTTCAGAAGGCCGACGCGAAGGCGAAGATTTCGCTGCCCAAAAAGCAGATTGTGTTCCACATCGAGAAGACGATGCCGCTGAAGTATCGCAAGCCGATTCGCGACGGCATTGCCGAATGGAACAAGGCGTTCGAGAAGGCCGGATTCTACGACGCCATTCGCGTCGAGTATCAGCCGGACGATGCCACTTGGGATCCAGAAGACATCAATTACAACACCTTCCGCTGGATCACCGCGCAAGCGGCGATGGCGATGGGGCCGTCGCGGGTGAATCCGCTGACGGGCCAGATTCTCGACGCCGACATTATCTTCGACGCCGATTTCGTGCGGTTTTGGAAGACGGAACTCGAAAACTTCACGCCTAAGAGCATCGAGCAAATCTGCGGCGGGCCGGTCGAAATGCGACTGATCCGCGAACACAACAACAATTCGCCGTTTGGGCCGATGGACAATTGCGCCAGTCCGGCCTGCACGTTCGCCCACGGCATGTCGCACGAGTTTGCCTTCGGCGCCGCGGCCCTCATGGAGCGAACGAATTCGCCGGAGGAAGCCGAGAAGCTGATCATGCAGGGCCTGAAGGAAGTGACCATGCACGAAGTCGGTCACACGCTCGGCCTGCGGCACAACTTCAAGTCGAGCACGATGTACAGCCTGGAAGACATCAATAACCCGGAGAAGACCAAGGAAACCGGCCTCGGCGGTTCCGTGATGGACTATCTTCCGGCCAACTTGCAGCCCAAGGGCATGCCGCAGGGCGAATACTACTCGCAGACGATCGGTCCCTATGACATGTGGGCGATCGAATACGGCTACACGCCGATCGAAGGCGGTTCGCCGGAGAAGGAATTGCCGAAGCTCAAGGAGATTGCCGCTCGCAGCGGAGAGCCGCACCTCGTGTACCTCACCGACGAGGATACCAATGCCGTCGATCCCGATCCGTTGTCGAACCGCTTCGATCTTGGCAACGACACGGTGGCCTATGCCAAGTTGCGGGCGAAGCTGATTAGCGAACTTTGGCCCGGCCTGGTGGAACGCGTCGTCAAAGAGGGCGACGGCTATCAGCGGGCGCGGCAGACGTTCAACGTGCTGCTCGCGCAGTACGGCCGGGCGATGGACTTTGCCGCCCGCTACGTCGGCGGCGTGTACGTTTCGCGAAGCCATCGCGGCGACAAGGACGCCAAGCCGCCGTTCGTCGTCGTCGACGCGGCCAAACAGCGCGAGGCGCTGGCGCTGATCGAGGAGAACGTGCTGAGCGACAAGCCGTTCGGCTTCACGCCGGAGTTGTACAACCAACTCGCCGTTTCGCGGTGGTATCACTGGGGCACGGATGCGAACGTGCGAACCGATTACGCCGTGCATAAGACGATTCTCATGTGGCAGGAGCGGTCGCTGTCGCGATTGCTGTCGCCCGTGACGCTCGAACGGCTGCACGACTCGGAACTCAAAGTGCCGGCCGATCAGGATGCCTTCACGACGGCCGAATTGATCCAGCGGCTCACCAAGGCCGTGTTCGTCGAAACGGACGAGTTGCAAAAAGGCGAGTTCACCAACCGCAAGCCGGCGATCAGCAGCATGCGTCGCAACTTGCAGCGCAGCTACTTGCAGCGGCTCACGTCGCTGGCGCTGGGGAGCAGCAGCGCCCCGCAAGATTGCCAGACGATCGCCTATTCGGAGCTTGGCTCGCTGGCCAAGCGGATCGACGTGGTGCTGACCGGCCGCCCGGAACTCAAGCTCGACGCCTATACGCGGGCGCATCTCGAAGAGACGGCCGCGCGGATTCGCAAAGTGCTCGACGCCAAGATCGAAATGCCGGCGGGCTGAGATTTCGGCAGGTCCACAGGATTTGAATTCGCACATTGCCCTCGGCCGTTTCGCGCGGTCGAGGGTTTTTCTTTAGTTGTGCTGTGTCGGTCGATCTAGCGGTTCTCGCCGAGCGAGGCTATCCTCACCGTTGGCCGCCGATTGAATGCAACTGCTGGAGACTGCCGCCGTGAAGATGTTGTTCGCCGTAATTCAACCGCCGAAGCTGGAGCCGCTACGCGAGGCTCTGGAGCGGCTCGGTGTGACGCGGATGACGGTCTGCGATTCGCAAGGCTACGCCCGCCAGCGCGGCCGGTCGGCGCTGTATCGCGGGCACGAGTACAAGACGCATTTGCTGCGAAAGGTGACGCTTGAAATCGTCGTCAACGACGACTTCCTCGAACGTACCCTCGACACGATCATCGACATCGCTCGAACCGGCCCGGAAGGATCTATCGGCGACGGCAAGGTATTCGTATTGCCGATGGACGACGCGATCGACATCAGCAACGCCGGCCACGGCCCGCAAGCGGTGAACTGAATCTTGGCCCGCTGCCAAACCTCGGCGCAAACGTCGTCCGCTAGTCTTACGGCATCGGTCGCACCTTATCGCGACAACCGGCGGACTCTTGCCGCACGCACTCCAATCGAGTCATCGGCCGACGCTGAAAGAATAGCTAGATCGGCTGACGCGGCATCGATTACAGCCGTATCGCGGCGGTCGGCCCGAGCGACGCGGTGTTCGGCGAGAACAAGTCGCGGTCGATGAAGATTCTTGGCGATGACTGCCGCAGGCGGCGATGGCGCCGAGGGCGATTGTAAGCTCGGTGGCAATAGGACCGGTTCGCCCGTGGGAAGCGACGCGTTGAGCCGGTCGCGTGCGTAGACGGCGTCGATCAGATTCACGAGGCCGTTGGCATCGAGGTCGTTGCGGCGGTCGTAGCCAGCGTGCGACGTGTCGACGAAGCCGTTGTTGGCCAGATGAACGACGTCACCGACGTCGACGAGTCCGTCGCGATTGGCGTCGCCGGCAAGTACGTTGAAACGGAACGCGAAATCCCCGCCACTTTGGCCATCGCCGGAAGGAAACGTGCTGCCCGTTTGGCCGCCGATCGGATTCGTCCATTCGCCGTCGAGCGTTACGGTGCCTGTGCCCGGTGCGCGGACGACCGCGAGAAGTTTGTCGGCAGTAAGCGGAGCGGCGAGCTTCCAGGTCGCGATCAACGTGTCGCCCACGCCGATTGCGGTCGTAAAGTCAGCCTCGACCGTCGCATATGTCGGCGAGTTGACGCCCACGAGCTCGAGACTCGTCGCCTCGACGTTCCAGACGCGATCGAAGACCACAACAATCTGGTCCAAGCCGACGAGCGGAATCGGATCGAGTTGCGCCCCGTCGCCGACGGGTACGGAATAACTCGACGCCGGATTCGCCGAGTTTTGCAAACGCACATCGATCGCGCGGGCGCGGTCCGGCGACGCATGAATGTTGCCGAAGTCGACGTCGCCGGTCGTCTCGTCAATGTTGACCGTGACCGAATGCGCCGCGCCGGGCGATGGAAACGTCATCGCCCACTCGGGCGGCAATTCTTGGGCTACCGTATGCGTGCCGGGCGAAAGCTCGGCGAGGACGTACGCACCTTGGGCGTCCGTGACGGCCGTTGGCTCGAAATAACCTTCGCTGACGATGGCGAGCGACCACGCGAGCAGGCTGCCCTCGTCGCCGTCTTCGTCGTCGTCGATTTCTAGGGTCCAAACGCCGTTCGCGTCCTCACCAACGAACGTCGCAAGCGGTTCGAGCGGCCGATACGCCCCGGAGAACGGCGCGTTGCCTTGGGCGATCGAGAGCGGTGCCGTATCGCTCAGCGTCGTGGCGGTCATGTCGTCGCCGCTCCCACCCACGTGCGAGAACAATTCGATCCGCGTTCCGGACGGGCTTTCCAGGTGAACGTGCAAGTCGCCGACGTAAGGGTGCGACAGCGAAAGCTGCAGCGTGACACCGTCGATGGGACGGGCGACGCCGGTTACGTCGATGGTCGAAAGGGCGGTTTGGTGGTCGTCGATCGGCATGGGAAGACCAGTCGCGACGTACTCTTCCGACGTGGGCGGGGCGGAGTCGAATCGACCGTTCCCGTTGCCGTCGACGTAGATCAAGCGTCCGGCGAGTCCCGGCTCCAATGCATTCCGCACGCCGTCGCCGTTCCGATCGTCCCAAACGACCCCGGCCACGGCTCCGCTCGGCACGGGGCTGTCGATGCTCAGGCGATAACTGGGGTTGGTCGCGCCGTCAGGACCATATACGCGTAGGTAGTAAGTGGCTCCGGCCGCAACCGTAATCGAAAGTTGCTCGTCGTCGGTCGTCGAAATCGATTCGGCAACGACGTCGAGATTGGCGTCGAGCAACTGCACGTCCACATCGCCCAGCGCATGGGCAAAGCCGAGCGCGACGTCGAGCGTACCGTCCGCAGCGGTCGAGAATCGATAGTAATCGTCGTTGCCGGCCGCGTGAATCGAAAGATCTTGCTCAACGCGGCTTCCCAATTCGCCCAAGTCGGTCGCCGAGGCGCCGTCGTCGTTCAGCTCGAAGCGGTCGGCGAGGATGCTATCCGGACCATCTACGGCGAGATCGTAGTGCGGGTTGACCGCGCCGCCATAGCCGAAGACGCGAAGAAAGTACACGTCGCCCGCCGCAACGTCGTGCGTAATCCGCTCGACGTCATCTGCCGAATCGGCCGAGGCAACGACGTTTTCGTTCTCGTCGAGCAGTTCGACGTCGATATCCCCCTGCGAATGAAGGAAGGAAATTGATACGTCGAGCGTACCAGCCGCCGCCATTTCCACGCGGAAATAGTCGTCGTTCGAGGGCGCGTGAATTGAGAGATCGCTTTCCACGCGATCGCCGATCGATCCCAAGTCGGTCGCCTGGGCAACGGCGTCGTTGGTCTCGAATCGATCGCCGAGCTCGCCGCCCGCGCCCAACGAAACGCGGACGCGTGCGATATTGTTGGTTTCGTCGGTCTCGCGCAAACGGTCGTCCGGATCGACGACGACTTCCAGCCAATACTCGCCGTCGCTCACGTCGGTGACGTCGATCCATTGATCGGGGAGCGTGGCCGTGTAGATATCGGCCCAGCCAACCGCGATGCCTTGCGTTTGACCGCACGATCGATAGGTTGCGGACGGTGCCGCGGAGTCGTATCGCGTCACGTCGAGCAGGCAAAAGCTCACTTTTCCGCCCGACGCGACGATGTCGCCGACTCCGTCGTCGACGAGGGCCTGCCTAAGATGGTAGACGGCGTAACCGTCGAAATGGATATGTTGGTGACTCTCGTGATACGTAAATTCTCCGACGAGCGTATCCGTGAATCCGCCCCCCTCCTTGAACACGCGCTGAAACACCTCTTGATTGCCGTTGGCGAGGATATCACCACCGCGCAGTTCCATTGGTCCTTGGCCGATGTTCGCTACTGCCGTGGCGAAGCGAAGCAGCTTGCGGCCCGCTTGCGAGGACGAGTCGATGTACGATCCGTGAAGGTAGCTGCGCGATTGGCTGGCCCACGCAAACATGTCCGGCACGAGATCGTCGCCAGGGGCGGCAGCGGGCAACGGCTCGCCGTCGAGCAATTCACGTCGTTCTAAGCCCTCGACGCGAAGCCGGCGAACTGCGGATCGATTCTGCAGCGCTCGAACGCCGCGAAAGTCGCCGCGATGGGGCCGGCGCGATACGCGATGCGACGGTAAGAAAAAGCTCATGCACGAACTCCGCGGACTGGTCGAATTGGGCGCGTCAGGATCATCCGCTCGGCGGCTTCGTCGCCTCGGATCGCATGGTTTTGATAGCATCGAGCGGATACCACGCACATTCTAACACGTCAGCCAAAGCGATATGCGTTGCGCATCAAGAAACTTCTCGGCAATTCCAGGGGGGGGCGACGCACACGGCAGAACGAACTGGGCCGAGTCGGCGTGTCGCGTGGCGGCCGCGGAACGGAATTCCACCAGTCCGCCGGCTACAAGAAACGCTCCAGAACGCGGCGGCTGTAGGCGTCGAGCGATCGCGTGTCGTCGATTACGTAGCGGATGCCGTGGGCGTCGACGACGAGCGCTCGCCGGTCGTCGAGTCGCCGAACGTCGTCGTCGTTCTTGACGACAAATCGCGTGCGGCCCCGATCCGTTTCCACGTCCCACTGCGACGGTTCGGTCGCCGATTGAACGTGGTGGATGCGACTGATTTTCGGCGCAAACTCCACATCCGCAAACGCACGTTCGAGCTGTTCGCGCAACTCACTTCCGGTCGCGTCGAGCCGCTCGATCCACGCCAACTCCTTGCCAGTGGCGTCGCAGATCGCGACGCCGCCGTCCGGATCGCCAAGTGGAAACGCCCTCACCGGCGACACGTCGCCGTGCTCGACGCCGTCGCGGTCGACGAGCACGAGACGGCCCCAGGCGTCGCGACGTAAAACGACATCAACGGTCGGCGATGAACTGCTCGGTGCGCGATCGGGCATGTCGAGTTGCGGCGAATTGAGGGCCTTGGGCGATGGGCAGTCGTTGCCGTTTAGTTCGCCGCCTTATAGAGATTCATCGTGATGTGTGCCTGCCCCTGATGATGCGCTTCGTGCCAACCGAGAATGTAGAGCACGTCCAGAATCGTCAACTTCCGCTCGGCCAGCGCCGCGGGGATTTCGCCCAGCCGCTCATCGCCGAATCGCGACAGCGTGTCGAATAGGTTCGCCCGCGATTCGGCAAGTGTCTTGCGGATCGTCTCGACCGTCGGCACGTCGTCGTCCGGCGTACTTCCGCCGCGAAACCGCGGCCACAGCAACGTCGCAACGCCCGCCTTTTCCGGGGCTAGCCGCTCCGACGCGAACAAATCTTCCGTGATCGCGACATGCATCAACTGCCAACCGATGTGCGCCCGCTGCGGTCCCGGCCGCCACGCCAGCGCGCGCTGCGAATCCGCCTCCGCAGCGATCCGATCGAGCAGGCCGAGCGTGCGAAGGCGATAGAACTCATAGGACTTCGTAAACGTTTGCACCTGGCTCAATTGAGTCGTCGACACGGCATCGTCTCCGTTTCTATGTTTCTTCGAGCGATCCTCATCAGCGGCCGACCTTGCTTACCGAACGATCCACTACTCGTCGTCGTCTTCGTCATCGCCGACACCATATTTTTCCCTGAGCACCTCTAGTTCCTTGCTGATCGACTCGATCTGTCGGACCAGCGCCGGCATTTGGGGACCTACGATCTCGACGGCCCCGCGCTGATTCACTTTGATCCGGTGCGTCGTGTCGTCGATCACTTCTTCTACGTCGGCATCCCAGCACTTCTTCAGTTCCTCTTTTGGTGGTGCCGTGAGCGGCCGCACCAACCGCATGCCCACGGCCCGAGCCGCGTCCTCGGTGTACCACCACGGACTCAGCGGGCGATTCGGGTCGAGTGCCTTCCAATCTTCGTCCTCCGAACCGGCGCGTGCGGCGCTGCGGCATCGGTCGGGGTCGGAATCCCACCCGCCGCCGCGTACGACGCGCTGCTCCAGTTGGTCTGGCCAGCGAACGGCCTGCCACGCGTCGATCGGTTTGTCTTTCGATTTCTCGGCCAGCCCGGCGTAATGCTCCGCGCCCAATTGATCGAGTACCCACTCGCCCGCGTTGCCGTGCATGTCGTACAAACCCCACGGGTTCGGCTTCTTTTCGCCGACCACATGCGAACGGTCGTCCGAATTTTCGTAGTGCCAGGCGTAGTCGTCGAGTTTTTTCGGATCGTCGCCGAAGTGGTACGCCGTCGTCGTCCCGGCGCGGCACGCGTATTCCCACTCCGCTTCCGTTGGCAGTCGATACATGTCGCCAGAGAGCTTCGACAACCACTTCGTATATTGGCGCGCGGCGAAATGCGACATCGTCACGGCCGGCTGGCGTTTGTCGTCGACGTCGAGATACGTCTGGTCCGGCGAATATAGCTTCGTCGGCGCCGTTACCGCATCGACGTCGTTAAGTTCTTGCTTTTGGCCGAGTTGCTCGGCAAGTATCGCATATTCGGCCTTGGGAAGCTGCGCCTTGAGTACGTCCCGTTGCTTGGCGAACAATAATAGCGTCGCGACCTGAAGGCGGTCCTGGGCGTCGAGCTTTTCGAGGACCGATTCGTCCGCGCGAGCCTTGTCGAACAGCGGCTTGAGCCGGTCGCGGGTCTCCGCCTTTTCCTCGGGGATGCTGAGCGTCTTTTCGTCGAACGCCAGCACGTTGCGCATGCCTTCCAAATCCTTGAACGGCTTGTAGGTGTCCATGTACCGTTCGTACTCGGTCCACGTCACTTCGTACTTGCCCATCCAGAACGGCGCGATCTCGACCTCGACCTGCGGGCCTTCGCTATCCTCGCGGTCGGCTTCGCCCTCGGGACTGCCGAGTTTGAACTTGCCGCCGGGGATCGGAATCATCTCGAACGTTGCATCGGTTCCAGGAATCGTCGCTTCGTACGCGATCATGTACCCGCGGTCGGTCTTGATGATCGGACCGGACGACGGTGCCGTAGCCGAAAAACCAACGGCGTCGGCCGCTGCCGCATCGGGTTCCGCGGCGACCGCCGGGCCATCGAAAGCCGCCATAGAAAACAACGTGCTTGCCAGAAAAGCCGTTGCTAAGAACATCGCAATGGCACGACGCCAGCATTCGCGAATTCGACCGTGCAGCATGATTCGTATCGCCTTCTACATCGAAAGTACGCGTCCGTCGCGCGGAGCCTAGAACGCGCGGAGCCTGGAATTCGTTAGTTCCCTAACCATTTTAGCCTAACCGGCCGTCAAGTGTATCCCGGTGCGGGCCACACGCGGACGGCGCCACGGCTTGCAACTTGTCCCGGCCGCCGAGAAAGCCTCGCCTTTTGCCGGGCAGACGGACCGCGTAAAATCCACTCCCGTCCTCGCCGCGACCTTCATCTCCCCTTAAGGAAACTCGCACCATGTCGGACGCCGAATCCGCCACGAACCCCTCCGCCGCGGCAAGCATCCCTAAAATTCACATTCTTGGCCTGGGCGACGACGGTCTCGATGGCCTTTCGCCCACGGCCCGTCAGATCGTCGACCGGGCGGACCTAGTCGTCGGCACTCCTCGGTTGTTGGAACTTGCGGCGACGGAGAAAAGCCGCCAACTCGTCGTCGGTAGCGATCTCGACTCTGCCGCCGCCCAAATCGCCGCAGCCGCCGACAAACGAATCGTCGTGCTCGCTTCCGGCGATCCGCTTTTCTACGGCGTCGCCCGCTTCTTCTGCGACAAACTCGGCAAGGACCGGTTTGACGTTGTGCCGCACGTGAGCAGCATGCAACTCGCTTTCGCCCGCGTCAAGGAAAGTTGGGAGGACGCCTATCTCGCCAACCTCTACAAAGGCCCCGTCGACCGCGTGTTCGACGCAATCCGCGTCGCCGAAAAGGTCGGTCTATTCACCAGCGACGAATTGACGCCGGCAAAAATTGCCCGCGAACTTCTCGACCGCCGCATTACGTATTTCCGCGCCTACGTCTGCGAAAACCTTGGCTCGCGCGACGAGCGCGTCACGCACGGCGAACTATCCGACATCGCCGCACAGGAGTTTTCGCCGCTCAACGTGATGATTCTCGTTCGCAAGCCGAATGTTCCCGACAAGGAAACCGACGGCCAAGCCCTGCGGATGTTCGGCAATTCCGACGATGTATTTCTCCAATCGCGGCCAAAGCACGGGCTGCTAACGCCTGCGGAAGTTCGCTGTATCGCGCTGGCACAGATGAATCTGCGCCGCGACAGCGTCGTGTGGGACATCGGTGCGGGCAGCGGTTCGGTCGCCATCGAAGCGGCACAACTCGCCGACGCGGGAAAGGTTTTCGCCATTGAGATGGATGTTGACGACCACCAGTTGATTCTCTCGAACGCCACACGATTCGGTGTTACCAACCTCGACGCCGTCCTTGGCCGAGCGCCCGAGGCATGGGGAAACCTTCCCAACCCTGATAGCGTGTTCGTCGGCGGCAGCGGTCGCACCGTCAAACGTATCGTCGAACTCGCCTTCGAGCGAATCAAGCCCGGCGGGCGGATCGTAGCCAGCGTTGGCAGTATCGAAAACCTCGCCGCGCTCAACGAAACGCTGAGTGCCCGTACGGCCGACGCCCAAGTCTGGATGATCAACGTAGCCCGCGGCACGTATCAACTCGAGCGTGTGCGATTCGAGGCAATCAACCCCAGCTTCGTCGTCGCCGCGACGAAGCCCATTTAAGCCACCATCATGCACGACTTCCTCCCAGTCGTTTTCGGGTCGTTACCCGTCGTTCTTGCGTTGGCCGTTATGCTCGCCCTCGCCGTGTTTTGGGTTTATGAGTTTGCGTTGCTCATGCGCTGCCGCGAAGACCAATTTCCGTCGCCGCGCGACAAAATGATGTGGGTCGCGGCGTTTGTCTTTGCCAACGTATTGGGCGCGGTGGCGTACTGGTGGTGGAAAAAGATGGGCAATCAGACTGATTCATGGGTTCGCGACGACCCGGATCGCCGCGATGAACCACCGATTCCGTAACGGAAAGATCGGGTTTTGTCGGGCGGCCCGCTGGGCGACGAGATTGCCGGCAGAGAAAAAGCGCTGAGACCCATTGGCAAAGCCGCCGTAAACCGTGATATACTGCCAGTCGAGTACTGTGCGTGACGCTCGGGACCATTCTCGTTGACGTCGCTTCTTGATGCAGCGTCGCCGCAGTGCCGTGTTGGACGAATGACGAATCAGGGTATCCCGTATCCGTGCGACTTCGCACAGGGGAGGGTCCATGTTGAGTCGCGATCCAGACCACGGCGCGCCGATCGTGCCTTGGCCGACTTGCCTCTTCCGGCGGTCTATTCTTGCCGTCGCCGCTCGGTTCGTTTCGTTGGCCGCGCAATGCGTCGCGGCGTTCGGCACGAAGATTGCCCCGTCTCGCGTAAACGGCACGTCGCGGACGTTTTTGCGCGCTCATGAGCGCGGTCTGTGCGCTCAGGGCACACATTCGTCGACGCTGGCTTGTGATTCCGTCGCATCGTCAACAGCTCTTGCGTTCTTTTCCGTTGCATCTTTCACCGCGTCGCGACTAATTCGTCGGCCGCGGATTCAGCATGTCAAAAGGATCTTTTCATGACTCCGATTACTGCCGAGAAAGCTCCTCAACGTACCGACGCGAATCGCCCGCCCGAATCGCAACGATCGGGCGAGGGTTCGCAATTTCAATATCCAGGCATTCCGACAACCTGCGACGGCAGCGAAACGGTCGTTCACGTCGAGACGGCGATCAGTCAAGGCACTGGCGCGTATCCGATCACCAGTTCCACGAACATGGGCGGCGGATTCAACGCGGCGGTGTCGGCGGGCGCGAAGAACCTGTGGGGCGATCCGCTCATCTTCTTCGAGCCGGAAAGCGAGCACTCCGCGGCGACATTTTGCGAAGGCTTCGCGCTGGCCGGCGGACGGGTGACGAACTTTACGTCGGGCCAGGGCCTCGTGTTGATGAAGGAGGTGCTGTACACGATCTCCGGCAAGCGATTGCCAGTCGTGATGAACATCGGCGCGCGGGCGCTGACTAGCCATTCGCTCAACGTCCACGCTGGGCACGACGACCTGATGAGCGTCGCCGATTGCGGCTGGGGAATGGTGTTTGGCCGCAACGCGCAGGAGTCGGGCGATTTGTGTTTGATCTCGCGTCGCGCGGCCGAGGCGTCGCTCACGCCGTTCTTCAACGTGCAAGACGGTTTCTTGACGACACACACGGTCGAGACTGTGCGGTTGATCGAGCCGGAATTCATGCGCGAATACATCGGCAGCCCGGCCGAGAAGCTCACTAACCTGATGGACCCGGACAGCCCGGTGATGTCGGGCGTGGTGCAGAATCAAGACTCTTACATGAAGGGCAAGATCGCCCAGCGTTGGTATTACGACCGCGTCGAGCCGGCATTGGCCGAGGCGTTCGAGGAGTTCTATCAAAAGACCGGTCGCCGTTACGACTTCCTATTGCCGTATCAATGCGACGACGCGGAGTACATTCTCGTCGGCATGGGCTGCTACATGGAAACGGCGCAGGCGACGGTGGACTATCTGCGGAGCAAAGGCCTGAAGGTTGGGGCGCTGACGATGGTTTGCTTCCGCCCATTCCCGGCGCGGCAAATCGTCGAAGCGCTCGGCCATTGCAAGGCATTTACGGTGATCGAACGGATGGACGATCCGCTTTCCACGACTGGCAATCACGTGACCCGCGAAGTGAAGGCCGCATTCTGCGACGCCATGCAACACGGCGAAATCGACCGCATTCCGCGGATTTACCACGGCTGCGCCGGGCTGGGAAGCCGCGACGTGCGGCCCGGCGACTTGAACGCGATCTACCAGAACATGATCGAGGAAGGGCAGGAGTTTTTCTGCGTGGGCATCGATCATCCCCTGGCGCTCAAGATGGCCGAAGACCCGGATTTGCGGCCCGACGGCAGCTTTTCGATGCGTGGGCATTCCGTCGGCGGTTTCGGGTCGGTGACGACGAACAAAGTGATCGCCACGATCGCCGGCAACGTGTTCGGCAAGGACGTGCAGGCGTATCCGAAGTACGGCTCGGAGAAAAAGGGCCTGCCGACGACGTACTATCTCACGATTGCCACCGAGCACGTGATGATGCACAGCGAGTTGGAACACGTCGACCTGGCGGTGCTCAACGACGCGAATGCATTGCACAGCGGCAATCCTCTGGTGGGCATGTTGCCCGGCAGTGCCCTGTTCATGCAGTCGCCACACAAGAGCGCGGCGGACGTGTGGCGTCACATCCCCGAGTGGCATCGCAAGACGATTCAAGAAAAGAAACTGCGGGTGTACTTCGCCGACATGGTGCAGATCGCTCGCGAAGTTGCGTCCGAGGCGGACCTGCAAATGCGGATGCAGGGCATCGTGTTGCTCGGTGCGTTTCTCAAGCTGACGCCGTATGCCAAGGAGAGCAACATGACCGACGAGGCCGTTTATGCGGGCGTGGAGAAGGCGCTGCGAAAATACTTCGGCAAACGCGGCGAGCGCGTCGTGCAGGATAACCTCAACTGCGTGAAGCGCGGTTATCAGGAAATGCAGGAGATTCCGCAGGACTTGATTCAAGCGGCAACGTAACGGCATTGTAGGGTCGACCTCACTTCGTTCGGCCCACCCAACCATCGAACACTATCTCTTCCGGAGTTCCATATGGCCACGGTCACCAAGCCCGCCTCGATGAACGAAGCCACGTCGCAGGATCCGCACAACAATAGCAGCTACGGCACGCTCGTCGACAGCGGCTACAAGATGATTAACCTGCCAGTGCTCGACGTGAACGATTTCAACGACCGCGTGATTCGCGGCTACGAGACGGGCATCGCGGAGAAACAACTGCCGGCCGATTTGGGCACGGCTCGGTCGCTGATCCCCGCCGGCACGGCGACGCTTCGCGATTTCAGCTACATCGCGCCGGACATTCCAGAGTATATCCCGTCGAACTGCACGGGCTGCATGGATTGCGTGACGGAATGCCCCGACACGGCGATTCTCGGCAAAGTGATGAGCGAAGCACAGTTGGACCAGCAACTTGCCATGCTCGATCCGGCCGACCGTGAGATGTATCGCCAACAATGGGCCAAGACGCGGAAGTATTACGACGGCCCGGCGAAGAAGGGCATCGACGGGGGCATGTTCCATATCATCATCGACCCGAGCAAGTGCAAGGGCTGCGCCGAGTGCGTCACCGTGTGCGACGACTTGGCGCTGAAGATGATTCCCAAGAACGACGACGTGATGACGAGCATCCGCAAGAGCCATCGCTACTTCAAGCAGATCGGCCCGTCGGACGAGCGGTACATCAACGACAACGTGCTGATCGACATGATGCTCAAGGAGGAGACGCATATTTACGTGGGGGGAGCCGGGAGTTGCGCAGGCTGCGGCGAGGGGACGGCCCTGCGGATGATGTGCGCCGCAACCGGTGCGAAGTACGGTGATCGTTGGGGCATCATTGCGGCCACTGGCTGCAACACGGTTTACACATCGACGTACCCGTACAATCCTTATCTCGTGCCGTGGTCGAATTCGCTGTTTGAAAATGCGCCGGCGTTTGCGTTGGGCGTGCGGATGCGATGGGACCAGATGGGCTGGAAGGATCGGCCGCTGTGGTGCCTGGGCGGCGACGGGGCGATGTTCGATATCGGCTTCCAGTCGCTTTCGCGGATGATGGCCTCGGGCCAGAACGTCAAGGTGTTCGTCCTCGACACGCAAGTGTATTCAAACACCGGCGGTCAGGCGTCGACCAGTACGTTTACGGGGCAGAACACCAAGATGAGCGTTCACGGCAAGTCGATCGATGGCAAGCAGGAACGCCGCAAGGAAATCGCCCAGATCGCCATGATGCACCCGCGGACGTTCGTGGCCCAAACGACGTGCGCTCACGTGAACCACTTCTACCGCGCCGTACTCGATGCGATGGAATTCGATGGCCCGGCCGTTGTGGTTTGCTACACGACGTGCCAGCCCGAGCATGGCGTTGGCGACAACATGGCCGGCGAGCAAGCGCGGCTGGCGGTCAACACGCGGGCGTTCCCCTTGCTCACGTACGATCCCCGCAAAGGAAAAACGATCCGCGAGCGGCTGTCGCTGCAAGGCAACCCGGCCGTAAACGACGACTGGTACAAGAATCCCAAGACCGGCGAGCAGGTCGACTTTATCGACTTCGCCCGCAGCGAAGGCCGCTTCGTCAAGCATTTCGACCAGGACGGCAATCCGAGCGAGACGCTGCTGCGGGCGCGCGAGGATCGGCTGGAGAACTGGCACGTGTTGCAGGAACTAGCCGGCGTGCTCGATAAGAAGAAGGCGGCAGCGGCGAAAGCGCCCGCGTCAGCGAAAACGCCGGCGGCCGTGGCGAAAGTGGTCGCCAAACCTGTGGCTAAGCCAGTTTCCAAGTCGGCGGCGGTTCCCAAGCCCGCGGCCGAGAAACCCGCGGCCGAGAAACCTGCGGCCGTGAAACCGGCGGCGACGCCAAGTTCCACAGCGGCCGCGGCGGCATCGTTCAATATTGGCGACCGCATCCGCTACAAACGGGGCGACGATTGGATCGCCGGCGTGCTCAAGTCGATGGACCCGATCGTCGTGGCGTTCGACGATCATGCGATCTTCCGCACCACGCTCGACGTGTTGACGGCCGCGGTGACGAAGGGGACCGTGCAGCGGATTTAGAGATTACGCGCCTATCAGCCTGTTGAAAAAGGGGTCAGACCCTTTGGGAAACCTCGTTTTCGCTGGAGAATGCGGCGTGCCTGAGAGGGTCAGACCCCTTTTTCAACAGGCTGCTACCCCTGGCTTCCCTCGCAGCACGTTTCGCAGATTCTGCGACAGCGGCTGCATTGGAACTTAGCGCGGATTTCGACGAGTCGTCCGCCGCAGGCAGGGCAAACCGGTCGCGCGGCGCAGGTGCCTGTTGCTTCGTCGTCGTCGGACCGTCGGGAGTCGCGTTGATCGGACATGGGTGCGCGGCAAGGCGTGGAGGTGTCTTGGCCGGATGACCGTGTCTTGGCCAGAGGACATCGTGCGACAGTAATTCGCTGCGCGGGCGATAATTCGCTGCGCGAGCGATGCAACATACCGATTTCGTCGGAATCGCCAACGCCAGGCGAAATTCGCCCTGTGAGTATCGCCGCTAAGGCCGGTCCGTCAACCGTCTCGCTGAGGGCAACATCACCTATAATTGTCGGCGGCGGGCGTCTATCATTACCGCATAGGTTTTCCGTATTTGGTGCGAGGAGCGACGTCATGCAAGACGGGCACTGCCCACGTTGTGAGAGCGAGACGGTCTACGTGGACCGCACTGCGCATTATTCGGGCCTGGGACCGTTGCAGGTCGATTTTTGGCACGTCGCGCCGCTCGTGCCGTACGTTTGTACGACGTGCGGATACGTCGCATGCTTTGTCGAGCGGGCGGAAAGCCGCACGGAGATCGCCGAGAAGTGGAAGCACGTGCCGCCGGGCGGGAAGAAGAGTTAACCGAAGGGGAACCGTTTCGATGCGAATGTCTCGATGCTTTTCTAGGCGCTGCTTTTCTCGACGCTTTGTCGTGTTCTTTGCGCTGTCCGCGGCGAGTTTGGCGGCCGGAATTTCGCTTTCTGCGGCATGGTCGGCCGACGGCGAAGGGTCGTCCGGCGACGCTTGGCCGCTGGCGCGCGGCGATGCACTGTCGACCGGAGTCGTGCGGAGTGAACTGCC
Organism: Planctomycetota bacterium; assembly: GCA_029259895.1. Classification (GTDB taxonomy): domain Bacteria; phylum Planctomycetota; class Planctomycetia; order Pirellulales; family PLA5; genus PLA5. The sequence goes on from JAJDEG010000596.1 coordinate 21,104, forward strand.
GGCGGATATGAAGCTGGCGTGGAAGTTCGACGTTAAGGACGGCGCGTTCATCGCCCCGGCCGTGATCGCCGAAGGAACCGTCTTCGTCGGCGACGCCGACGGCACGTTCTACGCATTCGACCTCGCCGACGGCACGGTGAAGTGGAAGCACAAGCTCGACACCAGCTACAGCGGCGGCGCGGCCTATCGCGACGGCAAGGTGTACGTCGGCGATCTCGACGGCCGCGTACGATGTTACAACGCCAAGAACGGCGACATCGTTTGGCAATACAACACGGGCACGGAAGAGAATCCCGGCGGCGAGATATCTTCGAGTCCCAACTTTTACAAAGACATCGTCCTCGTCGGCTCGCGCGACGCGACGCTGTACGCCATCAACGCCAGCGACGGCAAGCCAGCGTGGCAGTATCAGATCGGCGATCAGATTCGCTGCTCGCCGACTGTCGTGGGCAACCGCACGTTTCTCGCCGGTTGCGACGCCAAGCTGCACATTGTCGACGTCGACAAGGGTGCCGCAATCATGACCGTCGACATCCAGAGCCAGACCGGTTCGTCGCCCGCCGTCCTCGGCGATCGCGTTTACTTCGGCTCCGGCAACGGCGCGTTCTTCTGCGTGGATTGGAAGTCGGGCGAGATCGACTGGACGTACCGCGATCCGCGTTCGGATCAACAGATCGAGTCCAGTGCCGCCGTCACCGCCGAGGGCGTCTATTACGGTAGCCAGGACAAGCGCGTCCACGCGCTCGATCCGAAGTCTGGCGAGCAATTATGGTCGTTCCAGACTCGCGGCGCGGTCGATTCCTCGCCCATCGTCGCCGGCGACCGCGTCTATTTCGGCTCGGCCGACGGCCGCGCCTACGGCGTCGATCGTAAGACGGGCAAGGAAGCCTGGAAGTACGAAGCCGGCGGCCGATTCCGCGCCGCGGCCGCCGCGGCCAACGGTCGCATGGTCATCGGCAACGAAAACGGCACGCTGTACTGCTTCGGCGCGAAATAGCCGTTCTCGGCTTCTCTTGACGCCAATGCGGTCGAAGCTTACGCTACCGGCCCGATTTTTCCCCAGCACGGAGGCTACGGAAAACCATCATGTCGCGCACGCCCAATTCAAACGCTCGATCCTCGCACAGTACTTCAGTTCCCCTGCTCGACGTCCACCGTCAATACGACGAATTGCGAGACGATATCCGCACGGCCGTGGACCGCGTCTGCGAATCCGGCCGGTTCATCCTCGGTCCAGAATGCAACGACCTCGAGCAAGAGGTTGCTGCGTACTGCCAAACCGCCCACGCGGTTGGTTGCGCCTCGGGCAGCGACGCTCTGCTGCTGGCGTTGCTGGCGCTCGACGTGGGGCCTGGCGATGAGGTGATTCTGCCCAGCTACACGTTCTTCGCCACCGCGAGCGCGGTATGGCGCGTTGGTGCGAAGGTCGTCTTCGCCGACATTGACCCGACGACGTTCAACGTCGATCCGCGGCACGTCTCCGCTCTTGTCACGCCGCGGACGAAGGCGATCATCCCCGTCCATTTGTTCGGACAATGTGCCGACATGACGGCACTCAATCAGATCGCCCGGCAATTCGGGCTGTACGTTATCGAGGATGCCGCACAAGCGATCGGAGCGGAGTATCACGGCAAGCGGGCCGGATCGATCGGTCACGTCGGTACGCTGAGTTTCTACCCGACGAAAAATCTCGGCGGCTTCGGTGACGGTGGCATGTTGACGACCAACGACGAGGCGCTGGCCACGCGGCTGCGGCTATTCGCCGCACACGGCATGAATACTCGCTATTACCACCAGGTCGTCGGCGTTAACAGCCGACTCGATTCGCTTCAAGCTTGCGTGCTGCGAGTGAAGTTGCCGCACTTGGAGCGTTGGACGGAAGCCCGCGCGGCGAACGCGGCGCGCTACGGAGAGCTGTTCGCCGAACGCGGCTTTGATGGCGTGCATTTGCCGATCACAGCCGGCGACCGGCGGCACGTTTGGAATCAGTTCGTGATTCGGGTCGAGGACGGCCGCCGCGACGCGCTGCGCCAACACTTGAGCGCTAACGGCGTGGGCACGGAGGTTTACTATCCAGTGCCGTTGCATTTGCAGGAATGCTTTCGCTCGCTCGGTTGCCTTGATGGAAGCTTGCCTCACACGGAGCGAGCCGCGATCGAAACGCTCGCCTTGCCGATCTTTCCGGAGCTTTCCGCGGCCGAACAGCGTCGTGTCGTCGATCGCATCGGCGACTTCTTCGCTGCCGGCGTTTCGCGCAAGGTTCACGCCGTCGAATCGGCGATGCCGCAGCGGCAAGACGTCCGCCGCGCGTCCTAGGGCCAGGAAGTTGCCACGGGTTCCGCTGGGTAATTTCGCTCGCAAGGGGGCCCCTGGGACGGGCTTTCGGCTCGCCCCGCTGCGATGCCGTCGGTCCCCAGTCGTAAGCGATCGGTCCAACCGGGGGCGTTGGATGCGTTTCAAAGCCCCTTGCTGGCCGAGGGTGGCAAACGTATACTTGTGAATTCGACACTTCGCCCCTCGGCCATCCCCCCGAAAGTGCTTCCGTACAACCGCCGGAAGCTAGCGTGGAGCCATGAAAAAAGAGATTCATCCCCAGTATTTCGAGACACAGGTCCACTGTGGCTGCGGCAATAACTTCGTTACGCGCAGCACTCGTAAAGAACTGAAGATCGACATTTGCAACAACTGCCACCCGTTCTATACCGGCAAATTGAAGTATATCGACACGGCGGGCCGTATCGAGAAGTTCAAGACCAAGTTCGCGGGCGGCTATGCCAGCTTGCAGCGGGGTAAAAAGGCCGCGGCAGAGCCAGCGGCCGAAGGCTAGCTCGCAATTTCTCTTCGACGCGGCTGCCTGCCGCAACGCCGCGCGGGCACATTGCCCTGCGGCCGGTGGATACGCCATCCAAACGCAAAAGGGTGTTCTGCGAGTACCCTTGCCTGTCCGGCCACTCGGTATTCGGACCGTAGCTCAGATGCTCGCGGAGCATCGGACGCGCCGCGCACTACGCCGAATCCCCATCGCGTCTACCGCCAACCTCCGACACGATCGCCAGCGCCATGCGTAAGGAATTGGAAGAAAAACTGAAGCGATTCGAGGAGTTGGAAATGCAACTCACCGATCCCGAAGTGCTTGCGAATTCGCAGCGCATGGCGACGGTCATGCGCGAACACGGCTCGCTCGGCAAGTTGGCGAAGAAGTATCGGCGTTTCAAGGACGTGAACAGGCAGATTGCCGAGGCCGCGGCGATGTCCGACGAGGACGACCACGAAATGCGCGAATTGGCCGAGGACGAACTTCCGGGGCTGCGCGAGAAACGCGAGAAGCTGTACGAAGAATTGCTCGACATGACGATCGGCGGCGAAGACGCGTTGCGGTCTCGCTGCGTCTTGGAAATCCGTGCCGGTACCGGCGGCGATGAGGCGGCGCTGTTCGCGCGCGACTTGTACGAAATGTATAAGTATTACGCCGCCGCGCGCGGCTGGAAGCTGGAGTTGTTCGACGCCAGCCCGACGGAACTGGGCGGGTTCAAGGAAATCATCCTCGGCGTCGATGGCGAGGGAGCCTATCGCGAGTTGCAGTACGAAAGCGGCGGCCATCGCGTGCAGCGCGTGCCCGACACGGAGCAAAAAGGACGCGTTCACACGTCGGCCGCCACGGTGGCCGTGCTGCCCGAGCCGGAAGACGTCGAGATCGAGATCAAACGCGAAGACTATCGCGAGGACGTGTTTTGTGCCAGCGGGCCGGGCGGGCAGCACGTTAACAAGACGGCGTCGGCCGTTCGGTTGACGCATTTGCCGACGAACATCGTGGTAAGCTGTCAGGACGAAAAGAGCCAGCACAAGAACCGTGCTCGAGCACTCCGCGTGATGAAGACGCGCGTTTACGATCATTATCGGTCGATCGAGGACAAGAAACGGGCGGCCGAGCGAAAGACGCTCGTCGGTTCCGGCGACCGTAGTCAGCGGATTCGCACGTACAACTATCCAGAAAATCGATTGACGGATCATCGCATCGGGCTGACTCTGTACCGGCTGTCCGAGATCATCGCCGGCGAACTGGGGCCGGTGATCGAAGCCTTGATCGACTTCGACAGGCAAGAACAGCGGTCGACGATGGGAGCGATGGATTGAGCATCTGCACGGCCGTAGGCCCAAGGCTGGAGGCGTGATGTCGCAGACGGAAGCCTGGACGATCGGCCGCTTGTTGGCCTGGACGACCGACTATCTCAAGCAACAAGGCGCCGACACGCCGCGACTCGATGCCGAGTTGCTGTTGGCCGAGGCGAAGGGCTGCCAGCGGATCGCCCTCTATACGGCGTTTGACGACGTCGCCGACGATGCCGAGCGGACGACGTTTCGTGAATTGGTGCGTCGTCGTGCGGAAGGCACGCCGGTCGCTTACTTGCTGGGGAGACGGGAGTTCTACTCGCTTTCGTTTCGCGTGACGAGCGACGTGCTGATTCCGCGGCCGGAAACGGAGTTTGTCGTCGTGGCACTGCTCGATCTCGTCAAGCAACGGGCGAAGGACAATCGCTCGGACACCGCTGAATTGGCGATCGCCGATGTGGGCACGGGCAGTGGCATCTTGGCCGTTTGCGCGGCGAAGTACTTGCCGTCGTCGCGCGTGACGGCAATCGACATCAGTCCCGCGGCGCTGGCCGTAGCGAGAGCGAACGCCGCCGATCACGGTGTGGCCAATCGAGTCGAATTCGTGGAAGGCGACTTGCTTTCGGGCCTTGCCGATGGCGCCACGTTCGACATCGTCGTTAGCAATCCGCCTTACGTAAGCCAAAGCGAGATGGCCGATCTCGCGCGGGAAGTGCGCGACCATGAGCCACACGTGGCGCTGGTGGCCGGCGAGCGGGGTACGGAGATCATCGAGCGGCTGGTAACGCAGGCGTCGGCGCGGTTGCGCCCTGGCGGCTGGCTGATCGTGGAAATCAGTCCGATGATCGAGCCGGCCGTGCGTCAATTAATCACGCAGGAACCGCGGCTTGAGCCTGGCGCGACGATTAAGGATCTGGCGGGACTATCGCGCGTCGTTCAAGCCAGACGCAAGTGATCGCGAATCTGAATTTCATCGTCTCACGCCCGCGTCGCGACGTCCTCGCATGCGGATTCGAGGACCGTCATCGCCGTGGCGACTTCCTCGGCCGTCACGCATAGCGCGGGGCAGAATCGCACGCTGGCGCGACCGCAGCCGAGCAGCAACAGACCGCGCTGAAATGCGGCTTGGATGATCGCGTCGCGCTTGGCCGGCGACAACTCGCCGGCGTCAAGTACGTCGCAGGCCTGCATTAACCCGATGCCGCGTGGCGGGCCGATATGCTGTGAAAAACGAGTCGCTACTTCGTGCAGGGCGGCCGTAAGACCCGCGCCGCGTGCTGCCGCGTTGGCGAGGTACTCGCGTTCGATCAGGTCGAGCGTCGCCAGCGCAGCGCGGCAACAGATCGGATTGCCGCCGAACGTCGACGCGTGACATCCCGGCGGCCAGTCCATGACGTCGGCCCGCGAAATGATCGCGCCGAGCGGCATGCCGCTGGCAATTCCTTTGGCGACGCACACGATGTCCGGCACGACCCCCCAATGTTCGCAGGCAAACCACTTGCCCGTGCGGCCGATGCCGCTTTGGATCTCATCGAATACGAGCAGGATGTCATCACGATCGCACACGCGGCGAAGCATGGCGAGAAATCCGTCCGCAGCGGGTCGATAGCCGCTCTCGCCTTGGATCGGCTCGACGAAGATCGCGGCGACTTCGTCCGCCGGGCATGCCGTTCGCAACAGCTCGGCCACATCGTGCTCCGTGCAGTTGTACGGCAAGCGATGCACGCCGGGTACGACCGGACCGAAGCCCTGTTGATGCAACGCCTTCGAGCCGCCCAGCGACAGTGCGCCGTACGTTCGTCCGTGAAACGCACCGTAGAAAGCGATCGCCCGGTCGCGGCCCGTGTGTCGCCGAGCGAGCTTCAATGCCGCTTCGACGGCCTCCGTGCCGCTGTTCGTGAAGAACACGCGTTTGGGCGAATCGCCCGGAGCGACGCGGGCGAGCCGCTCCGCGAGTTCGATCTCGGCAGCGTAGTAGAAGTCCGTGCCCGACATGTGGATCAGCCGGCTTGCCTGATCGGCGATCGCAGCGACGACCTCTTCGTGACAGTGCCCGGTCGCGGTGACGGCGATTCCGGCCGTGAAATCGAGAAACAGATTACCGTCGATGTCCTCGATCGTGCAGCCCTCGCCGCGAGCCACGACCAACGCATGGTCGCGCGTGTACGACGGCGACATCACGGCTCGATCGCGCGCAATCCATGCCGTCGCCCGCGGGCCGGGGAGCGCCGTTTGAACGTCGGGTACGGGTCGTAGTGCGCGCATGGCAACCTCTGCTCCGCTTGGCTATTTCAACTCGGCGCTCATACCCTGCGCCATCGCGATTTCGCGAGCATGGTTCACCGTAAACGCCGTGCGGTGCGTGACGGCATCGACCAACGCCGCGGCCGACGGCTGGCCGTTTCCACTACGCTTCACGCCGCCAAACGGCAGATGCACTTCCGCGCCGATGCACGGTAGATTCACGTATCCCATGCCGTAATCGCACTCGTCGCGGTAATAGCGCCAGCGGCGGTAGTCTTCGCTAATCACGGCCATCGACAGGCCGTAAGGCGTATCGTTGTAAATTTCGACCGCGTGGTCGTCGTCGCGAAACGGAATTAATGCCAGATGCGGACCGAATACTTCCTCGCGAATCGTGCGGACGCCGGGCCGATGCTCCTGGCGATAGACGAACGGGCTGGCGAAGTACCCAGCCGCGCAATCGTCGGATGCGATGCGCCCGCCGTCGAGCAACACGTTCGCGCCTTCCTCGCGCGCGAGGTCGTTGTAGTACAAGACCTTGTCCAGCCCGGAGCGATTGACGAGCGGACCGGCAAACGCCGACGGATCGAACGGATCGGCAAATCGTAACATCGCGGCGCGATCCACGAAGGCCTCCGCAAAGCGATCGAAGACGTCTTCGTGAACGAGCACGCGTCCGGCCGATACGCAGCGTTGCCCGGTCGTCTTAAAGGCGCTGAGTACGGCGGCCTGTACGGCCAATTCCAAGTTTGCGTCTTGGCAGACGATCACGGCGCTCTTCGAACCCATTTCGCAGGCGCACGTCTTGCGGTCGCTTTCCGCGGCCAGCCGGCGGACGTGCGAGCCAACGCTGTAGCTGCCGGTGAAGCAAACCACGTCGACGTCTTGGTGTCGAGCAAGCGCGTCGCCGGCCTCGTCGCCGACGCCATGCACGAGGTTGATAACGCCCGGCGGAAATCCGGCTTCGACGAACAATCTTACGAGCCGCTCGCCAATCTCTGGCGTTTCCTCCGACGGCTTCAGGACGACCGTATTGCCTTCGAGCAAACTGGGCGCGAGCATCCATAGCGGCACGGCAAACGGAAAATTCCACGGCGTAATCACGGCCACGACGCCGCGCGGCTTGCGGCGGACGTACAGATCCTTGGCTTCGATTTCCGAGGCCACGACTTCGCCGGTCGGTTGGCGAGCCGTGCCGAACACGTACTGCACCATGTGCAAGCCCTCGACGATCTCGGCGCGGGCTTCGTCGATCAGCTTGCCGTTTTCGCAGGCCATCACTCTGGCCAATTCGTCGAGATCGCGTTGAATCAGCCGGGCGAGGTTGTCGAACAATTCGCCGCGGAGAATGCGACTAGTACGTCGCCAGGGGACAAACGCCCTGCGTGCCGCGGCCACGGCCGCATCGACGTCGGCCGTGCCGCCGCGTGGAAAAACACCAAGCACGTTGTCGGTTCGGGCCGGATTTCGATCCTCGAACGTCGCACGGGCGACGTCGAGCCACTGACCGTCGATCAAATGACGGCCTTTCCACGCGGTTTGTAGATGTTGCTTCGGCACGATCGACTCTCCTTGTAGCGGGAATTCCCTACTTGAAGGATAGGCGATGGCTGCCGTGGGGCAAGTCGCGGCGCGGCGGTGCGCGTATCACGAAAAAAGGGATCGGGAGAAGCCCCGATCCCTTTCGCTGAAACATTTTTCGCTTGCCGTTCGCCGTGCGCGCGGTCGCAAGCACATTCGCTACTCACGGCACCCTAGGATGCCGCACTTCGGCCACCACCGCCGCCGACGACTCGCTTCTGCACGTCGGTCTCGAGCACGCCGAATGCCGCCTCGTGGCGTTGGAGCGTCAATTGCAGCGCGTGGAGCATCCGCTTGGCCGTGAAAAAGTTGGTGACGATTCGTTGCGTGATCGTGATCGGATCGGTCGGTACGCCGAACGGCTGTGTATTCAGGCCGAAATCGACGATCAACTCTTCGGGCGTGCCGGTGACCCGGCAAAAATTTGCATAGCTCGTGACGGCGTGGGCCGTTTCGACGTTGACCTGCGGACGCTGCTGAGCTTGGCCGGCCGGCGCTTGGGCCTGACCCTCTTCGGCACCTTCAGGGCGTTCGGTGGATTTCGACACGGGAGACTCCTATGGATGGGAAATCGGACAAGAAATCGCATTGCGCCCAGTTTAGGGCGCGGTTGCATACGGTGCTAGAGGATGGTGGAAAGCGCGGCGAAATCACCGACTAACCGGTCGCGATCTTTCCTTCAAAGCCTAGTTCTTTAAACGCCGCCGATTTGACGATCTCGACGAGCTTGATGCCCGAAATGCTTGCGTAAGGCACGAGCACTTTGCGCGCCCCGACCGTGTCCGGCGTCTGACGCTCGACGAGCAACATCGTCGGGCTGGCCATAAAGCCAGAAAACAAGATCTGCTCGCCGAAATTGGTCACCAACACGCCCTTGCGGGCAATGCTGGCCGGCCATCGCGCGAAAAGATCGCCCCACGCCTGTGCTGGATCCATCGCCACGGCTAGCTCTCGCTGTTGGAGTTGTCTGCGGCGTCGTCTTGCGATGGCAAGCCGGCCTTGAGCTTGTCGAGCATTTCGCGTTCGTGTGTCGACAGGCTGCCCAGTTCGATCCCACGCTTTTGGGCGTCGCGCCATGCCGTGACGGCTTCGGCGGTGTTCCCGGCGGCGAACTCAGCCAACGCCAAGTGGAAATTCTTGACGGCCGTGGGACCGCCGCGAACGGATACTCGCAGGTCCGCCACTGCTTCGTCGTACTCGCCGCGCATGTACCGCACCATGCCGCGCGTGTCCAGCACTTCGCTACGATCGCCAAGCAGGCGCACGGCCTCCTCGATCCAACCCAGCGCCTCGTCGCGATCGCCGTCGTTGACCGCGCTAACGAACGCGGCGTTGTTGAGGATCAGGCCGCGCTGCGAGACATCGAGGTCTTTCGATTGTAATACTTCACGGTAGATATCGACCGACTGCTTGTGGTCGCCCAACAGATCGTGCATCTGGGCCGTTTGTAGCTTCACGGATAACGAGGACGCGTCGGCGAGCTTTGCCGAAGCGTACCAACCCTTGATGCGCTCGATCTGAACCGGCGACAGCTTCTTCCCAACGGCACTGAGGATTCCCGTGCCCAAATTCATGGCGGGGACGTGTTCTTTCCTCGCCGAAAATCGGTTGCCAATCTCAATTGCCTCGGCGATCTTGTTGGAATCGCCGGTGGATGCCAAGAAGAGGCCCAAGCCCAACTCGCTCTCCGGCTTGGCGGCCACAATGCGACGGTACAGCGCTTCGGCTCTGTCGTATTGCTTGAGACGTTGAAACTCGCCGGCGATGATGGTGATCAATCGCAGATCGTCGTCCGTTTCGAGGTCCGGAGGCGTGCGAGGCGCGGGAATCATCTTCGATAGGCCGTCGACGGCTTTCGCGATGTTGCCTAGGGCGGCGTCGATACGCGCTTGCAACAACACTATATCGGGAGCATTCGGAACCCTACGCTTGAGATTATCCAACTGAGCCTGGGCGGTGTGTAATTCCTTCTGCTCCAGGAACATGGAAATGACGCGGCTCAACACCGCCGGATTGCGGCCTTCGGCGTTGGCCAAACGATACAGCTCCTCGCTGCACTTATCCCATTGGTTCGTGCGATTGTATAGTTCGGCGAGCGTCAACTGCATATTTGTCGGCAGGACGCGGCGACCGCGAATCTCCAACAGCCGCTCAATGGCCTGAAGCCAATAGGTGAAATCGCCGCGCGACGAGAGGAACTGCACTTCGAGGGATAAGTCCGTCAGCGAAAGCTCGCCGTTGACGCTATTGGCCGCGAGCAGCTTCATTGCCTCTTGAAAGTCGGGGAATTCGCCGGTCCCCGCGAGATATCCGGCCTTCGCGCGTCGGGCCCATACGAGATTCGGATGCAGTCGCGGACCTCCCATTGCCAACATTTCGTCGATTTGTTCCTCGGACTGCCGCGGCTTGCGCACGTTCTGGTAGAACTCGGCGAGCGATTGCCGGTTCGCGAGGTTCTTGGGGTCGCCGGAGACAAGGTCTTTGAGCAGCCGTTCGGCCTGATCGAACTTTCCGATCAGTTGATAACAGCGCGGGCGAACCGACGCGAGGACGTCGTCGGTCAGCTTAATTTCCAAGTCACGTACGACATCGCTAGCCTCGCTGTACTTTCGCTGGGCCGCCAGGTGTTGAAGCAGCGTGAAGGTTACGTTGACGTCGTCGGGGTTCAACTCCGCGGCTTTGCGAAGGGCCGCTTCGGCCTCCTGCGGTTGACGAAATTCGCGGAGCATGTTCGCCTGCCACAAATAATCCTTGGCGGCGATTTGTCCATCGGATTCCAGGTCGACGATCAGTTCGGCAGTGAGATCCGCGGCTTGTCGGGGCGGAGCGGACTTTTCGCGCGCTTCGACCAGCGCCAGTTCGGCTTCGAGCTGGCGCAGAACCTTGGGCATCTTCGCTTCGCCTAGCCGGGCGATCGCCTTGCGGGCCTGCGCGTACTCCGCCCGATCGTAATAGAGGCGAGCGAGCGCCTCGACCGTAAATGCGTCGGCCGGCCCCAGATCGAGCGCCTTGTTGAGTTGGAGAATGGCGCCATCGCGGTCGTCGAGCATGCGGCAGATTTGGGCTTCCAAACGAACGGGGTGATGCCAGCGAGGCCGGTCTTCGCCGATCTTCTTTAGATGGCCGCGTGCTTCGGCAAGCAACGCTTCGGCGTTGTCGGCGCCGGTGGCCTTGCGAACGAGTCGTTGCGCCGAGCAATAGTGAGCGATTGCGCTTCCCTTGCCCATCAACTTCTCAATTTCCTTAAACGCCTGGTCCATTCCCTGTTCGTCGCCGGTTTGCAGCGAGACTTCAAACATCGCAAGGCGGGTGCGCAGGTCATTGGAATCGGCCGCGATGACGAGCCGCCACAGCCTTTTGGCTTCGTCCGTCGCGCCGACGTTGAGGTAACTCTGCGCTAGTCCGCGCCAGATGGCGACGCGATCCAGCTTTTCGACGTTGGTTTCGAGCAACGCCAAGTCGCGAAGCATTTCCGGCCCGCGTCGCTGGGAGATAAGTTGGGCGCGTTGAAGGCGGAGCGGCTCAATGTCGCCATAGCGTTTTTCGAGATCGTCGAGGACCTCGAACGCCTTGTCGATGCCGCCGCTTTCTTTCTCGAAGGGCAGCAGCCGCACGTGCATCAACCAAAGGTCGAGACTTCCGGGCTTGGTTGTGTCGGCGGCTTGCGCGAGCAGCGGGTCGAGCTTCGCCCTTACCTCTGCGACCTTGTTCTGCCGGGCGAGGATGTCGAGACGAAACTTCTCGATCAGTAGCGGCGGCGCGCCCTTGTATTCTTCAACTTTTCCGAGCAGGTTATTCAGGTCGCTCCAGTCGCGGTTTTTCTCTGCCTTCGTTAGCTCGCGGCGTAGCGCCATGTCGAAATAGACGCCCCACGCGGCGAATGTTTTCGCGAATGCTTCGTTTCCTTTTTCGTCGTCTCCGAATACCTTGCGGACGCCGATGAGTAAATTGAACGCCTGGTCCGCCTTGCCGATCATGCCGAGCGCCTTGGCCATCCCGATCATCGAGTTCACGTCGTTCGGTTGGCGGGCCAGCAGCCGCTGATACGCCTCGATCTGCAAGTCCCATTGTTCGAGATGCCCGTAGCATTGCGCTAGCCACAAATCGACTTGCGGCGCATAGTTGGTCGACACCACGCGCGGCCTTAGATCTTCGAGCTGCACGAGAGCGTCGACGTACTTCCGCTCCTGCAGGGTAACGAATGCCCTCAGACGGTCGCTGTCGACCGTTCGCGTTCCGCCGCTGGCGCTCTCGGCAATCTTGGCCGTCTCCTTCGCGGCGGCCAGGTCGCCTTCGGCGGCTTGCAACCACGCTTTTTGGAAGAGCAAGACCGCGTTATTCTTGTTTTCCTTCAGGGCCAGCCCCTGAAGGATGTAGTCCATTGCCTTATCCAGCCGGCCCGTGCTTTGGGCCAGCAGCATCAACTTCATATAGACGTTGGCGTCCGTCGGGAATTTCTTCAGGGCAATCGCGAGCAGCTCGTCGGCCCGTTCGAATTCTCGTCGTTGCATGGCGATCTCGACGGCGGCAAGCAAAACGCCCAAGTCTTCTTGATTGGCGTCGAGTTCGATGGCCTTATCGATGTCGGCCTGAGCCTCGTCGATACGCTGCATTTGCATGTGCCCTGACGCCCGCATTCGATACGCGCGGTAGCTGGAAGGATGGGCCTCGACCATCGCGTCGAGAACGCGATCTGCCATCGTGTTGTCGTCAATATCTTGGCGAAGGAAACTGGCCAGCGTCCCATAGGCCTGGAGTTGGTCCTTTGCCTTGCTCTTCGTTACGTCGAATGTCTGCGTTTGCGCGTCGTAACCGACGAGCGAGTAAAGCTCGTCGATCGCCTGCTGCTTCGCCTGCGGGTCGTTGGTATGATAGTCGCAGTAGGCTAATCGAATCCGGCTTTCGACGTCATCTGGATCACTTTCGACGATGCGACAATAGTGCTCGCGAGCATCGTTGTAGCGCGCTGGCACGAACTGTGCCGCTTGAAGCTGATATCCGGCCAGTTTCCGCCGAAACTCGGTCTTGTCCGGGTATTCAATGACGATGGTTTCCAAGTCTTCGAGCGCCGTGCGGAATGCGAGTCCCGTTTCTTCGGGCGTTTGCGCAAGTTCTTCGAGCCACTCGATCAAGAAGTTCGCTAGCCGATCCCAGCCCTCCTCATCAGTCGGCTCCATGATCGTGTAGCGGCGAAGCGACTGGTACGCCTCTGCATGTCGCTTTTCGTTCTTGAAGTCCTCGGCGCGTTGCGGAAGCCCTTGGGCACTGGCCTCGACCTGGTAGCGGTGCAAGAAAAAGATACTCACTCCCGACGTCACCAAGCCGACCAGGAGGATGATTGCAAATTTGACGTTCAGTCGCCGCATCGTAAGAGATTCCAAAAAATGATGTGATCTAAAAACAAAGCGGACTGGCCAGGATGGCCTCCGTCGGACGTGCAATTCTTCAGTCTAACAGTCGCGCCAATCACGTCAACGAAACCACTCGTTTCGAGCGCAAGCTATGCACGGCCAGTGGCGCGATGATCGTACCGGTGAACTTTAGGCCACGCTCCCCTGCGCGGCCTGGCAGGATTCCGTATGCCCGTTTCAACACAAAGTTCCTGGCAAACTTTGCCGATGAAGATGACTGTACGCATCGGCGCGAGTCTAACGGCCGGTTCGAGTTAATACGTTGGGGCGACCGGGTTGGTTGGGCGAAATCGGTTGATTTTTGCCCGATTCGCTCGAAGAATGCCTAATTCGTTCCGGCAGATTCTGCGAAACTGGGAGAATGTCGATGAGCCTCGTCGGCTGGAATATGCTTCGTGTTGCGGGCACCCGCAGCCTCGCTGCCGTGCTGTTGTTGGTTGTTTGTGTGCATTCTGCCGGGTGTCATTGGCTGGGCCGGGGTGTGGGCGGGGATTTGGCCGTGGATGGGCCGGCCGTCGACATGCCGGCCGCGGATTTGAATTCCGGTGCGAATTCTGGCGCGGTCGTTGAGGTTCGCGGCCAGGATCACGGCGCGCTGCCGCCCAGCCAGGCGGTG
>JAJDEG010000597.1 GCA_029259895.1 Planctomycetota bacterium
TGCCGTCCGCATCGACGAGCAGCGGAAACGCAAGCTGATTCTGCGCGGCGAGCGATTTGATCTCGGCCGTCGCTTCGCCGACGTGAATTGCGATGGTCCGCACGCCGCGGTCGCCGTACGGACCAAGCACGATCGGCCCGACGTCGGTGAGCGCTTCCGTCGCGTCGGCATCGCCGATCTGCCAGAATACGACGAGCGTTAGGCGCTGGCCAAATAGCTTGTCGAGCGGCGCGGCGTTGCCGTCGAGGTCGGCGAGCGTCAGTGGCGGCAACGTGTCGCCGACGAAAAGATTGCAGGCGGCGCGGTGTGCGGCCGATAGCGCGATGTCGGGGAGCGCACCCGGAGGCGGCGCCACAACGGCCGGTCGCTTGATGCGTTCGTCCGTCGGTGCGTCGGGCAAAGAAACGTCGCCATTCGGGCCGACTTTCGACGATACGGCCGGGTGGGGCGTCGATATCGGATCGGCCGCCGGGGACGGACGTTGGGACTCGTCGACTCGTTTCTTGGGCGTCCCGCCCGCGCCTTGCGATCCCGATTGGCTGTCGTTGCATCCACTCGAAACGACCGCGCCGACGGCGATAGCCGCCGCCAGCAGGATCGATGGGACTCTACGTCGCTTAAAGATCATCTTGGCTCCTTCCGCCGCTCGGTGATTCGTCATCAGGATGGCTTGGCATCGACCTTAATCGACAGTTCGCGAAGCTGCCGCGTCTCGACCGATCCGGGCGCTTCCGTCATCAGATCCGTCGCCCTTTGCGTTTTGGGGAACGCGATGCAATCTCGGATGTTGTCCAGTCCAGCGAATAGCATCACCCAGCGGTCGATCCCCAACGCGATGCCGCCGTGGGGCGGCGCGCCGTATTGTAACGCATCGAGCAAGAATCCGAAGCGTTCGCGAGCGTCCTCCGGCGAAAGCCCCAGCAGGCCGAACACTTGCTGCTGCACGCCGTTATCGTGAATTCGGATCGTGCCGCCGCCGGCTTCGCTGCCGTTGATCACCAGGTCGTAGGCTTTGGCGCGGCATTTGCCGGGATCGGTGGCGAGCAGCGCGACGTCCTGGTCGCGCGGGGCCGTGAACGGATGGTGCATCGCCGCCCAGCCGCCGGCTTCTTCGCCGAGTTCCTCGTTGGGGGCGAACATCGGAAACTCGACGATCCACGAAAAGTGCATCGACTTCGGGTCGTACAGTTTCAACTCCTCGCCGAAACGCTTCCGCAGACCGTACAGCGCTTTGCACGTGACGTCGAATTTGTCGGCGACGAACAGCAGCAAGTCGCCGGCCTCGCCGCCCACCCGCTGGGCAATCGCCGTTAGCACTTCCGGCTCGATGTTCTTGGCGATTGGCGACCAGAGCGAACCGTCCGGCTCGACGCGGAACCATGCCAAGCCCTTCGCACCGAAGTTCTGCACGACGTAGTTCGTTAGCTCGTCGATATCCTTGCGCGAATATTTGGCGGCCGCGGCCTTGGCGTTGATCCCGCGAACGCGACCGCCCGAATCGGCTGTGCCGCGGAATACGCGAAATTCGCTCTTCGCGGCGAGGTCGGTGACGTCGACGATCTCCAAACCGAACCGCAGATCCGGAGCGTCGTGGCCGAAGCGCTCCATCGCCTCGTCGTAGGTCATTCGCGGCAGTGGCGACGCGACGTCGAGACCGAGCACGTCTTTGGCGAGTTTGGCCACCAAGCCGTCGATCACACCGATGACGTCGTCAGCGTCGACGAACGCCATTTCGAGGTCGAGCTGCGTGAACTCCGGCTGGCGGTCGGCTCGCAAATCTTCGTCGCGAAAGCACCGCGCGACCTGCACGTAGCGGTCGTAGCCGGCAATCATCAGTATCTGCTTATAGAGCTGCGGCGATTGCGGCAGGGCGTAGAACTCGCCCGGATGGACGCGGCTGGGCACGAGGTAGTCGCGAGCGCCTTCCGGCGTGCTGCGGCCGAGTACCGGCGTTTCGATTTCGACGAAGTCGAGGTCGTCGAAGTAATCGCGCATCGCCTTGACGATCCGATGCCGCAGGACCATCGCCGTTTGCATTTCCGCGCGGCGCAGATCGAGATAGCGGTACTTCAGCCGCAGATCCTCGCCCGGCAGTTCGCGCTGCGAAGGCGACACAGGGGGCGTGAGGCTCTTGTTAAGCAGTTCGAGCTTCGTGGTCCGAATCTCGATTTCGCCCGTGTCGAGCTTCGGATTGACCGTCCCCTCAGGGCGATGGGCGACGCGGCCGGTAACGCGGACGACGAATTCCGACCGCAACGTCCGGCACAGCTCGACGTATTCCGGCCCGCTCTCTGGGCCGCAAACGATCTGCGTCTTGCCGTAACGGTCGCGCAAGTCGACGAACAACACGCCGCTATGGTCGCGTAGCGTATCGACCCAGCCGCACAGGGTGACGGTTTCGCCAATGTTCGCGGCGCGCAGTTGGCCGCATGTATGAGTGCGCAGATGAGTGCCAAGCACAGGTCGGTCTTTTCTGGTCGGGTCCAAGTGGAATCGTGCGGAGGATTCGCGCGAAAGCAACGCCGCGTTCGTCAAACGCCGAGGGTCGGCGGCCGTAACATGCTGGCGTCGTAAACTTTACACCGCCTGGGGCGCGCGAATCGAGTATTCTATCGACCACGCGACGCAACGGGAAGATCGCCGTAAGAGGTTATGGGATATGGAGCTACGCCCTGTGGGGCGACACCGTTCCAGGTTAATATGACGCACGCAATCGCTCAGACGATTGTCGAGGCCGTTCGCCGCGCCTTCCAAGCACCATTCCGACGACCCGATTTCGGCCAATTCTCGCATGACCGACTACCTGAAGATCTCTGGCGGCACGGTTTACGATCCGGCGAACGACGTGCATGGCGAAGTTCGCGATATCTGGATCGCCGACGGGCGGATTGTTGCGCCGCCGACCGATCCGGCCGTGAGGGCCTCTCGCGCGATCGACGCCGGTGGGCTGGTCGTGATGCCGGGCGGCGTCGATATGCACTGCCACATCGCCGGGCCGAAGGTGAACACGGCTCGTAAGATGCGGCCGGAGGAAAAGCGCAAGGCCGAGCCGGTCCGCCGCACCGCGACCACGCACAGCGGCACGATGGGGAGCGTGCCAAGCACGTTCGCAACCGGCTACAAGTATGCCGGCATGGGCTATACGACCGCATTCGACGCCGCGGTGCCTGCGCTGGCCGCGCGGCACGCCCACGAGGAGTTCGACGATACGCCGTGTATCGACAAGGGCTTCTACGTCCTGATGGGCAACAACCATTACATCATGAAGGCGATCCAGGAGAACAATCCCGAGCGGCTGAAGGCGTTCGTCGGTTGGCTGCTCGGGGCGGCGAAGGGGTTCGCTTGCAAGTTGGTCAATCCCGGCGGCGTCGAGATGTGGAAGAACCATCAGGCCGGCAACGTCAGCACGCTCGACTCGGTGGTCGATCATTACGAAGTCACGCCGCGTCAAATCATTCGCGAAATGGCCCGCACTGCGGATGAACTTCGCCTGCCGCATCCCGTACACATTCACTGCAACAATCTCGGCCTGCCGGGTAATTGGAAGACGACGCTCGACACGATGCACGCGCTGGAAGGGCATCGCGGGCATCTGACGCACATTCAGTTTCACAGCTACGGCGGCGGCGACGGCGACGAGAACACGTTCAACTCGAAGGTCGCGCCGCTGGCCGAGTACATCAACACCCACAAGAATATGACCGTCTACGTCGGCCAAGTGCTGTTTGGCGAGACGACGAGCATGACCGGCGACGGGCCGCTGGGTTACTTTCTGCACAACGTCTACGGCACCAAGTGGTTCAGCGGCGACACGGAACTGGAATCGGGCTGCGGCATCGCACCGATCGAGTATCGCAACAAGAGCCTCGTCCACACGCTGCAATGGGCGATCGGGCTGGAGTGGTATCTGCTTGTCGACGATCCGTGGCGCGTGGCGATGAGCACGGATCATCCCAACGGCGGCTCGTTCCTCGCCTATCCGCAGATCATTCGCCTGTTGATGGATCGAGGCTATCGGCACGAGGTGCTCAAGACCGTCCATCCGCAGGTCCGCGAGCGGAGCGTGCTGGCCGATTTAGAGCGCGAATACACTCTGTCGGAAATCTGCATCATCACGCGGGCCGGGCCGGCGCGGATGTTGGGGCTGAAGAACAAAGGTCAATTGGCGCCGGGGGCCGATGCCGACGTGACGATCTACCTGCCCAACGACGACAAGGAGGCGATGTTCTCGCTACCGAAGTACGTCATCAAAAGCGGCCGGGTGATCGTCGACAATTGCGAATTGCGGGAAAACTTCATCGGCAAGACGCTGCACGTCGCGCCGGAGTACGACAAGGCGGTCGAGACCGATATCGCCGAGTGGTTCGAGCAGTTTTACTCGATTCGATTCCGCAATTATCCGGTCGGCGACGAGTACTTGCACGCGTCGGAGCAAATTTCGTGATCGGCGTGCGTGGC
>JAJDEG010000598.1 GCA_029259895.1 Planctomycetota bacterium
GGTCGGGCGAACCAGCGTGCCACGCGGCCCATGCCTTCAAAAAAGCGTTCCGCGGCGTTCGCGTCCGCATCCTCGCGATCCCTTCGATTGGCGTCCCACTGCACGGTTGCCGAGATCGCCCGCGTAAGGTGGTGATCGCTCTCGGCGATCAACAGCACGAGCTTCCGCGATTCATCGGAATCGTCGGAGTCGCGGGAGTCGTCGGCACGGCTCTCCGCCACGCACGCCAGGAGCTTCGACTCCAGCGATTGCAACTGCGAAACCGCGGCGGCGATCTGCTCGCCGAGGGCCAAACTCTCCTTCGTCTGTCCGCGCCACTCGTGCCGCATCGCCGTGAATGCTTCGACAATGTCCAGGGCGCCGAAGGCGGGCTCTTCGTGCGCAGATTCCTCGTCGAGGAACGTTTCCGCTGAAGATTCGCTCTGAATTCTTGAATCGTTGATGGGACCGTTCATGGGGCGTCGTCTCGCGTTTCCTGATCGGTGCCGGTCATCTCGCCTTCGGGCGGAAGATTGGCGCCACTCGCCGCCGTGCTGCGGCGATCATCCGGCGAACGGTTGCCGAGACTCAACAAGAACGCCGGGGACAGCCGCGGCGGGTGTCGCTTCTGCTCTTCGATCGCCTGGGACCACTTGGGCACTTCGTCGTCGGGCGGTCTGGTCAATCGCCGCGCGATCGACAGCGGGTCTTTGCACGCCTCGAAGGCCGAGCGGATTTCGCGGAACTTGTCCGGTTCGCGTTCCGGCGGAAACTGCTTGACCAGTTCCAAGTATCGGGCGCGGACCTCCGCTTCGCCAGCGTCCCGCGGAAGGCCCAGCACGAGAAAAGGATCAGCGGTCGCAGGAGATCTCATCGTGCATTTGCCCCTTCTTAAAACGGGAGAGAGTCGCCGGACGCCTTTGCCTTCGCCGCAGCCCGCCGCCGATCCGCCCGACAAGCGGCGCAGTCGCACTCGAAGTCATCGTCGCCATCGTCATCATCATCGTACAGATCCTCGTCGTCCTCGAGGCCATATTCTTCCGCCACGTCGTTGACGTTGCCGAACATTTCGCTGAAGCGCCGCAGGGTACTGGAACGATCCGCATCGCTCGCGTCGTCCAGCTTGTCGGCCAGCGACGCGAACCAGTAACGATAATAGGCGTCGGCCTGCGCAGGCGCCGCCTCTCGCAAGATCGTCGCCTGCGCCCGCTCTTTTTCGGCCCCCCAGTGATGCCGCCTGTTGAGAAAGGCGTTCAAACGCGCCGCGACGTACGTCGGATGCCGCGAGACCGGCGCCTTGAAGAGCCAGGACGGAAGCGACGCGCCATAGCCATCCCGCCAGAAGCGATATTCCGAACACCACAGCACGGCTTTGTGAACCCGCTCATCGTTCAGGCGATCGGCATCCGACCGGTCAGATTTCGAGAGTCGGTCAACCAACGCCTTGCCAATCTTCGCGCCGTGCATGCGATACGCCGGATAGACCATTTGCACGCGGTGCAGATCCCAGAAAAAGCCCGCGACTTCCAACAGGTCGTCCAGCGGCAGGGCATCGAGTTTTTTCACCGCCTGCTCGACCGGCGCACGCAGCCGGCCAAGCTCCGCCGCGGAAACACGCATCTGCTGGGCCGCGGCCAGCGTCATGCAGGCGTCCGCCAACGAATCCTGCGTCAGTCCCGATGCCTGGGCGATCCGCCGGCGCTCGTCCTCGTACGCTTCCGTCTGACCTTGCCGCAACAGCAAGGCCGCCCGCAAGTATGGCAGCCATTGCTTCGACAGCCACGCGGGCCAAAGCCTGTTTGCTTCGTCCAGCCGAACCGGAACCTCCGACAGCCACGCTTTGCGGCGGCACAGCCGCATCGCCTCGAGCAATTGCCACTTCCACGGAGTCGCCCGCACGCGCGGATCGTCGTGCCGTGAACCTGCCAGAAAATCGACGTGCGGCCGGGCTTCTTCGATCTTTTCGTTTTCGAGCAGATAGTCGACCAGCCACAATCGCGGCTCGATGTCGTTCGGAAGGCTCTGCGACCACTTTCTCATCGCGGCGGCCAGTTGCTTTTCCAACGGCTCGCGCCGCGCCTTCGTCATCCGGTCATCGTCCAGCTTGGATTCGATCCAGATGACGTAGGACTTGTGCGCCTCTCGATTGGACGGATATGCCTTGATCGAAGCGTCGAAGTGTTGTCGAATCTCCCTGGAATCTTCCGGCGGCCCGAGGAACAGCGGTACTCCGCCGCGCGGCGACGGCCTGGCGGTTGCCTCGTTGAGATGAATTTCGCTGGCGATCGCCCCGCGCAGCGGCTCGGAGATCGATTCGTTCTCGCGCAGGTGCGTCAGATAATCGCGAAGCCCCTGCTCCGCTTTCGCCGCCGCCGAGCGACTGTTGTCGAACCGGCCGTAGTAGAAAAACGTGAGCAGTCGATTGCGGCGATCGTGGCGTGGTCCTTCGAATGCGCGGACCGCTTCGTCGAACATGTCGACGTACTCCTGCCGAGCCGCCCGGCCGAGCGCGACCTGCGACAGCGCCGCGGCTAAGTCCGGTTCGGTCGGTCCGTACTCCGCAATGAACTGCCGCAACCATTTGATTTTCGCCGGCCCCAGCAGAAGCTCCTTCGATTCCTCGGGAACCTTTAGGCCAGTTTCCGCGACCCGAATGGCGGCTCGATCGAATCGCACTCGCCGCAGCAACTTCGCGTGATATCGCAACTGCTCGTCGCACCGGCTGAGCCATTCGGTCGCCGAGCCTTCGCCGGCCACGCCGGGCGCGATGCCCGCAAGAGCGACCTCCTGAATGTCCGAGCGCAACGCGATCATCATCGCGGTCGCAATTCGCCCAGCACGTCGCTCCGCGTCCAGCCGCCGCCAGGCT
>JAJDEG010000599.1 GCA_029259895.1 Planctomycetota bacterium
CTCGCGCGCCGATGAGCAGCGATGGACGCAACAGCTCGACGACCCCGACATCGAACTGGAGCGCTAGTCGCGCCCGGCCTCGGCCCACCACCAACGACGACGAACATTAACGGCAGGACAGTTCATTTTTTGGACCACACCCGAGTGCAGCAAAGCTGCCGACCACAATTCTCGATCCAAAGTCTTCATGAATCCCACAGCACGACGGCTTTACCGCGTTAACGGTCCGTAAACGATAACGCCGCTCGGCCGCCCCTAACTCCAACGCCTACCACGACAAACCCGTGAACAAGCAATCCAACAACGCCGTCGCCTTTCGACTGCCGCAGGATCACGCCCGCGAGCTTCGTCGCCTGGCCGCGCTCCGCGGCGAATCGGTCGGCAAACTGGCGCAAACGATCGTCACGGCCGCCATCGTCGACTACAGCCGCTTCGACGAAATCAGCCACCAGCTGCGCGACGCCAAACGTGGGCTGGAGTTCCTCGTCAAACGCAGCGACGATCTCGCCGCCCTTCAGCAATCGCTCGACGAACTGCGCGCGTCGCTGGCGACCGTGACGACGCGACTGCTCGTCGAGACGGGGCGCGTGCCGCTCGAAGACGCGGTCGCGTGGACCCAAGAAACGTTTCAGCTCTCGGAGCCATCATGAGCTACTGCTGGTTCGTATTCCTGCTCGGAATTATCAGCATCGCCGCGTTGGGCGTGACCGATTACCATGCGCGCGAAGCTCAGGAGGATTACTACGATCCAAGCCGCAGCGGCGAACGACCGGGAACGTTTATCGGCCGCGGCGCTCGGCTGATCGGCTTTAAGGGGATTATTTCTCGCCGCCAACATCGCAAGCTCATCCGCGGGTTCCATCCGACGACCGGCCTGCGAATGCGTAAAAGCGCCGGGCGCCGCAAACAGGACACGGCGTACGATATCGTGCTCTCCGCTCCGAAATCGTTGTCCGTCCTCTGGGGACTGACGACGGATCCCCGCATCCGCCGCAAGCTCGAACGAGCTTTCATGGTATCCGTGCGGAAGACCGTGCGGCGTATCGAAGCCGCGACGTTCACTCGCGTCGGCCGCAAGGGCGACCCCGTCGCCGCACTGCCGCTCATCGCCTGCTACGTCCACACGACCTCGCGTGCCGGCGATCCACAAATCCACGTCCACCTCGTCGTCTTCAATATTGCCGCTCGCCCCGGCGGAAAGACCGGCACCCTGTTATCGCGGCCCTATTACGTGCGAAAAATGGCTTGGGGGGCGTTGTTCCGCTGCGACCTAACGCGGTCGCTGCGTCGCGAATTCCCGCGCATCGAATTCGCCGCGTCCGGCTTCGCGGCCGAAATCGCCGGTGTGCTGGACGGGGTGATGCGACATTTCTCACGGCGTCGCCGCGACATGGAGGCGGCCGCACCGACTCTCGCGTCGATGACCGCTGCCGCCAAGGAAGTCTTGGCGCTCAAGACGCGGCCCGCCAAGCAGCCCGCCGCACCATTGACCGAGCTACTCGAAACCTGGCAGCGAGAAGGGCGACGACTCGGTTTCGGCCAACCGCAGATTGACGCATTGTTGCAAAGATCGCGGACCCAGTCGGTCGACAAGTCGCGCGTGCTCCAAGCCGCCTTCGACGCGGCCTTGGAACAACTCACGGAGCGGCAGTCGCATTTCACGTCGTTGGAAATGGTCCGCTTCACCGCGCAGGCGGCGACGGGCCGCGGCGTCTCGGGCCGGCAAGTCGAACGATTCGTCGAGCAACAGATCAAACAATCGCACCAACTCGTCCGTCTCGGCCAGTTCAAGGGACAAGTTCGTTTCTCGACGCCGACGGTGTTGGCCGAAGAGCAAAGACTCGTCGACCGGGCCGCCCAACTCGCCGACCGCCCGTCGCACACGGTGACGTCGCTCGGCCTCGCGGCACGGTTATCGATCGACAGCCTCTCGGCGTTCCGCCGCTGGACGATGCTCGACCGCGACAAGTCGCTCAACGCCGAAGAGCGCACGGCGGTCCGGTCGATTGCCGCGAAGTCCGGGCAAGTCGCGATCCTCACCGCCGCCGCCGGCACGCCCAAGGCCGAGACGCTCGGCCGGCTCGCCGAGTTGTACCGCGCTGCCGGTAAGAACGTACTCGTCGTCGGCCAGAACCCGGCGGGTGGACGACGGCTCGGCGATGCCACCGACACGCCGGCGACGTCGCTGGCCACGTTGTTGCATTTGGCCGACCGCGACCGATCCCTGGTAGCAGGCGTGAAACACGCGGCCAAACAACTGGTGCGTGAGGCGGCCGGCCGTTACATCGGCCTGCGTCCGTTTCGCCGCCAGCCGCTGTTGGACGGTAAGACGGTCCTGATCGTCGACGACGCGCAGCGCATCTCGACGCAGGATATGGCCCGCTTGTTGAAGCACGTCGAACGGGCCGGCGCCAAAATCATTTTGGCCGGCAATATCGACGGCCTGCAAGCGATCGACCGGGGCGTCCCGTTCGCGGCCTTCGCACGCCGTTTGCCGACGGC
>JAJDEG010000600.1 GCA_029259895.1 Planctomycetota bacterium
GGCCGCGACGCACAGGAACGGTCCGTAATAGATTTCGTTTTCGCCGCTGACGATCAACTGTACGACGCCGAACAACAGCGCAAAGAGCGGGGCGAGGAAGAACGTCAGCAAGCAGGCCTGCCAGCCGATGAACGTACCGACCATGGCCATCAGCGTCACGTCGCCAAAGCCCATCGCCTCGCGACCGAGCATGACGGTTCCTAGTACGCGGACAACCCATACCATACCGCCGCCGGCCGCCATGCCGACCAGTGCGCTCGTCAATCCAATCCACTGCGGTCCGCCGCGGCTCCACATCCATGCGATGCCGACGATGCCGGACGACAGCAAGGCGATGGCTTGCCACGAGAGTACGCCCTTGCGAAACCGCTCGTACAGCAATCGCACGGCGACGGCGAGGCCCCGACTGGTACGCCAAGGGCGCGGAAGCAGCGCCACGACCCAAAGCACGAAGCAAGCCAGGGCAATTGCGAGGCCGGCGAGATGTGGCCGCTCGCCGAGTGCGGTCGGCCAGGGATCGCGCATCGGCGACGTGACTTTCATGAAGTCCAACACCAGCACGCCGTGGTCGCGAGCCAGGCCCGCCGGCAGGCGCGACCACGGATAAATCGCCGCGGTCAACAGTCCCAGCAGCGTGCCGGGCACGGTGATGCCATCCGGGATTAGCTTTTCGTCGATATCGATGAGCGACGCCGCGAGCATGGCCACGAGCAACAGCGCGTGGCAGGCGAACATGGCGTGGGCCGCGAGAACGAGATTCGCTTCCGGCACGAACGAGGGAGGCATAATTCCGGGGAACATGCCGGGCAGCGGTATCCATAGTGCCTCGGCCGCGACTTCCCACCAATACAACAGCGGCAGCGCGGCGGCCAGCGCGGCTTCGGCCAGCATCGGCCGCAGCCAATGCAACCGGCCGAACAGGTCGCTTTCTCGGCGCAGCCGCAACCAACCGAGAATCGGCAGTCGGTCGAGCCAATTGCGCGGCGCACGCCCGGCGACGCGCAGCGGCATCCACGGACTCTTGGGCCGATGATCGTAGGCCAGGGCGCTGACGGCAAAGTTGACCATGCCGCCGAGCAAAGCGCCGGCGATGGCCAACAAGGCGTAGCGAGCGTTCGGCGGCAGATTGAGCCAGAAATTCACGCCGTATCGGTGGTGTGAAATTTAGGGGGAAGTAACGCGGCGATCGCGTCGGCCACTTCGGCCGGCGTCTTATCGTCGGTATCGACCACGGCGCTGGCGAGCCGTCGATAAATCGGCTCGCGCTGGGCAAGCAGCGACTCAATCTCCGCGCGACCCCCTGCAATCGTTAGATTCGGACGCCGCGCGGCGGTCGTGGGATCGGTGTCGAGACGCCCGGCGATGGCGTCGACCGATGCCTGCAACCAGACGACGAAGCTCTCGGCGATCGCCGAGCGATTCTCCTCCCGCAACGCCGCACCCCCGCCCAGCGCAATCACAGTCCGCTCCCGCCCGGCCAAGGCGGCAACCACCGCCGTCTCCAAGTCGCGAAACGCCGTTTCCCCGTCGTCCGCGAAGATCGCGGCGATTGACTTGCCGGCGCGCAACTCGATCTCCACGTCGGCATCGACCCAATCGTAGCCGAGCCGCAGCGCCAACAATCGAGCCACGGTCGACTTGCCCGTGCCGCGATAGCCAATCAGGGCGACGTTGTTTGGACTACAAGGTCTCACGCCATAGCTCCAATCGCTGGCCAGAATTAATCTCGTGTGAAACCGTTCGAATCGCGCGGGCGGGACTTCATTGCGAACGCGCTGGGGCGGCGAGTAGACGCAATTGTTCCTTCGCCTGGAGTGTTCTCTTGGCTTCGGTGCCGCCAGTTGCGATATTCGTAAGGAGTTGAATTACCTCGCGTGATCGATTGCCGCTGAGCGCCCGCAATGCCCGGAGTGCACGCACCTCCTCTGAATCGGTCCACGCTTGCACTGAAATCGCGCGGAGCGTTTCTCGGAGCAGGCGTTCGGTGGACGAATCCACGCCTTCCTGCAGAACGCGGCGAATTACCGGAAGCGCCTGCACGCCCATCGTCATGACGCGGCGTCGGGCATTCTCGACCGCATCTGGATCGACTGCTGCTATTTCGGCGACCGCGCGTCGAATCGCAACTTGATCTAGCACCGAAACAGGCGCTAGACGCGACTGCAAGAAAACCGCTAGCTTCTGCGATTCTACGGCGCGCAAACGTCCCACGGCGTCTTCAGCCGTCACGGGATCCTTGGCCAATTGGTCCCAGAGACTTGCCAGTTGCGATTCGGCAAGGTCGACAGGTACCTCTTTTTTGAGCGAATCCACGTTACTGAAGGAGACAACCTCGGGTACCTTCCCGTTGATGACGTCATTCGTTAGAAGCAGGCCCGAAGATGGATCGAGAAAGCGAAAGCGGGGAATCTCCCAGGGCCGTTGATTCTCGCCGTTGACGCTCTCAATGAGTACACTGCCGGACTTGTAGTAGCCGGTACCAGCGTGAAGCTCATAAAAGGCCAGCGCAAGCGTGTTGCTATCAAGAAAGCCGACGGAGTGAAGATACGTCGACGATTCATCGCCTGGCAGCCGCTTCCTGACCACTTCGCCGGTCGCCAATTCGACAATGTGGAGGACTCGGCGCGATCGAGTGTGCTTATCCTGCACGATCAATGCGACGTAGCCGTCGCGCGCGTCAAACGCGGTGGATATTACTGACGCACCGGGGCAATGCACCTGCTTGGGTGCTTCGAGGCGTCGCACATCCCAAAGCAAGATCGTGACATTTCTGTTGCCATCTTCCGCGACGGTCAAAAGATAGTTCCCGGACGGTGAGAACTGGGCGTGCTTAAGTTCGTTTCGATTCCAATTGCCTTCGCTGCATTGTTTTCCCGTCTTCGCATCGACGAGCATCAACCGGTCGCCGTCCACGCAGGCATACACTTCCTTGCGGGAGGAGTACGCGAATGGACCACGTTCCGTCTCGACTCGGGGTAGAACTTTATCGAGCAAGACGGTGTTTTTTAGTTCGCCACTCTGCGGATCGTGCCAGTACAGTGCATCCTTACCGGCGAGCACGGCGTTGCTCGAATCGGATGAGAATCCAAAGAACGTGGCGCTACGGTCTCGCTTTTCCCATGCCTGCTTCCCGGTTCGCGCGTGCCACACGCGGAATTCGCCCGCCCGTTCCGTTGCGATCCACTGGCCGTCGGGCGAAAACCAAGCGTTATGGATGAAATCTGGATGTGAAAGCGAGGGGAACATTTCGCGTTTCGACAGGTCGAAGGGCATGACGACATTGGCGTCTGTCCCAATCAATAGCTTCCGTTTCGGTGCAATCGCACGGAGATTCGTGAAGCGCGGATACGGCAGTACGAACACAGGAGCGTCAAAGGGAGACTCTCGACTGAGGTCGTAGAACTCGTAATTACCGGCAATGCCTCTGACAAGAAACGGCTGCGTGCCAATAAACCGGTGAGTGGCCCATTGTTGGTCACCATACTCCCAAGTGTGTGCCACGCTTCCGTTGTTTAAGTTAATCACGAATGCAAAACGGCGTTGTTCGCGATTCTCGGGAGTAAGACGGCGAAACCGCACATGAAGGGCCCAACGCCCATTCGAGGAAATTGTGATCCCTCCAGGGAACATTTCCTCCTTCGGCGGAGGCCACGCCTTTTTGCTCGTACCGTTGGTGATCGATTCTTTCCAGATATCCCGCCCATCTTTCTCAAAAGAAAAGATCGAGTTGGACACAGGATCGTAGGCAAGAACTGGATATCCCTGGCGCACCCTTTTCTCCGCTCCATTTGCGGCCCTCCAGTAAAACACTTGGCTTTCGCAAGCCAAAACGACGAGATCGCCATCGAATGAAAACGATAGGCTTCCTTTGTATGCAAGGTCATTATCGATGCGTGGCGGGAATTTATCAGCAGCGTTATCTCGCCAAAGCTCTTTTCCAGTTTCGCGATCAAACACGGCAACATCATCGCCCTTCGCAAAGGTCGCGACGGCAACGAGCTTGTTGTTTGGTGAGATCGCAACGAGATCAATGCCGCGCCAATGGGCCGGCCCCTCAAAAGTCCGCAGCAACTCGCCGCCAGGCAGGCTCCAGAAGTTCACGGTGTTTCCGGTACCCACAGTAATCACGAACGATTCGTCGTGGCTTAAAGCAATGTCAGAAATGTGGCCCGGGTGGCGAAAACGGTTCGTTCCCAGCCGGGCGAGCGCATAATCTGGGAGCGTGTCGCCAACCGCGTCGACTCGCAACTCGTCTCCTGCGCTCGATGACGGCGCATGCGGAAATGTCGGCAGCGGCTGGGCCTTGGCCACCCCACACAGCGTGAGAAAAGAGGCGACCGCCGCAATGTTCATGGCAACGAGTTGCAACTGTGACCTACGTTTTCCCCACATTTCGCCTGCTGTCGCCATGCTAGCCTCGAAGTCCGGAGCCGTAACGGTACGCCTACTATTATCGACGACTACGTGCAACTTCGACTGCGCGACACCTTTAGCCCTACGTGCTGTATATTCGATTCTAATATTTCACCGGCCCAATCGCCCGCCGTAGCGTATCCGTCATCACATCGCTTGGCGCTTCCTGGCCGGTGAAGAGCTTGAATTGCAGCGCCGCCTGGCGGACGAACATTTCGATGCCGGTCACGACGCGGCAGCTTTGTTCGCGAGCGAACTTGACGAGCAGCGTCGACTCGGGGTTGTAGACGGTGTCGAAGACGATCATCGACGGCTTGAGGTGGTGTTTGTCGAACGGCGATTCGTCGACGTTGGGGTGCATGCCGACGGGCGTGCAGTTGACGAGGACTTGTGGAGCGACGCCGTGCCGCGACTTCCAGTCGACGACGCGGCAGCCGAGGCGGTCGGCCAGTTGTTTGGCGCGGTCGAGGGTTCGGCTCGTGAGGACGACCTGAGCGCCGCGTTGGTGGAGTCCGTAGGCGATGGCCTTCGACGCGCCGCCGGCGCCGAGCACCAGCGCAGTCTTGCCGGAGAGCGTCGCCGGTGCGCCGTCGCTCGACATGGCCCGTTCGAGGCTTTCCATCGCGGCGTGGCAGTCGGTGTTGTATCCGCGTCGCGCCGGGCCGTCGAAGACGATCGTGTTGGCCGCGCCGATGCCATCGACCCATTCGTCGCGGTCGGTTAGTTTGTCGAGCACGGCTTCTTTGTGCGGGATGGTGACGCTTAGGCCGCGCAGATCCCATTCGCCGGCACTGGCGAGAAAGTCTTCCAGGTGTTCGGGCGGAACGCGAAACGGCACGTAAACGGCGTCGATGCCGGCATGGAGGAGCGCGGCGTTGTGGATGAGCGGGCTGAGGCTGTGGCCAACGGGGTCGGCAATGACGCCGAACACCTTCGTCGCCGCTGCAACATCGTCGTAGTGATACGATTCGGTCATTTGAGCGAAGCTGAGTTGGCCGGGAGCGAGCGCGCGTTCTTGGTGGAACGTGGCGAAGGTGAACGGCGCGCCGAATTTGCCGGCGAGAATCCGCGTGGGCATGCCGAGATCGCCCATGCAGATGCCGACGGTGGGGATTTCGCTGTCGCGGATGAGTCGCAACATGCGGAGATTGTCGCTGGGCTGGTTGGCCATCGTGGCGATCTTGACGATGTCGGCGTCGAGCGCGGCCATGCGGGCGTGGATCGCCGGCAGATCCGCCGGCGTCTGGCGGAAATTGTGTAAGCTGATGATCCGCTTCGTCTGGCCGAATCGTGGCGTACTCGCGGCAATGTCCTCTTCGATATCGACGTACTCGGCCCCTTCGCTGATGGCCGTGCGGAGCAGCATCTGGCGGTCAGGCTCGGAGAGCGTCGACTTGCCGCCGTCGCGCTCGCGGCGACAACTGATGACGACCGGGCCGGGGCGGTCGGCGAGCAGGCGTTTGACGTTGATGCTGCTTTGCAGGTAATCGAGGCGTAGCTCGACGAGCCGCGCGCCCTGTTCGACCAGGTGGCGATGCTCGGCGATCACGTGACGATGGCGGCCGCGGCCGATACTGACGCAGAGCATGGGGCGGAGGTAGAAGGAGGCAGGGGACAGGAGTTAGGAGTTAGGAGCTAGGAGCTAGGAGTCGGCTACGTCGTTCGATTACTACACGGTTTGATTATGGCACGGTTTGATTATCGCACGATGGGATGATATCGGCCATGCCGAGCTAGCGGTTGCGATGAGCGTTTCGCGCGGCCCAGTTCGATGCATCGGGTGTGTCGTCGCGATGTTGCGTTGACGCTTCGGCGTGGGTCTGATACGCTGGCCGCTTCAATGAATCTGACGGCCCTAAGCGTGGGCCACGACAAGCTTTACGAAAAATAAACCGCGACCGAAATCTTACGCAAAGGCGACCCGATCATGGCCCACGATGTGACGCTAATTACCGGCGACGGTACCGGACCCGAACTGGCGGAGGCGGCCCGCCGCTGTCTCGACGCGACCGGCGTGGCGATCAACTGGGACGTACAAGAGGCGGGCGTCGATGTGATGGCCCGCACGGGGACGCCGATCCCGGATAGCACGCTGGCGAGCATCCGGCGTACGAAGTGTGCGCTGAAGGCTCCGATCACGACGCCGGTCGGCACGGGATTTCGGAGCATCAACGTTTACCTGCGACAAGAGTTGGGATTGTTTGCGTGCATCCGGCCATGCAAGCAGTACAAGGGCGTGCGAACTTATTACAGCAACGTGCCAGTCGACATTGTGATCGTCCGCGAGAATACGGAAGACCTTTATGCCGGCGTCGAGTTCGAGGCGGGCAAGCCGGAAACGGCCAAGCTGATCGAATCGATCAACGCGCTGTCGACCGACCGCAAGATCAAGTCCAAGGCGGAGGAGACGGGCGTTTCGATCAAACCGATCAGCGTATCGGGGTCGGAGAGGATCGTGCGCTGTGCG
>JAJDEG010000007.1 GCA_029259895.1 Planctomycetota bacterium
TTCCGCTCGTTCCAATTCGCGCGGACACACCCAGACCGTGCCTCCCCACCCGTCGCCACGGCAATTCGGCGTGCCGCCAATTAAGACCACAATTGGCCAAGAACTTCGTGAATCTTCGCTAAATTCATTTTAGGCTGGCCGAAATTTCAGTGTCAATTTCGGCGCCGATTTCCGCAGATTTTCCCAGAAAAACGCCAGCTTTTATGCGGCGCACGACGCATTCCGCCGCCCCTGCCGGTACGCTATCAATCCGCCTGGCTAGTTCGTCCATCAATGAAACGTCGAAAGTCCAGCGAAGTTGCTTCCACGCGCTGAGATCGCCCCACGTTTGTCGAAACAATCCCAACCGCCAAGCAATCGCGTCGCATCGCGCCAACCTTCGATCTCTTCGCTCCGCGAACGGGTTTCTTGCCCACCCCAGCGAAAACCCCTGGGCGACGTTACACTGTCGATACGGCAATAAACCGAAGATCGCCATCCCGATGCGAGCAAGGGCATTGGTGCGTCCTAACCCACTGCCACAGCCGAAAACAAACAATTCGACCACCCCATCACTGCCTCCTCTCTGTGTTCCCCCTCCGCGACCTCCGTGGTTAAGCAAACCCCGCCCCTTCATGAACGCAACGCACACCGTCGACGAACCGGCCCAACTCCTAGCCTTCCTGTTCGCCAACCACGCCGCCGCCAAGAAGACCGCCGTGCGGCAATGGCTCAAGCACGGTGCGGTATCGATCAACGCCAAGCCGACGACACAATTCGATCACCCGCTTCGCCGCGGCGACGTCGTCGCGATCGACACCACCGTCGAAGCCCGTTCGCGCCGGCGGGTCCCGCCAGGCATCAAGATTCGATTCGAGGACGAAGCGCTGATCGTGATCGAAAAACCCGCCGGCTTGCTTAGCATGGCCACCGACGGCGAACGCGACCAAACTGCGCAGGCGCTCCTCACCAGATACCTCCGCGGCGAAGACCGTCGCAGCCGCGCGCGAGTCTGGGTCGTCCATCGCCTCGACCGCGCAACCAGCGGCCTGATGGTCTTCGCCAAGACCGAGGCCGTCATGCACGCGCTCAAAGACGATTGGCGGACGACCGACAAACGCTATCTCGCCGTCGTCGAGGGACGTCCGCCGGCCGACGACGGAAAGTTCGAGTCGCACCTAGACGAAAGCAGTCCCATCAAAGTAAGAAGCGTTCCGCCTGGCGCCCGTACTCGACACGCTGTGACGCACTATCGCGTCGTCCGCTGCTCCGCCGATTGCACGCTCGTCGAACTTCGCCTGGAAACCGGCCGCCGCAACCAGATTCGCGTCCACCTAGCCGACCAGGGCTGCCCCGTCGTCGGCGACAAGACCTACGAAGCCAAAACCGATCCCGCCGGCCGACTCGCACTCCACGCCGCACATTTCGAGTTTCAACACCCAACCACAGGCGAGCGCCTAATCTTCGAATCGCCGCTCCCAACGAAGCTCGCACGTCTCGTAAAGTGAGGCGAAACAAGAATCCTCAGCCCTAGCTCCTCTCGTGCTTCAAATTTAAGCCAACCCTGCAATGAACTGCTTAATACGGCGTATCTCTCTGCGTCTCTGCGCCTTTGCGGTTAAAATACCCGGCCCCAAACGACAAAACGCCCATTCTTCTCCGCGTCGTCTGCGCCAAGTCGTACGCGCGGATCTTCTTCGATTGCCAACAGACCATCCGAAACACGCAACCTCACATTTCCCATGACGCTAGAAATCGAACAAAAATTCCGCGTCGCCGACCGCCCCGCGCTCCGCCAGCGCCTCGTCGCAGCGGGCGCACGCTTTGCTCCCACGGTTTCCCACGCCGACACCTACTTCGCCCACCCGGCCCGCGATTTCGCCACGACCGACGAAGCGCTCCGCATCCGCTCGATCGGCGACGAAAACCGCATCACGTACAAAGGCCCCAAGCAGAAGCACGCCGTCAAAACCCGCCGCGAGGTCGAACTGCCGCTCGCCGCCGGCTCCGCGGCCGCCGAGCAGTTCGCTGAACTGCTCACCCTCTTGGGTTTTCGCCCCGTCGCCACGGTCCGCAAGCGCCGCGAAGAAGGCACGCTCGATTGGCAAGGCACCGCGGTCAACGTCGCGCTCGATACCGTCCTTCTCGACAGTGCCGACGCGTTGGGCGAGTTCTGCGAAATCGAAATCTGCGCCGAAGAATCCCAAGTCGCGGCCGCCCAACAGAGCATCCAATCCCTAGCCGCGCACCTAGGCCTAACCGAAGTCGAACGCCGCAGCTACCTAGGCATGTTTCTCGCCAACGAACCAAAGTAATGTTGCACCACTTGAGTCCGAGTTACGAGTAGCCTTCGCCCGATATCCCGGCGATTTGCAACCGCTCTCGCGACGCAATCCATTTGCTCGGTATCCCCTGCACGCCCGTCGCGCCCGCCACGATGCCGCCGACAATCGCGCAGTTCGTATCGACGTCTCCTTCGACGCGCATCGTCGCCCACATTGCACTCGTAAACCAATCGAGGTTCGCCGCGGCCGACCACAAGCAGAACGGAACGGTATCGCGCGCGGTAATTCGCGATCCATTCCCCAGCAGATTCGCCGCCGTAAATTCCCAAGTGTCCAGCGGCACATCGAGAGCCTGTTCGATTCCCAATCGAATCGCCCCGTCGGGCGTATGGCGGTGTACGGCTTCCAGCATCTCCGTTCCCGATAGCTCGGCTCCCCGCGGCTGCCGGCAACACCAAGCCGTCGCCACCGCGACTGCGACCGCGCCGGCGATGCCTTCCTCGTGAGCGTGCGTCACTTCGGCCGACAGCGCCGCTTGCCGCACAACTTCGCCGAAGTCGTCGCAAAAATACGCCCCAATCGGCGCAACGCGCATCGCACCTCCGTTGCCGAAAGAACCCTCACCACCAAATACCGCACGGGCGACCGACCGCCAAGGTTCGCCTTGAGCAATGGCGTGAAGAATGCGAATCGCCGCTTGTCCGTAACCACGAGCGGGCGCTGCGGCAAATCGTTCGCCAAAACGAATCGCCAGCGCATCCTGATCGACCCGACCGTGCTCGGCAAGCACTTCAACGATTCCCATCGCCATTTCCGAGTCGTCCGTGTAATTCCAAACCGGTGGCGGCGGCTTGCGCTGACTCACGCACCATTGCGGAATACCCGGCGAAAAGAACTGTTGACCGAACGCATCCCCGACGCTCAGGCCGTGAAGAACGGCCATTGCGCGGTCCATACGGCTGACGTGATCGCTTGCTATCGTCATGGTCGCGTTTCCTGGCGTCGCCTGCCGGCGTATTCGTCTCCTACCATAGCCCGCGACAAGAGACGCCTCGCACGACGGACGCGTTCGACCGAGAACAGAATCAGCGTCCAAACCCCTTCAACCGCAAACTATTCGTCACCACACAAACGCTCGACAGCGACATCGCCGCGCTCGCAATCACCGGCTCCAACAACCAGCCCGTCGCCGGAAACAACACGCCTGCCGCAATCGGCACGCTCGCCACGTTATAGACGAACGACAAGAACAGATTCTGCTTGATGATCCGCAGGGTGGCGCGGGCGAGCGCCACCGCCTCGACCGCCAGACGAATATCGTCGCCCACCAGCATCACGTCCGCCGCCGCCGCCGCCACATCGGCCCCGCGGCCCACCGCGAT
>JAJDEG010000061.1 GCA_029259895.1 Planctomycetota bacterium
ACGAACCGCGGCGCTCGCGCGAATAGGGCAGGCGTGACTTCGATTCCCTCGATTCCGGCGACTTTCACGTACCGCTCGTTGATTTCGCGTTTGAGTTCTTCGAGCGTCAGGCCCTGCGCGGGGACGGACGAACCGATGGCCGGCAGCGCGATCGTCCCGTCGGGCGTGACGCGCATCGTGATCGATTGCCCGCCCGAGCCGTAGCGGCTATCGACGACCGAACGGAGGTCTTCGAGCTTCGTGTTGATTTTCATCGGCGTGACCGTCACCGCGGGCACTTTGACAAACTTCGTGTAGGCCTCTTCCAGTTCGTCGCGCAATTGCGGGGCCGTCCGCCGCGATGCCTGAACGCGGCCAAGCAGCGGCATCGTGATCGTGCCGTCGGGTTGCACCACGACTTCACGATTGAGTTTCTCGTCGGTGAACGACTCGATTTTGAGCGTATCGCCGACGTTCAGCTCGTAGGGCGTGGCCGTTTCGTCGCGCGTAAGGCGGTAGCGGAATTCGAGTTGATCGTCGACCCGCAGCCGATATTGCGGCACGTGCGCCGTGCGTTCGTGCCCAACGTATTCGCCTTGCGCGAACGCTTGCCAGGGAATTACGCGAGCCGTCGACCAATCGCCGTCGTTGCGACACGGCCCGCACGAGCAATCGACGGCGCACACGGGACACGGCGCGGCCGGACCAAGCGCCTGACAGGGCATTAGCGATTCATCGGTCAGGGCGATCGGGCGCGAGCCAGCCGCGACGTGCGAGGCGACGGATTGATGCGCAGTTGGGTCAGCGG
Organism: Planctomycetota bacterium; assembly: GCA_029259895.1. GTDB lineage: Bacteria > Planctomycetota > Planctomycetia > Pirellulales > PLA5 > PLA5. The sequence goes on from JAJDEG010000061.1 coordinate 788, forward strand.
CCGTCGTCCCCTCGTGGTGCGCACAAACGGTGTACGTCGCCGATGCGGCGCGCGGGGCATCGGATTGTTCCGCAGGCGACCGTTTGTCGGCGATCGCGAGCATCAGAATCGCGCCGGCCGCCGCGGCAAACGCAAACAACTTGAGCAAATGCTTCCTTGCCACGCGCACACCTCATCCTTGTCCGGTGAAAGCGCGGCGGCGGATCGTCCGCGGCAATCGACCTCGCTGCCGAGGCCCTGTCGCCACAATCGCCCACCGCGCTTTCGTTGGTATTCGTGAATTCCTAAACCCGTTGTTCTTTGGCCCTAATCTCAGTCGCTAATCTCACCACAGCGGCCAGCGGAAGCCGCTTTTCTTGTCGGTCGTTTGTGTCGGCGGCGTCAGTTCGTGCTGCGTCCGATCGGGCGATGTCGCCGGCTGCCCGCGCTGCAAGTCGGCTTGCGGTCGAGCTGACTGCGCGAACGCGGTCGGTTCCAGCCACACGACCGGTTGTTGCAGCGTGTGTGCGGCGCTGGGCGACTGCGCGACGCTGCGCGTTGCACTTTCGGCCGCGGCTTTGGCGTTCGCCGCCAGCGAATTTTCGCCCAATCGCTCGTGAACCGCGGCCAGGTTTCGCCACACGGCTGGCTGCGGCGAAATCGAGACGCTGTGCGACAGTGCCGCGCGAGCCGCGTCGTATCGGCCGCATCGCGCCATGAGCACGCCCAATTCGTTCGCGGCCATGAAATTGCGTTGATCGACGAGCAACGCCGCTTGATGCAGGGCGATCGCCTTCGGGCCGTCGGAAAGCGAACTCGTGCGGGTCGATTGCAGCGTCGTTTGCACCTTGCCCATGCCGTACAGGGCGTTCGACGCAGCCGGTTCGTGTTCGACGGCGGCGGCCAGTTGCTCTTGGGCGTAAGTGTAGTATCGTTGCAGCGCGGTGATCGGCGTCAGGTCTTCCGCCGCGGCGTCTTTCATTACGGGCGTGCGATGTTTGGCGACGACGGCGGCGACGTCGACGGTCGACGTGCTCGAACTTGCGCCGGCGAGGAAATCGTCCGATTCGTCGAGCGCCGCCAGACCGGCGTCGAGCGATGCGGCGTGTCGCGAGCCGTTTTCTTGCGCGTCGAGGGCTTGGGCGATGACTCGCAGCGCGGCGGCAAACTCGGACTGTGCCGAATACAGTGCTCCTCGATGGGCCAGTTCGTAGCCCACGCGCACGCCCTCGCCGGCACGTTCGTTGATCAGATCCATTTCTCGGTGGCGCGGCGGTTGTGCGACAACGAGCGGCGCTCGTTCGACGCTGGGCATCGTCTCGATCGGCGGGAGCACGAACGGCGGCGGTGCGAATTGGGCGTCGCGATACTGTCCGTCGCGATACGTGGGCGTCGCCACGACGGAGGTTTCGACATGCGGCGGCACGTCGCGTGCCGGTTCTTCGACCGGCGGCAATCGTGTGAAGCGCGACACGGGCTGCGCTTCTTCGGCAAACACGTCGCTTGGGCGCGTGTATCTCGGCTCGTGATCGGACGCGGCCGAAGTAGCAGCCGAAGCGTCGGCGTCGTATGTTTCGACGGTTTCGGTTTCGTCGACTGCGGGCAAGCGGCGAAATTCGTCGCGTGGCGAGGACTGTGCTTCGACCGCTGGCGGATCGAGCGGCACGGCGTCCGTCAACGTGGCGTGCACCTCTGGCTCGGCGTGTACTTTGGGCTCCTCGATCGGCGGCAGCCTATGAATTGCGGCGTCTGATGCCGTCGCGCCTGCGTCGGTTTGATCTTCGATGGCGACTGTGTCGGCGGCGTTCGTCGCGTCGAGCGTGTAGCGGCCGCCGACGTCGTAGCGCGTGCGCGGCGGTTCGGGAGCGTCTTCCAGTTGGGCGGGTGCAAGCCGCACCACGCCACTCATCTCCTCGGCGGGGAGCACGACCGTCGGCTCGCTTTCGTCGACACTGACCGCCTCTGGAATCGCGCTCTCGCCGTCGGCCGGCCGAAGTGTCGGTAGTGGCGGATCGTCGAAGCCGTACCAGGCCGGCACGACTCGCGCGTCGATCGTGTGGCGCGAGGCGAGAGCGTGGCCTTCGGCGTCGTTGCGTGCGGCTTCGCTACGAATGGCGGGCACGCCGCGGGCGATTGGTGCGGTTGCTTCGGGAACGTTGGCGCCGGTGTCGCCGCAGCCCGACAGAAAGGTCAGGCCTGCAACGGTCCACAAGGGGGCGCGTCCTGCGCGGATTCGACGGCTCATCTTCCCATCCATGTTTCAAGTCGCGGCGCGTGTTGAAGCGACGGTGCGAACCGTTGGCGCTCCGTGCCAATCGGGATGATTCGTTGTACGGATCGTCCACGCGATGATGGAGCGATGAGCAAAACAGCGCGTTGCCGAGCGACCTTCGCAAGGCGCGGCAGCAGAAGCGACAAACGCCGCAACAACGGAACGGTGCAACCGCTAGCCGCGGTCGATCACCTACGGGCGGCAAGTTTTACGTAGGCCGCAAAGATTAACGCGCGGCGATGTACGCGGCGGTGTCCGAGGCAGTGTACGAGCCGACGGCATCACGCTTTCCGCCGACGAAACACGCCCTTGGCGTCGGCGAGCGCTCGGCCGAGCAGATCGATTTCGTCGAGCGTGTTGTAGAAATAGAAGCTTACGCGGGCTGTCGCCGTGACGCCGAGCCGTTTGTGCAGCGGCATCGTGCAGTGGTGCCCCGCGCGGACGGCGATGCCCTGGCGATCCAAGAGTTGGGCCACATCGTGGGCGTGGACACCTTCGACAGTGAAGCTGACGATGCCGGCCTTGTTTTCCAGCGGCGGGCCGAAAATCTTCACGCCACCAACGTCGGCCAGCACGTCGTGCGCCCGTCGCGTTAAGATTTGCTCGTAGGCGTGGATTTTTTCCAGCCCGATCGCGTTGATATAGTCGATCGCGGCACCCAAGCCGATGGCCGGGACAATCGGCGGCGTGCCGGCCTCGAACTTGGCAGGCAAATCGGCCGGCTCGAAGCTATCCAGCTTCACGCGGCGGATCATGCTGCCGCCGCCGAGGAATGGGGGCATGGCGTCGAGCAGTTCGCGGCGGCTCCACAGCACGCCAACGCCCGTGGGGGCCAGCATCTTGTGGCCGCTGATGGCCACGAAGTCGGCATTCCACCGCTGCACGTCGGTCGGCATGTGCGCGGCGCTTTGGGCCGCGTCGACCAGCACCAACGCCCCGGCGGCATGGGCGCGGCGGACGATCTCTTCGATCGGGTTGATCGTGCCCAACACGTTCGACACGGCCGACACGGCCACCAACCGCGTCCGCTCGCTCAACAGTTTGTCGAACTCGTCGAGGATCAGTTCGCCGTTGTCGTCGATCGGAATGTGCCGCAGCACCGCGCCGCTTCGCTCGGCCAACTGCTGCCAAGGCACGAGATTCGAGTGATGCTCCATCACCGTGGCGATAATTTCGTCGCCGGTGCGGACGTTGGCGTCGCCCCAACTGCGGGCGACGAGATTGATGCTCTCGGTCGTGCCGTGCGTGAAGATTACTTCTTCGCGCGCCGGCGCGTTGATAAACGCGCGGACACTTTCGCGGGCTTCCTCGAACAGGTCGGTGCTCTGATCGCTCAGCCAGTGAATTCCGCGATGGACGTTGGCATAGTGTCGCTCGTACGTATCGACGATGGCCGCAATGACTTGCCGTGGTCGCTGCGTGGTCGCGGCGCTGTCGAGGTACACGAGCGGTACGTTGTCGTGAATCGTGGTCGAGAGAATCGGAAAGTCGGCCCGCAGGGCTTGCGGATCGAGGGGTAGCGTGGCGAGGGCGTCCATTCTAGGTTTCCTCGCTGAGGTTGGGTCCGGCTGGCCGCGTGCCGCTCTGTCCGTTTCCGCTGTCGTCGGCTTCGACGAGTGGCGAGAAGATCGCCGATTGCAACACTTTCCACGATAGCAGGCAGCACTTCTGTCGATTCGGCGTGAGCCGCGCGCCGAACAGCTTGAGCATCTCTTCCGCGGTGAATTGCTTGATGAAGTCGACGTCCTTGCCTTCGACGTGCTCGACGATCATCGACGCGGCGGCCTGGCTGATGCAGCAGCCGTCGCCGCTGAAATAGGCCTCGCGAATCTGCCCAGCGGGATCGACGTCGAGTTCGATGCGCACCTCGTCGCCGCAGAGCGGATTATCGTCCTCGTGGGCGTGGGACGGACGCGCGCAATGCCCCCGGTGGTATGGATCCTCGTAGTGATCCAGAATGTGCTCTTGGTAGATTTCTTCTTCGTCGGCGGGCATTGAGTCAGCCGTCGGGAGGGGCGGGAGCGAAAGCGTCGGCGAATCGCGGTTTCCGCTACATCGAGCCAGCGCCGTTCACTTCAGTCTAGGCCGGACGTCAATTAGGGACAAGCGCGGACAATCGGCGAGGACGCCGGCGCATCGCTACGAGGCGCGTTCCGCGACGACGACACTAACTGATTGCCATTGATGCCGCGCGGGGAACTGCAATGCAAATCGACCGTCAGCGGTATCGCTACTGCGGCAACCGCCCTCTTTCCACCGGCGTGAGCGGCCCGGTGAGTGCCTTCATAAACTCGACGAGGTCTTTCTTGTCTTGATCCGACAGTTCGAGCTTGACGATCTTGTCGCTGAGGTGGTCGTTGGGATGTCCGCCCTTGGCGTACCACTCGACGACTTCTTCGAGCGTCTTCTGGCTGCCGTCGTGCATGTAGGGCGCGGTTTGCACGACGTTGCGGAGCGTGGGCGTCTTGAACGCGCCGCGGTCCTTGTCGTCCTTCGTTTCGGCATAGCGGCCGAGGTCCGGCTCCGCGGCGTCCATGCCGACGCCGAGATTGTGATATTTCTCGTCCGTGAAGTTCGCGCCGACGTGACACGTCGCGCACCGCGACTTGTCGTTGAAGAACAACTCCTTGCCGCGGGCGGCGCTCT
>JAJDEG010000601.1 GCA_029259895.1 Planctomycetota bacterium
TTCTCGCCGCACAAAACGAACGCCAACGCAGCAAAGCACAACGTCGCAGCGCAAAAAGCAAACGCATTTAGGCGAACCATCGAACATCTCCTGCAAATCGAGAAAATCGAGAAAAGGGACTGCCCGCGCAAGCGACCAATCGAGGAAGGACAATACAAGGCGGGAATACGCTGCGTCGGCGCGGTCCGAGGAAGACCGACCAAACCGAGCTGGGCGGGACGTAGCGGAACTCGCTAAAGTGTACGTTCCGCGAGCGTCCGCCGCAAGAAATCGTCCCTCGATGATGGCTGCAAGAGCCGCGGCGGCATCGCGTCGCCCTTGGCACATCGTCGCCGAGGGTTCAAAATCGAAAATGTCACGAGCGAGAACACCGGTCAACGCCGAGGAACCGCGTTCGACGTCGTGCTTCGCATAGTCCCTTTCCATCGCGTCACACTCAAACCATGACCACCGCCGACCGTTCCCGTCGTTGGACAGTCGCGGCCATCGCCGCGGCGCTCGCCTTGTGGGGCGTGCTTCTGGCTGTCGGCGCGTACTTAGGCGGCGAGACCGGCCAGCCCAACCTCCGCCGAGGCCTCGTCGTCGCCGCGGCCGTGCTATCGTTTCTCGCGTTGTGGGGCGTCGTGCTGCGGCGAGCAAAACGTGGATAATCAACAGGTACGTGACGAATCGCCCGACGATGCCGACGCCATCGACGGCGTGCTAAGCCGCGCCTTCGGTTCGACCGCCGAAGCCCATCTCGTGCGATCGCTTCGCCACGCTGGGCACATTCGCTTCGCGCTCGTTGCCACGGTCGAGCGATCCGTCGTCGGTCACATCGCGATGAGCCCCTTGCGGATCGTCGCGCCCGACGGCGAATCGGCGGCACTCGCTCTCGCGCCGCTCGCGGTCGATCCTCCGCACCAACGCCGCGGCATCGGCGCAGCCCTCGTCCGCGCCACCCTCGATCGCGCACGCACGTTGGGCGAATCGCTCGTCTTCGTCCTCGGCGATCCGGCATACTACGGACGGTTCGGCTTCACGGCCAAGCTAGCCCGCCCGTTCGAGTGCGCCTACGCGTGCGACGCGTTTCAGGCACTCTCGCTCGGCGGCGAAAGTGTTCCCAGTTCAGGCCGCATCATCTACTCGCCCCCCTTCGACGAACTCCCCACCGATGACGGCCCGACGCGGTAACGCTCCGTTCTCGCAGGCGTGGCGATTCTTGTAGGTTCAACGACGCCCCCGTATAGTTACTTCGTATGGAACGAGAACGTCTCTGGCAAAGGCGTCCGGCGTGGCGAGCGAACTGCACAATGCCGCGCCCCGTATAAATGATTTGAGGCACTCCGCGCGCTCGTCGCCGTGGCAATTCGGCGCTCTTCAACCGGCGCGAGGAACGAGAAAAGGGCTATGAGCCGCAAGAAAGATTCCGCGCCGCGAAAGCCGACACCCACAAGCGTCGACTCCGCGAACAAACCGAGCGACGTGGTCGTCGCCACGCAGAGCCTTTCCAAGGTCTATCGCGACTTTTGGGGCCGCGAGAAAGTCCGCGCGCTCAAAGCACTCGACCTCGAAATCCGCCGCGGCGAAGTATTCGGCCTCCTCGGCCCCAACGGCTCCGGCAAGACGACCACGATCAAGCTCCTGCTCGGCCTGCTCTTTCCCACCCGCGGCAAGGCGCTCGTCTTCGGCTGCGAGGCGACCGACGTCGCCAAGAACGAACGCATCGGCTATCTCCCGGAAGAATCGTACCTCTACCGCTTTCTCAACGCCGAAGAGACGCTCGACTTCTACGGCCGACTGTTCGACATGCCCACCGCCGTCCGCCGCCAGCGCTCCGCCGAACTGATCGAAAAGGTCGGCCTCTCCTGGGCGAAGCGCCGACCGCTCAAGGAATACTCCAAGGGCATGACCCGCCGCATCGGCCTGGCCCAAGCGCTCATCAACGATCCCGAGCTCGTCCTGCTCGACGAGCCAACCAGCGGGCTGGACCCCATCGGCACCCGCGAGATGAAAGACCTCATCCTCGAACTCAAGGACCGCGGCAAGACGGTCATCATGTGCAGTCACCTACTCGCCGACGTGCAAGACGTCTGCGACCGCATCGCCATTCTGCACCAAGGCGAGCTAAAAGAGCTCGGCCGCGTCGATTCGCTCCTTAAGGTCCGCGACGTAACGCAAATCCAAGCCTCCGGCCTCTCGAAAGACTGCGAAGCCGAAATCCGCGCCGTCATCGATCGGCACCACGGCAAACTAATCTCGCTCGACAACCCCACGGCCACGCTAGAAGACCTGTTTCTGTCGATCGTTCGCGACAGCGAAGCCCGTCCCGGCAAGCGAGCGAACCTGCGAAACGAAATTCCCCAGCCCCCAGCCTCCAGCCCCTAGTCTCCAGCCCTAAGTTACCGTTCCGTGGTTCTCGAAACCCAACTCGACCCGCTCTCCGTCTGGCTCCCCGCCGCTCTCGTCGCCTGGGTGTGGATCGCATTGACGCTCGTCGTCCTCGCCGCCACGCTGGGGCTGCTCGTGAGCTTGGTGCGGCACGGTCCTACGCTCGCCGCGCGTCACTTCGTCGATCTTCTCGTCGATGCCGGCCGCGACTGGCTGAGCACCTCCCCGCGCCGCGTTTGGGCGCTAGCCGTGCTCGCCATCCGCGAGTCCGTTCGCAACCGCATCGTCGTCGCCCTCGCCGTCTTCGCCGCGATGCTCATGTTCTCCGGCTGGTTTCTCACCGGCGGCGACGACCCGGCAAAGCTCTACATCGAATCGATTTTCAAGTGGACCGCGGTGCTCGTGGCCCTCGTCGCCCTGTTGGTCGCCGTGTTCAGCCTGCCCAACGACATCAAGCACCGCACCATCTACACCGTCGTTACCAAGCCGGTCCGCTCCCACGAAATCCTGCTCGGCCGCGTAATCGGCTTTTCGCTCGTCGCCGCCGGTTTGCTCGCCATCATGGCCGGCTGCGGCTACGTCTTCATTGGCCGCATGTTGGACCACGACCACACCGTCGACGCCGATGCCTTCGTCGATTTAGAGCTTCCACCAGCCGGCGGAAGGTTCGACGAGAATACGCTCGTCGAAACCGGCCTTCTGTCGACGTCCGGCGACCATCACCACCGCTTTTCGCTCACCGCCGCCGGCCTCGGCATGGCCGAGACCGCCGCCGGACACTGGCATCTCGTCACCAAGGACGTCACCCCACGTATCGCCGGCGCACGAGTCGACCCCGGCGACGCAACCCGCGTCCTCGTTCGCTTTTCCGAACCGATGGACCCCGTTGCCGCGTCCAAGGCCGAAAATCTTCAATCCGCCGGCGGCCCAGCCGTCCGATCGGCGAGCATTTCGACCGACAACCGCACGGTCACGCTCGTCCTCGACGCCCCAGCCCGCGTCGGCGACACGCAAATCTCCGTCGCCCAGGCCGTCACCAGCCGCCTCGGCCGCCCGCTTGCATCCACGCAAAGCGTCCCGGTCTCCGACCGCGATCCGCCCCGCGACGTGTCCGTCTACGACGTTGGATCGCCGGAGGATTTACTCCGCGCCCGCGTGCCAACCTACGGCACCCTCCGGTTTCTCGACAAAGACGGACAAGAACGCTCCCGCGGCATCAGCGTCGGCAGCGAATGGGACTACCGCAGCTACGTCGAAGGTGCCACGCAAGCCGCCGGCATCTGGACCTTCGACGGCGTAACCGAGGACCGCTTCGGCGATTTTCTGCGGCTCGAATTAACCGTCCGCGTCTTTCGCACGCACAAGGGCCGCATCGACCAGACCACACGCGGCACGATCCAGCTCCGCAACCCCGACGATCCGCGCGTTGCCACGCAACCACGCGACTTTTGGTCGCAAGACGGTCCGATCGCCCCCCAGATATTCGCGCGCAAGCTCCGCGGCAACGACGCGCCCGGCCGATCCGCCGAACTCGACCTCTTCGACGACCTCGTCGCCGACGGCCGCATCGAAGTCGTCGTCCGATGCGCCGAGGGCGAACAGTTCTTCGGCATCGCCCAAGCCGATGCGTACCTTCTCGCCCGCGAAGCCAGCTACACCTGGAACTACGTCAAGTCGACGTTCGCCCTGCTACTGCCCGTCATTTTGGTCGTGGCGATCGCCGTGACGGCCACTACGGTGCTTTCCAGCCCCGTGTCGCTGCTCGCCACGAGCGTCATGTTGATCTGCGGACTGTTCGCCGACTACGTGGCCCAACTCGCCAACAACCAGCTCTACGGCGGCGGACCGTTCGAGGCGGCCTATCGCCTGCAGAATCGCATGAACCTCATGCAGAAGCTCGACGCCAGTGCGCCGCGGATGACCATCGAGATGGCCGACGACACGATCCGCGCCGTGATGCTCGGCCTTTCCCACATGTTGCCGGACTTGCGCAGCTTTTGGCGCGTCGACTATCTCGCCAGCGGCTTCTACATTCCCGACGAGCACGTGGCGATTCTCGCCTTGCGGACCGTCGGCTACGTCGTACCCCTCGTGGTCGGCGGCTACTTCCTGCTCAAAACGCGCGAGGTGGCGGCATGAACCCACAACGTCTGGCGATCCGCAAAGTCATTTACCTCTGCATCGTCGCGGTGCTGCTCTTTCCACTCGTCTGGATCGGCCGGCCCGCCACGCCCAACGCCCAGGGCGGGCGTCTGGCCGCCATCCGCAGCGACGCGCGGATCGGCCAGTCGCACTTCGGCGAGATCGACCCGGCCGCCGAATCCGCCCGCCTGGCCACGTTCGGCATGCAGGGCTTCGCGTCGATGGTGCTTTGGTCGCAAGCCAACGAACACAAGAAAAAAGAGAACTGGACCGCCTTCGAAGCCACGCTCAATCAGCTCGCCAAGATCGAGCCGCACTTCGTCAGCGTCTGGAAATTCCAGGCGCACAACATGTCCTACAACATCGCGGCCGAATTCGCCGACTATCGCCATCGCTACGCTTGGACGATGAAAGGTATCGAATTCCTCATGGAAGGCCGCAAATACAACGAGCACGACCCCCGCCTGTTGCACGAAATCGGCTGGTTCACCTGCCAGAAGATCGGCCGTTCGGACGAAAAAGCGCAATTCCGCCGCATGTATCGCGAGGAAAAAGGCCGCGACAATTGGCTCGTCGGACGCGATTGGTATCTCGCCGCCCAAAATTTAGCCGATGCCCAAAAACGCCCCGTCCCCGGTCTCGGTCGGTCGGTGTTTCATTCCAGTCCGGCCTTCGCGCAGATCTACTACGCAATGGCCATCGAGGAAGACGGGCTGCCGTGGGATGAATTGGAAGGGCTGTCGTTTAAAGCTCGTGAGGACCGCATCGGCAAACTCGTCGAGCGTTGGCAACAGGCCTGGATCGGCGCGGCCGACGACTGGTTTCGCGCACCCGACTCGTTGGGCAACCGCGGATTTCCCGTCGGACAAGCCTTCGTCGTGCGGCTCAACGATTTCGACCACCACGACCGCCGCTTGCAGGAAATCGCCGACCAGCTTTACGCCCTCGCTCCCGCAGCGGCCGACGAACTGCTCGATCACCCCGATCGCCGCAGGCATCTATACGATGAGGACGCCCAAGCCCTCGAAACTCCACGCGACGAGCGCACGCCGGAGCAGCGCCGCCGCCTCGCTTATGCCATTCCTCGCCTCGTGCTCTCGCACGAACTGGCCGAGCGCGCAGGCGAAGCGCACCGCATCGAAGCCCGGAGACTCGCCGACGAGGCGCGATTGGAGGATTTCAAAGTCGACGTGATCGAGCGCCTCATGCAGCCCATTCGCTTCGCAGGCTGGAAGATGCGCGTACTCGCCGAAGCCGAGCCGCAGGCCGTCGCCACGCATCGCTATCTGGCCGAGGCCCAATACGCCCATCGCCGCGGCCGTCTCTTGCCGGCCAAACAGGCTTACGAACGCGCCTTCGCCGCGTGGCGGGCGATACTCGAAAAGCATCCGCAAATGATGGACGAAATCGTCACCAGCCACGACATGCTCGACCGCATCGACGCCTATCGTCGGCTCGTCGAAGTCGATCTCGACGGCCAGTTCCCTACCGACTTCGTCCTGCAGAACGTACTCGACTTGCATCTTCCAGGCAGCGACGTCGAGCAATACTTCCGCAAATCGTCCGCTACCGAGGCCCCCCAAGCGCGCGCGTCCAATTAGCCGTGCGGAGCGCGACTTTCTAGGCTCGCCAAGTGCGCTGTCGCGTGCATAGGCATTCTGGGTGCGGTCCATCGGTCTTCGCGCCGCCTAGATGTTGCGACATCCAGATGTTGCGACGCCACGGGCACGTAACCATAATAGTCAATCACGTCTGAATTCCGCCGCTCACGCGCCGGCGACACCGCTTTCGCCCGCATTAAAGTCCCGATTGGAGCCAAATGCCATGAGTTTCGCACACCTTGCTTCCCACGCGCCATCGCGTACTCTCGCCGCCACCGCGGCCATTTCCATGCTCTGCTGCGCTGCCGCGCTTCGCGCCGATGTGGTCGAGACGAAGGACGGCCGGCGTTATGAAGGCAACGTCGTATCGCAAAACGATGAAATCGTGTCGATCGACACGCTGGTCGGCGATCTCCGCATAACGCTCAAATTGCCGCGGATTGAAGTGGCGTCCGTAAGCAAGTCGCCGCTCCCTGACGGATTCTTTCGCCGCTCGACCGGCGGCGACAATTCCCGCCCGGACGAAATGAATAGCGCCTACCTCGAAGTGCCGATTCGCGGCGTCTTCGGCAAAGAGTTATTCGCCGACGTCATCCGGCCCGCTCTGAACCGCGCCCGCTACAGCAAAGTGCCACACATCGTTTTCGTCATCGATAGCGTGGAACAGGGCAAGACGGAGGACGACAAGGCCGGTTTCGACGAAGCCATCGCCACGGCCAACCTACTCCAGTCGCACTCGAAGTGGATTCAATTTCACTCCATCGTCAAGAATTGCGTCGGTAAGGCGATCGTGTTTCCACTTCACAGCTCGACCGTCCGCTTGACGCCCGGCAGCGAAATCGGCACGAACGACATTCCCAAGGACTGGGAAGAAGCCCGCGCCGCCGAGGAGCTGGCAATTCGGCGACAGATCGCCGGCGAATACGGTGCGCGTGTCGCGGCCAAGCGCGGCGATGGATTGGGCGCGCTCGTCCAAGCGCTCATCGACCCCACCGCGTCGTTCGTCGCCTGGCGCAACGACGACAAGACAATCACGTTCGGTGCGACGGCACCTAAGGACGTCCCGACCACGAACATCATCCTCGAAGACGATCCGGAGAAGACGCTACGCATGACCTACGATCGGGCGAAATCGCTCGGTCTGTCCGTGCTCGACGGCGACACCGCCGCGCTCGGCGAGCAGCTAGGCCTGAAAAGCTGGCATCTCGAGAGCAACTTTGGCAGCGAGTCGGTCAACCGCGTTACGCGGCAACAAATTGAGCGACAACAAAAGGCCGCCACCGTCTTCGAGATGCGGATCAAGGAAAACATCCGCCGCCGCGAGGCCGTCGAAAATCAGATCCAAATGAACCTCAAGGCCGCCGCCGAAATGGATCCATCCAAGGGCGACTACTCCACTTACGGCCGTCGCTGGCGATGGGGCTGGAACGGCTACGGAAGCGCAGGCGGCGGCGGAACGTCGCTCACTTACGAATCCCAGCAGCGCTGGACGAACCGCACCGACGCCACGCTGATGTACCTCAACCGTGCCTACAGCGCCGTCGTGGCCGCTCGCAAGCTCGACAAGGAAGCCGCCCAACTCGGCCTCGAGCAAACGTTCAAGCCCGAGGAACTCGAGCAAATGGCGACCGACCTCCAGACGAAAGGCCGGATGCTGCGACTGCACCGCAATCGCTACGAGAAGTGACCCGCGCGGTCGTCGAAAGCTTGCACGTTTGTTTGCCACGGGGCCGAAACGTCGCGCTGAAACATCGCGACGAATCGTCCGCTAATGCGTCGGCGACGCGGCGTGTGTTGCCGCGGCATTGGGCGTGCTAACGGCCGGCTTTCGAGCCGCCCCGGCCAGTGCTTCCGCAAAACCAATCTGCCGGCCCGGCAATCCGGCCGCCAACTGGCGGAACACGTATTCGACCGTTTCGTCCACGACGTCTGCCTGAACGACCAGCAACTCGCCCGGCTGAACGGCCGCGATGGCCGTTTCGATCGACTTGACGGCCCCTTGAATCTCTTGGATTTCGTGGGCTCGATGGCCCTTGCCCATCCCTTCGCGGAACAGCCGCATGATTTCTCCGCTCGCGCGGCCGCGTAGGTAATGGTCCTCATACAGCACGACCTTGTCGAACGCCCCCGCCAGCAGTTCGCCCTGCCGGATCAAATCCTCGTCGCGACGATCGCCGGCCGCCGAATAGACGACCGACCGTCGCGTATGAGGGAACTGATCGAGCGTGGCGATGAGCGCCTTGAGCGACGACGCGTTGTGGCCGTAGTCGATCACCACGGTCGCTCCGTTGATCTCCAACAAGTTGAAGCGGCCGGGCACGGTCTTCACGTCCGCCCCGAACGTCTCGACGCCGCCGCGCAGCAAATCGAGCGGCAATCCCAAGCACCACGCCGCAGCAACGGCGCAGAGCGTGTTTTCCACCTGAAAGCCGATCCTGCCGCCGTGCGTCAGCGGCACGCGATCGAGCGTCGTAAGAATTGTCTCGGCGGCCCCTTCGATCAACACGATCTGGCCATCGCGAGCCACCACCGCGCGCCCCTCCGCGGCGCGGTGGGCGGCGACGACTTCATGACTTGCGTCGGTCGAGGTGAACGCGACCTTGCCCGGACATTTCTCCGCCATCGCCGCCACCAGCGGGTCTTCGGCGTTGAGCACGGCGAAACCGTCTGGCCGCACCGCCTCGACGATGCAGCGTTTCACCTGCGCGAGCTTCTCCAGCGTCCCAATATCCGACAGGCCAAGGTGATCGCCTTCGCCGATGTTCGTCACGACCGCTACGTCGCATTGATCGAATCCGAGGCCGGCGCGAAGAATCCCGCCGCGGGCCGTTTCTAACACCGCGATATCGACCGACGGATTCATCAGCACGCTACGCGCGCTTTGCGGACCGCTGCAATCGCCCTTGTCGACGCGGCGGTCGTCGATGTAAATCCCATCCGTACACGTCATGCCGACCTTGCGACCGGTCGTCGCCATCAAGTAGCTAAGAAACCGCGTTGTCGTCGTCTTGCCGTTCACGCCCGTCACGGCGGCGATCGGAATGCGGCCGTTCTGCCCATCGGGAAACATGGTGCTCAAAATCGCTTCCCCTACGGCGCGCGGCGTTCCGGACGAAGGATGCAAGTGCATCCGCAATCCAGGCGCGGCGTTCACTTCCACGATCACGCCGCGTAGCTCTTCCAGCGGCCGGCTGACGTCGAGCGCGACCATGTCGACGCCGGCGACATCCAAACCGATCATCTTGGCCGCGTCGACCGCCCGTGCGGCGACTTCAGGATGAATCTCGTCCGTCACATCGGCCGCCGTTCCGCCCGTGCTGAGGTTGGCGTTGCGGCGAATGAGCACCTTGGCATCGAACGGCGGAATGGAGTCGATGCCGTAACCCTGATCGGCCAGCACCGCCAGCGACACGTCGTCGAGCGGAATCTTGCTCAGACACGTCGCATGATCCTCGCCGCGGCGAGGATCGGCATTGACGATCTCAACCAATTGGCCGACCGTATGTACGCCGTCGCCAATTACCTGAGCCGGCTCGCGGCGAGCCGCCGCAATCACGCGATCTCCCACGACCAGCACACGGTAATCCGCTCCAGGCGCGAAGCGCTCCACCACGACCGTCCGCTCTTGCTGTCGAGCGGCCGCATAAGCCGCCACGACTTGTTCCCGCGTACAAAGATTCATGCCCACGCCGCGGCCCTGGCTCCCGAACTGCGGCTTCACCACGACCGGCACGCCGATCTCTTCCGCGGCCACCCAGGCGTCTTCGGCAGTCTTGACCGGCCGGCCTTCCGGCACGGGCACGCCAATCGACGACAAAAGCTGCCGCGTCAGTTCCTTGTCTTGCGCGATCGTCTCCGCGATCGCGCTCGTGCGATCCGTCTCCGCCGCGCAAATCCGCCGCTGCTTCGAGCCATATCCGAACTGCACGAGGCTATCGCGATTCAACCGCCGCACCGGTATCCCCCGCGCGAGCGCCGCTGCGACGATCGAGCCAGTACTCGGGCCGAGCCGCACGTTCTCGTACAGCGCCCGCAGCCGCTTCGTTTCCGCGGCCACGTCGAACGGTCGGTCGTAAACCGCCGCCAGGCACATCTCCAAGCCCGCCTCTAGGCACGCCTTGCCAAACTCCTCTTCCAAATACTCGATGGCGACTTTGTAAACGCCTTCCTCCGAAGTCTCGCGAGCGCGTCCATAGCCGACTTCGCACCCGGCAAGCGTCGAAAGTTCGAGCGTCACATGCTCCAGAATGTGCCCCATGTACGTGCCGGTCCGCAGCCGCTCGAAGAAACCGCCGCGGTAACCCAATCCGCAACGGTGCTCGATCATCGACGGCAACCAGGCCATCAACCGATCGTTGAAGCCTTCGATCGTGTGCGACGGCGAGTCCTTAAGCTCTTGCAGGTCCACCCAAGCTTCCAAGACCGGAAAGTTCGCCCAAATGTTCGGACCGCGAAGTGCGAGAACCTTGCGGATTTCCATGGTGTAATTGCTCGATGTCGCTGGGGTTCGGGAAAATGCGTAAGTGGGGCAATGCCTCGAGCTAAACGAGATGGCTCGGGCGTTTCGTTGTCCTACGGTCGTAGGTTTGCGATGGTTCTCGCGATTCTAAATATTGTCGGACGTTTAGTTCGTCGCGGATCAACCGCGTTGGGTTCGATGGCGCGGACGAAACATTCGTCGGCAACGGCGAAAGCTGGGAAAGCTTAGGCCGTCGCAGCTACGCGGGCGGACGCCTAGAGTGACGTTTGCAGCAGAGTCTTGTTCCGGTGGGGTCGCGGTTGACGAGCGTGGTGGGGACCAGCTTTCGCACTGTCCTGCGGGAGACCCCCGCCAGTGCAGCACTGTATGGCCGCGATTATCTATGCTATCGTAAGCGACCGTTTTCGGCCGTCAATATCGGCCGCTCTAACTTGATGCGAGATTTTCGCCGCGGTTACGCTTTTGCGCGCCCCACGCCGCGCGGATCGTTCGGAGAATTCCGGATTTGACGCCCCGCACGGATGCACTGACGTTGATGGATCGTCGTCGCGGCGAAGAAATTCGCTCGCGACTCGCGTCCGGCGAGTCCGTTATTGCTTGGTTCGCGCCAGACCTCGACGATCGCCTTCAGTTCGACCGTTCCGCCTTCGTCGTTCTCACCGACCGGCGGATTCTCGGACTTGTCGAAAGCGCGAACGCCTCATCCGGCCACCAATTCGAGTGGCAAGCTTGGCCGCTCGACAACCAGCATTCGCTCGAATGTCGCGAGGGCGACTCCGTCGGTTCGATAGAAATCGTCGGTCCGACCGCGCGACTGGCACGCTGGCGATATACCGCCGCCGAAAGAGCCGCCGCTCAGCGGTTCGCCGATCGCGTCGCGACGCAGAAGGCAGATCCCAGCGGCGACACCGGTGCGGCCCCATCGGTCTGTCCGAGTTGCGGCGGTCCGATACTGCCCGAAGACGGTTTTTGCAAAGCGTGCGCCGTCGAGCCACCGCCCCCACCCGTTTGGACATTGCTACGGCTGCTGCAATTCGCCAAGCCACAGTCGAAGCTGATTGCCGTAGGGCTTTGCCTAACCCTTGCCTCGACGGGCTCGGGCCTCGTTCCGCCCTACCTCACCATGCCGCTGATCGACGACGTGCTCGTTCCTTTCGAGCGCGGCGAGCCGTTCAATCGCTCATTGGCAACGATGTGCCTCGGCGGCTTTCTCATTGCCGCGCTCGTGGCCTGGGTTCTTGGTTGGGCCCGCAAGTACACGCTCGCCTGGGTGAGCGAACGCACGGCTGCCGAGCTGCGCACCCAAACCTACGCCCAGTTACAGCGTTTGTCCCTCGAGTACTTCGGCGGCAAGCGGACCGGAGACTTGTTGTCGCGGGTGAGCAGCGACACCGAACGCATCAACAATTTCCTCGCCGTAAGCGTGGTCGATTTTCTCAACAACATCGTCATGATGATGCTGACCGCCGGCATCCTAGTTTCGATCAGTTGGAAACTCGCCCTGGTCACGCTTGCCCCGTTTCCGGTCATCGTTTTTTTGGTGCATCGCGTGCGGACGCCTCTCCGTCGCGGGTTTCGCCGCGCGTCGACCGCCTGGGGACACATGACCAGCGTTTTGGCCGACACGATCCCCGGCATCCGCGTCGTCAAGGCCTTCGCTCAGGAGGACCGCGAAGTCGGCCGCTTCGTCGAAGCCAACGACCGCGTCCTGGAAGTCAACGACTGGGTCAACCGCTTGTGGGCGTTTTTCGGGCCGGTCGTCGTCTTTCTCACCGACTGCGGCATCTTGATCGTCTGGGTCAGCGGCGTGTGGTTCATCTTTCAGCACGAAATCACAGTCGGCGTGCTGTTGGCATTCGTCGCGTACATCTCTCGTTTCTACGCCCAGATGGAATCGATGATCTTGATGGTGTCGGCCGCTCAGCGCGCCGCCGCATCGTCGCAACGATTGTTCGAGATTCTCGACCGCGCGCCCAGCGTCGCCGAACCCGTTAAGCCGGTGCCGCTTACGCGTCCGCAAGGCAAGATCGAATTACGCGACGTCCGATTTAAGTACGGCACGCGCGAAGTGCTGCACGGCATCAATCTCTCGATCGAGCCCGGCGAATTAGTTGGCCTCGTCGGCGCAAGCGGCGCGGGCAAGAGCACGCTCATTAATCTTATCTGCCGCTTCTACGACGTGGCCTCGGGCGCGATTGTGCTCGACGGAACGGACATCCGCTCGCACCTCACGACCGAGTATCGCAACCACATCGGCATCGTCCTGCAAGAGCCTTTCTTGTTCTACGGCACCGTGGCAGAGAACATCGCCTACGGCCGCCCCGACGCGACGCACGAAGAAATCGTTGCCGCGGCCCGCGCCGCCCGCGCCCATGAGTTCATCCTGCGCCTCACCGACGGCTACGATTCGATCGTCGGCGAACGCGGCCAGTCGCTTTCCGGCGGCGAGCGGCAACGCGTCTCGATCGCCCGCGCGCTGCTCATCGATCCGCGCATCCTGATCCTCGATGAAGCCACTTCGTCGGTCGATACGCAGACCGAACGGGAGATTCAAGCAGCTCTCGAAAACCTCGTCCAAGGCCGCACGACCATCGCCATCGCCCACCGGCTAAGCACGCTTCGCCGGGCCAATCGGCTGATCGTGCTCCACGGCGGCCAAATCGCCGAAATCGGCAGCCACGACGAGCTACTCGCCCAAAATGGGGCATACGCCCGCCTCCACAAGGCCCAGCTCGAATTGGCCCAGGGACGCGGCGTGTGAGCGTTTTCGCCACAGCCAACCGCGACAGCGACGCCGGCCAAGACATGGCAATTGACGCCTGTGGCGGGCCTTCGTAACATCATGGATTGATCGGCGGTCGCCCAAAGCGTTTCGCATCGGCGCGAATGCGGCGGTTCGTCCTTTGCAATGCGGCGATCGTTCACTTCGGCTAAAGCTCACACGCCGGCCGACATTCATCGAAAGTTGGAGGGTTTTGGCTATGCCATTGTTTGAAGTCGAGACGGACAGTCACATCATCATCACCTGGGCCGCGGACGACGACGCCGCGTCCGACGTCGTCAACGACGCCTATCCCAGCGAAAAAGTCCTCCGTCTCACACGCCGTCCCCGCGACACTTGGGTGATTTCCAAGGGCGCGCTCGGTATCGCCGGTAGTCTCGATCCGTGCTGCACCGCCCGCGATTGTCTCGACAAGGCCCAGGGCGACAAGCTTCACGCGATTCGCCTGTACATGAGCCAAACCGGCTCCGACCTCGAGCGCTCTCGCAAAGTGATCGAATCGAACATGGTCATGGGCTGGTAGCGGTCGCCGACACATATAGCTAGTTTGTTTCGGCACTCGTTCGACGCTCGTTGTGTAGCGCTCGCTCAGCTCGACGCGTATCGCAACCGCTCTAATCCCACAGCCCCGTCCATGCAAAAGCTCGACGTTCTCGATTCCGAATCCAACCCCGGCGGCCGCCTGGACGTCGAGCATTCCGTCCGCCAGCGCTACGCCGCGGCGGCGCGCAATGCCGAGCCAGCGCTCTGCTGTCCCATCGACTACGACGCCCGATATCTCGAAGTCCTTCCCAGCGAGATCATCGAACGCGACTACGGCTGCGGCGATCCGTCGCGATACGTCCGCGTGGGAGAAACCGTCCTCGATCTCGGCAGCGGCGGCGGCAAGATCTGCTACATCGCCGCTCAAATTGTCGGCCCGCAAGGGCGCGTCATTGGCGTCGACCGCAATGACGACATGCTAGCCCTCGCCCGCCGATACCAAAATGAGGTCGGCGAGCGAATCGGTTGCCACAACACCGAGTTTCGCAAAGGAAGCATTCAGGACCTGGCGCTCGACCTCGAAACATTCGAGGCCTATCTCGCCGAGAATCCAATTCGCGCCGCCAACGACTGGCTTCGCGCCGAGGCATACGCCGACGAGCTGCGGCACGCCTCGCCGATGATCGCCGACGAATCCGTCGACGTCGTAATTTCCAATTGCGTGCTGAACCTCGTGCGCGAGGCCGATCGCCGACAGTTGTTCGAGGAAGTCTATCGCGTGCTCCGCGTCGGCGGCCGCGCGGCCATTAGCGATATCGTCTGCGATGAGCCAGTCCCGGAGCAACTCAAGCACGACCACGATTTGTGGAGCGGTTGCATCAGCGGCGCGTTCGTCGAAAGCGAGTTCCTCGCCGCGTTCGAGGCCGCCGGCTTTCAGGCTCTCCGCATTTCCGATCGCCAATCCGAGCCGTGGGCCGTCGTCGACGGCATCGAGTTTCGCAGCATGACCGTCGTGGCCATCAAGGGCGAAGAGGGACCGTGCCTCGATGGAAATCACGCCGTAATATATCGCGGGCCGTGGAAAGCCGTGCTCGACGACGACGGCCAGACGCTCCATCGCGGCGAAAGAATGGCCGTCTGTGCTCGATCGTTCGAGCGATTCTCGCAGCCGCCCTACGCAGGCGAATTATTCGCGATTGCACCCGCCGAGCCAGTCGCGCCTGAGGCCATGCAACCAATGGACTGCCGCGGCGAGCATATGCGAGATCCGCGCGTCTCTAAGGGAACGCAAACCGGCGCAGACCGCCTGCCCGGATCTTCGTGTTGCGACGACGATTCCTGCTGCTCGTGATCCCTCGATCGCATCGCCAGACCAAGCCGTTGTCGCGGCGAGCATTCCGCCGACTCAGCGGCCGCCCGATATGGGTTGCGCCAATAGTAATCGCACTGTGGCTGAGTTGTGCCGGATTTGGTTTGGTTTAGACTCGAATAAGAGTCGCCGCCGCAAATTAGCCGCCAATCCGCCGCTCGTGCCATGTCCGTTATTTCTCGCCGATCGCCCCCTGGTCGCGACGACGCCCGCAGCCAGCATAGCTCGTCGTCGCGGGTCGGCTTGGATTCCGTGTCGTTAATGTGCTGGACACCACGCGACTGCCCTCGGTCGGCCGTCATCGTTGCGGCGGTCGTGGCCTTACTAGGAGTCCTAACCGGCGTCGAGACGGGCAATCCCGCCGCGGCGACGCTCGTCGTCGCCGCGTTGGCCTTGGCGTCGTGGCGGACGTTC
>JAJDEG010000602.1 GCA_029259895.1 Planctomycetota bacterium
GGTGGCAGCGGTTCGACGCTCATCGCCTGCGAACAGACGAGCCGGAAGGCGTTTGTGATGGAACTCGATCCGCCGTACTGCGACGTCATTGTCCAGCGATGGGAAAACTTCACCGGACGCAAGGCCCAACGCGTTGCCGGCAACGAGAACACCCCGGCGTTGGCCGGGGCGTAGGAAGGATTCCGAACGATGCGATCAACGTTCCGCGAAGTATTCTTCAATCTGTCGCTCGGCGTCGGCCACGTCGAACTCGTATTCGGCGGCCCAGGTTTCGATCTGCCGTCGCGCGGCGGCGCGGTCGGCCAGAATATGGGCGTCGTGCCCATACCCGTTCTCGTCGATGACGTGCATCAAGTCGTCGGTGATCTCGATCGCATGTTTCATCTTGGCGTCTCCAATCGTTCGTGGCATCGCGGCCCGTCGAACGCCGGCGGGCACCGCACCACACACAAGCAGTGCGGGCGGGAAAACATCAAGCGGGTCGGCGAAAGATTCGGCGAGAAACTTTGCCGAGAAACGGGCGGAAACGCCTTAGCGTCGTGGCGTTGGTTCGCGTCCGTCGGCGCGGCGGTAGGACCGGGTTCGCACGACGCCGCGACGTTTGCGCCTTGTTGCGGCCGGCGGGACGGTTTGGCGAACGACGCGACCAATGAGAAAACGCCCCGACGTGCGGCACGTGGGGCGTTGGGTTGGAGTACGAGGCGAGCGTCACTTCTTGGCGGCGAACTTGCCGCGTTCCGCTTTGGCGAACCGAGCGTCGCTGCCCTTCACGCTGATCTCGCGCGCGATCGCGGAATAGAGCGTTGCGTGCGGCGTCTTGCCGCCGGGGCTGGTCCACAATTCTTTCGCCGCCATCGCTTCGATCAACTGCTTCGTCGTCATCGGTTCGCTCGAACCGGCCAGCACCTTCGCCGCCGCGTCGAGCGCGCTCATCTTCCCGTCGGCCTTTGGCTTTCGGGTCTTGGTCGCCTTTGCCGTCGGGCTGGCCTTGGACGCCTTCGTCTTGGTGGTCGTGGCCTTGCGCGGCTTCGCGGCAGCGGTCTTCGTAGTTTTCTTCGCGGACATGGTTCGTTCTCCTGCGGTTTGGTTTCGCGTCGCGGAAATCGCTTCGCACGACACACACAGAGCCATGCGGGCGGAACGTCATCAAGCGCTATCCGCGCCACATCGCCGAGAATTCCGAGAATCGTATCCGAGGCGTTTTAGGGCGACCTTAATCATGTCCACCCCGTCGCGATCACCGCTGAATCCCACGGCATTGGCCTTAGCAGACGCCGCCCGTGCGCTCTCGCAGGTCGGCGGTGAACCGATCACCGAAGCGATGCTTCGCACCGACATGGACGCAGGCGCGCCGACGAATCCCGACGGCACGTTGAACCTGGTTCATTACGCGGCGTGGCTCGCCAAGCAATTGGGCCGCAGCGCGGGAGATGCACATGCCGGCTGACCCGCGACGACTACGACCCACCGAGCTTTGCCGGTTGCTCAACAGCACTCCGCTGGGCGAGGTGATCAACGAGCGGCAACTGCACCGCCACCGCACCCGCGCCGGGCTTCGCATCGGCGACGCTCGGCACGTCGATCTGCTGCGGTACGTCGCGTGGATGGTCCACGAGCGCCACACGCCAAAGCCAGAACCTGAGGGCGATCCATTTGAACGACTGAAGGAACGTGCTCGCTCCCGCAACATCGCGCTGGCGATCGCCGGGCGCGACATCGGCGAGTTGCCAGATGTCGTGAACCCGGAGCGGAAGGAGAAGGCCGCGTCGGACTTCCGTTTTTTCTGCGAATCATACTTTCCGCTGACGTTCCACTTGCCGTGGTCGCCAGACCATCTGAAGGTGATCGGAAAGATCGAGCAGGCCGTGCTACACGGCGGTCTGTTCGCGATGGCAATGCCCCGCGGGTCGGGCAAGACGACGATCTGCGAGTGCGCCTGCATCTGGGCCGTGCTCTACGGCCACCGTGACTTCGTTTGCCTGATCGGTAGCGACGAGGGGCATGCGATGGATATGTTGGATTCGATCAAGATGGAGTTCGACGGCAGCGACTATCTGCTCGACGACTTCCCCGAGGTCGCATATCCAATTCAAGCCCTCGACGGCATCGCCAACCGGGCGAACGGACAGCTCTATAAGGGCGAGCGGACGCATATCGGTTGGACAGCCCGCGAGATTGTGCTGCCGACGATGCCAGGCAGCGTCGCCAGCGGCGCGATTATCAAGGTGGCGGGTATCACCGGCCGCATCCGCGGCATGAAATACAAGCGGGCCGACGGCCAAACCGTGCGCCCGACGCTCGTCGTTCTCGACGACCCTCAAACCGACGAATCCGCACGATCGCTGTCGCAATGTGCCACACGTGAAGGCATCCTCGCCGGCGCGGTTCTCGGCCTGGGCGGTCCCGGCAAGAAGATCTCCGGAATCATGCCCTGCACGGTGATCCGACCGGGCGACATGGCGGACAACATCCTCAGCCGCGACAAGCATCCGGAGTGGAACGGGGAGCGGACCAAGATGGTTTACTCGTTCCCGACTGACGAGAAGAAGTGGCAGCGCTACGGCGAACTCCGCGCCGAAAGCCTCCGCGCCCACGGCGACATCCATGTGGCGACCGAGTTCTATGTCGCCGACCGCGCCGCGATGGACGAGGGAGCGTTGATCGCTTGGCCCGAACGGTTCAACCACGACGAGGCGTCGGCGATCCAGCACGCGATGAACCTCAAGCTGCAGGATGAGGCAGCGTTCTTCGCCGAGTATCAGAACGAGCCGCTCCCGGTCGACGCCGGCACCGACGATGAACTGACCGCCGACCAAATCGCCGGCAAGGTAAACCGCATAGAGCGCCGCACGGTGCCGATCGGTTGCAACCATCTGACGATGTTCGTCGACGTCCAGGCGTCGCTTCTGTTCTACGTCGTCGCGGCTTGGGAGGACGATTTCACTGGCTACGTGGTCGACTACGGAACATTCCCTGATCAGCACCGTCCCTACTTCACGCTCCGCGACGCCCGCCAGACGCTAACGATTGCCACGAAGGCCAGCGGCCTCGAAGG
>JAJDEG010000603.1 GCA_029259895.1 Planctomycetota bacterium
GCGGTCACGGCGATTTGCCCTAAATGCCGCCCCCACCGGGGGTTACTGCGACGCTCTCCTGCCGCCAAGAAATTAGTGTACAAACGCACTTGTTTCTGTACGCACGTATATTAGAATAGCTGGTGTTCGCTCGCCTTCGCGTCCGACATTCCATTTCAGCAGGCCAACTGTCTCACCGGAGGAGAATTGCCATGAGCCTCTTCGATCAACTGACCAAACGTCAGGCTCAGATTTACGAGTTCATTCGCGACAAGATCAAGAACCGCGGCTACGGGCCGACGGTTCGCGAGATCGGTGAGCAATTCGACATCGCCTCGCCAAACGGCGTGATGTGTCACCTCAAGGCGCTCGAGAAAAAGGGCCTCATTTCGCGCGAACCCAATATGTCCCGGGCGATCCAACTCCTCGCCGAGCCCGAAGAGGAGAAGGGGCTCCCACTGATCGGCAGCATCGCGGCCGGCGTCATGCACGAGGCGATCGAGCAAGACGAACGCATCGACTTCGAGTCGATGTTTAACCGCAAGAGCCAGTTCGCGTTGCACGTTCGCGGCGACTCGATGATCGACGCCCAAATCGCCGACGGCGACTACGTCATCTGTCGCCGACAGCGCAACGCGCGGTCGGGTCAAATCGTCGTTGCGGAAACCGGCGAAGGCGAAGCCACGCTCAAGTATTGGTTTCCCGAGGCCAACCGCGTCCGCCTCCAACCGGCCAACGCCTCGATGAAACCGATCTACGTCAAGGACGTCAAAGTCTTGGGCGTCGTCGTCGGCGTCGTGCGAAAGATGGAGTGAACGGCGCTACTCGCTCACCACTTCCACGCGGCCCCAATAACCGAATTCGTACAACCAATCGCTGGCCGCGTTGGAAAGTTCGACGTTTGCAGTCTTTCCGGCATACGGCGTGAGGTCGACCGAAACCGTCAGCCACCCGTTCTTGCACGATTGGTCGTCGATCGGTCGGTCGATGGCCGTGCGACCGTCAATATCGACGACCAGCCGCCAGTCGCCGCGCTCGTCGTGCGAAACGTCGATCTCCAGCCGCGTTTTCTTTCCGGCGGGAACGTCGATCGCGCGTCGCAAGATACACGGCTTTTCTCGGCTCACCGGATGCGTGCGGACAACGCCCCGCCGGCCGGCATGTTCGGCCAACACGGCCAGACCTCCTTCGCCGACCGCGTCCGTCGTGAATCCCGCCGCAACTTCGCCGAGAATCGACGCGAACTGCCCCGCTTCCGTTGAAGCCCGCGGCAGCGCCTCTTGAACTCCCGGCAATCGCTTCGCCTGCGGATCATCGGGCGGACGGTCGAGGGTCAACAGCGCGAACAAGTCCCGGATTTCGTCGCTTTTAAGCTGCGTCTCTAGTCCCTCGGGCATCATCGAAAGTTTACTCGTCAGCACTTCGTCCACGTCGTCTCGCGCGAGCAATTCGGACTTCCCGCCCTGGACCTTTAGCACCAGCCGCTGTTCGTTATCCTCGACCGGCAAGCCCGTAAGCACGCGCCCATCGATGGTCCGCACATTCACCGCCTGATACGCCGCGCCGATCACCAAACTCGGATCGAAGACGTTCGACAACAGTTGCTCGAACGACGAACGTCCGTTCGACGTAATATCTGGCCCGACGTCGGCCCCCTCGCCATACAGCTTATGGCACTGCCCGCAAACGCGGCCAAACACCTCAACGCCCTTATGCGGATCGCCCGGCCGGCCGCGAATGAGTTGGCGCATCTCGGCGATCACCAGATCGCGCTTCGGATCGCGCTCCTCACGAATCGAACCCCACTTCGCCTTCACGGCGGCGACCAAGTCCGCGTCGTTGCTGGCGAGCAACTGCCGCACCTGATTCGTATTGATCGCCGTCGCCGGCAACCGCCCATCGCCAATGGCCGCTAGCAGCGCTTTCGCCCAAGCGGTCCGCTGCGTGAGTAACTCGATTGCCTTCGGTCGTAGTTCCGCTTCCAATTCTTCGTAACTCGCCAATACCACGTCGGCGACCGCCGGATCGTCGAGCCGTCCGAGCGCCTGCAACACGGCCCCGCGAAACGCCGCGGAACTTGACCTGGCGTCGGCCAGAACGCTACGGACCTCGCCGAGCAATTTGCCATCGGCCGCAGCCACAAGCGCATCGAGCGCGGCCAAGCGTTGCCGCTCATCCGCGTCGGTCGAAGCGACCAACGATCGAACCGCGGCCAGCGCCGCCGGATTCTTCCACGTACTGGCAAGCAGAGCCGCATCGAGATACAGCGGTTCGCCGCGCTTGCCCTCCAGCACGCCGGCGAGCAACTTGTCGAGTCGCGGTTGCAGCGCCGCAAGTTGTTCTCCGGCCAGCTCGCGCGATTGAATCTTCTGGGCCAACACGCCAAGGCACTGCCGCGCGGAGTCGACGTCGCCCGTGTCTGGATCGATGACGAGTTCCAGCAGCGAGACGATCGCGTCGCCGTCGACGCCGCTAGCATTATCGTCCGCAGAAGGCGTATCGACGACGGATCCGCTTGCCGCAGATCCGTTCGCATCCGATGCCACTGGGGCGGCCGCGGTCTGCCGCTGGTGTAGGCCATCCGCGAGCCCGCATAACGCGAACGCGGCGGCCGCCGAGCAAATTCCGGCGAAGGCTATCGATCGTGGTCTATCGAAACGAAATTGGAGAAGATCGGAAATGTGCATTCGAGTGGAAACTTGGGGGCGAATCGGCCGGAACACGGTCGGCGTCACGTCGACGCGATTGGGGATTTACAGTTAGCGCGGGGCGTTTTCGAGCTGTCGTCACCATGATGATTCGCAACCGACGAAGGAACAAGGTCACCGACGAAGGAACAAGGTCGCGTGCGGTGCGAATTGAGCGAGCCGAACGCCGCGTCGGTGTGTCAAACCGTGCGTTCGTGGCAACCTAGGTAATTCGGAAGAACTTTTCTTATCGCAGCGAATCGGTGTTTTCTGCCGATTAGCTCGATTTTTCTGAAATTGCGGCCGATAAATTCGCT
>JAJDEG010000604.1 GCA_029259895.1 Planctomycetota bacterium
CCTCCGCCAAAACGGCAGTCAAACCACCCGCCGCTCACCCTGGCGCAAACCGCGTGCCAAACCAAAAGAAACCGATAAGCAACCCGAAAGAAAATTCCGCGCGAACAGGATTGGGGGAACCCCAGTACCTGCGCTCAATAAACCCCCGCTCTCGTCCTAAGGCCGCCGCGTCAATTAAATTGTCTTGCGATCCTTCGCATTCTAAAAAAACGCAACGAATTTCCAAACGACCGCCGCGATTCCGTTCTCGACGAACTACCAATTTTCGCTAGCAAAACGTACCCGACAGCAAGTATCGACTTCAAAGCACCACTACTACCACGTTCCCTGGCCTAATTTCAAGCCACAAAATCGACGTTTCGCATCCTTCGCACGCCAATCGGCTTTTTCACCTTCATCGACCGCCAACAGGACGCGATCCCCCAACGACGCAAAATCCCCCCGAAAAAAAATCCGCAAACGCTTGACTTTTCACAATCGTCAGGTCAACATGGCACTGTCAATGGCGTCCGAATTTGCCGGCTTGCGCGGTCATTCGGCGTTTAACGGCTCACTTTGACCTGCATTCTCTTGATTCTGATCAACCGGAGGGATGACTAATGACGGTCTCCAGCAGCTCGCCATCGTGGCGGGCCACAACGATTCACAGCGGCCGATTTCTGCTTTTCGCGGCCGCCGCGCTCCTCGCGCTTTCTTCGCAGACGAAAACGCTCCACGCCATCGACCTCGCAAATTCCTTCACCGACTGGTCGGTGACCGGAACGGCAGGTGAAAACGATTGGTTCTACGGCTATCGGAATTTCACCGCGGATGGTGGCGGCGCGTACGATTTCGGCGCTCACTTCATCCCGTTCTTCAACGATGGCTCGGGAGTGATCAGCCCCACGAATCAATGGACCGGCGACCATTACCGGCTCGAAGCCAATCCTGGCGGCACTGGTGGACCTTGGACGGAATTATTTCAAGAAAACACCCATCCAAACGGCACGAATAGCCAGCCGCTCGAAGAGCATTGGACCATCCGCCGCTGGGTCGCCAATACGGTCGGCTCGCCGACGGAACTTGCCCTCGAATGGCAAATGCGCAAGACGAACACGGGCGGCGGCGACGGCGTCGGCGGTTTTCTCTACGTCAACGGTGTTCAACTCGACACCGCCACGATTGGTGGGACCGACGGTGTTGGCGTGTTGCGTACCGCCGTCACGACGATCAATCCGGGCGACGTAATCGATTTGGCATTGACGCCGAATCTTCTTGATGGTGCGGACGGTTCCGCCTTCCGCCTCCGCATCACCGACGAAATTCCGCCGCCGCCGCCGCCGCCACCCATCGCCGACTCGCGCGCCGATTGGACCACCGACGGATCGCAAGGTGCAAACAACTGGTTCAACGGTTACTACAACTTCACGAACGACGGCAACGGCCAGTACAATCCCGAAGATCTCATCCCGTTCCTAAGCGACGGCACCACCGTGCGGTCGCCGACGAATCACTGGAATGGCACCGATTATCGTACGGTACCCTCTAGCAGCCCCTGGACGTCGATGGGAGCCGAGGCAACCCATCCCCAAGGCACGAATAGCACTATCGCAGGCGGTACGCCGCCGAATCAAGAACATTGGACGGTCCGCCGCTGGGTCGCCGATGTCGCCGAAACGACGCCGCTGGCCATCCAATGGAGCGTGCGAAAGAACAACACAAGTGGCAACGGCGTCGAAAACAAACTGTTCGTCAACGGCGTTGAGGTTGATGGGGCGACCATCGCCGGCAATAACACCGCCGGCATCAATCGCACGTACTATGCCAACGTCAATCCCGGCGACCTCATCGAGTTGACCCTCGGACCCAACGGGGCGGACGGCTCCGACAGTTCGTCAAATCGCTTGGTCATCGACCCCAACATTCCGGCCGGTGCCCGCAACCCGTCGGGCATCAAGCTCGCCGATTCGCAGACCGGCTGGAATGCGGGCGGCACGGCAGGTACGCAGGGCCTTAATAACTGGTTCTACGGCTATTACGACGTCGCAGCCGATGCCGTCACGGGCAGCGGCGACGGTCAATACGGCGTGGGCGATCTTACTCCGTATCTCAACGACGGATCGGGCGTCGTCGCCGCCGCAGTTCCGCCGGGCGATCCGGCGTACTGGACCAACAGCGCCAACCATTGGGACGGCTCGAAATGGGACCTGGCCAATAACGGCAACGGCGGCCGCGGACCTTGGACGGAGACGACCCAGGCCGGCGGACACCCCGCTGCGAACGGCCAGGGCACGCCGGAAGTCCACTGGGCCATGCGTCGTTGGATCAGCGACTTTGACGGCGATGTCGAGATCATGGGGTTGCTTAACAACGGTTCCGCCAGCGGCGACGGTGTAATCGGCCGCATCTTCGTCGACGGCGTCGAAGTTTGGGATTCGCTGTCCAACGGCACTTCGGTGAACTTCAACGTTTTCGCCACCGTCGCCAACGGTTCGGTCGTTGATTTCGCGATCGATCCCGATGGCGCCAACGTCTACGACGAAGCAACCGGCAACGGCTTGGCTTTGATCGCCGATGGTTCGGACGGCACGAACTTCAACTTCATGATCCTCGAAGCTGGCGAACTGTTCGTCCCAATCCCCGAACCGTCGAGCGTCGCGCTCGCCCTGTTCGGCGTCGCGGGATTAGGCTTGGTTGCTCGGCGTCGTCGCCGCTAATCGGTCCGCATGCGTTAAGTCAAGGTTGTCAACTTATCGGGCTGGCCTTCGCCGTGAAGGACCAGCCCGTTTTTCTGCCCAGCCCGTCGACGGCCCGAATTCTCGGCCTTGGAAAAACCGCCCAAAATTAGTGTGAGCCAAATCACGGCAAACTGTCAAAAGAAGATTAAAATGCGCGGAATCGGCCGCCGCGGATTCTCCGCGCTTGCTGCCCTTCCAAAGCATTGTCGCCGCAACTTCTTTCCATCGTTTCGGTTCCATCGTTACGCTTCCAATTTTACGGCCTTATCGTCCATCGTCTTATCGTCCGTTGATCACTCGTGACCGCCGACGGTCGACGCACCGCGCGTCGCATAAGGCGCGACTTCCCGACATCGCGGCACGTTGCCGCTTTGCGGCTTGAAAAAAGGAATCCTCCATGCGACTGTTTCCCCGTCGTCGGCGTCCCTCGAAGAGTCCCCGCCGTAGCGCGACCCGATTCCGTACCGAATCGCTCGAACCGCGACTCGTCCTCGACGGCATGATCATCAGCGAATTTCTCGCCGTCAACGAAAGCGGTATCGTCGATGAAGACGGCGATCGCAGCGACTGGATCGAGTTGCTCAACTCCGGCACGGCCGACGAAAACCTCGCCGGCTGGAAACTTCGCGACAGCGGCACGACCTGGACGATTCCCAACGTCACACTTCCGGCCGGCAATACGCTGCTCGTCTGGGCGTCGAACAAGGATCGCCGCGATATCGCCGGCGAACTGCACACCAACTTCCGCCTCAGCGGCTCCGGCGAATACTTCGCCCTGCTCAAGCCCGATGATACGGTCGCATTTGAATTCGCCCCCGCGTTTCCGCCGCAAGTGGCCGATGTATCGTACGGCGTGCCAACCATAAGCACTACCACGACGCTCATCGCCGACGGCGCACCGGTCCGGCTGATCGTTCCCACCGACGGCAGCCTCGACGCCCCCGCGGTGAACGAAACGCCCCCCTGGACGCAGCCGCTCTTCGACGATTCCACGTGGACCACTGCCGCCCAAGGCGTCGGCTTTGAAACCGATCCCACCGACCCGCCTCCCCAACCGCTCATCGCCAACGCCGCCACCGAGTTTTCGGCCACCCAGGGAGGCAACGCTTGGCGATACGGATACTGGAATCGCGGCGCGGACGCCAACGGCGTCTACGACTTCGCCACCATCGACTTCAGATCGTTCACCAGGACCGGGCAGGTCACGCTAACCGAATTCAACCATTGGGACACCACTCGCTGGTCGCTCGCGGGACAGACCCAGCCCAAGAACACCGAACTCAACCCCACCGGCGGCATCCCCTCCGG
This sequence comes from Planctomycetota bacterium, assembly GCA_029259895.1. Lineage (GTDB taxonomy): Bacteria > Planctomycetota > Planctomycetia > Pirellulales > PLA5 > PLA5. The sequence goes on from JAJDEG010000604.1 coordinate 4,026, forward strand.
CGGAACGTTCGTCCACGCCGCCGTCCGTCGCTGGGAGGCCGAAGTTTCCGGCCCCATCCGCATCAGCGGCGAGCTCGCCGATCTCGACTCCGCCGGCGACGGCGTCGATATTCGCATCCTCGTCAACGGCGTCGACATCTACCAAGATGCGCTCAACGACAACAGCAAGAATTACTCGCTCATCACGACGGTCAGTCAAGGTGATCGCATCGATTTCATGATCGATCCCGGCGCGGCCGGAGACGGCGCCGGCGACGCCACGCGGTTCACCATCGAGATCGAACAGCTCACCGAACTACCGCCGCCCAACGTTGCCGGCAGCATCGGCGGCGACGTCGCGTCGAATCTCCAATCCGCGATGCTCGGCACGGCCTCGTCCGCCTACATCCGCATCCCCTTCAACGTCGCCGATGCCTCGGCCTTTGAATTCCTCAAGCTCAATCTCAAGCACGACGCTGGCTTCGTCGCCTACCTAAACGGTATCGAAGTCGCCCGCATGAACGCGCCCGAAGAGCCCGTCTACAACTCCGAGGCCTTGATCGAACGCGACGATGCCGACGCCATCGTCGTCTCCGAGATCAATCTCTCCAGCCGCCTGGGCATCCTCGCCAACGGCGCGAACGTCCTCTCCATTCACGGCATCAACTCCGACCCCACCGACTCCGACTTCCTCATTTCCGCGTCGCTCGTAGGCAGCTCGCTCACCGTCGACACGTCCACGCCCAAATACTTCGTCGTCCCCACGCCCGACGATCCCAACGGCCTCGGCACGACCGACGTCGGTCCGGTGGTCGCCGGCCTAACGCATTCGCCCAACGTGCCGCTCGACAACGAAGATGTCGTCGTCACGGCCTACGTCGCGCCCACGTTCGACGCCGTCGCCAGCGTCGAATTGCGCTACCGCATCATGTACGGCTCAGAGGTCACGCTTCCCATGTTCGACGACGGCCTGCACGGCGACGGTGCCGCCGGCGACCGCGTCTACGGTGCGTCGATCCCGGCCAGCGCCTCGTCGCCCGGACAGATGATCCGCTATTACGTCCGCGCCACCGACGCCACCAACGACGTCACCCGCGTGCCACTATACGAGAGCACGACCGATTCCGAGCAATACCGCGGCACCGTCGTCCACGATCCGTCGATCATTACCGACCTGCCGGTTTACCACTGGTTCGTCCAAGACGTGGCCGGCGCGAACAACGGTAACGTCGTGTACGGATCGCTCTTTTACAATGGCGAATTCTACGACACCGTGCGCACCGACCGCCACGGCCAATCGACCGGCGGTTTCGGCAAGAAGAGTTTCGACGTCGACTTCCCGCGCGATCATCGCTTCGACCTCGGCGACGGTTCGCGTAGGATGAAGGACATCAACTGGCTGTCCAATTGGGCCGACCGCACCAAGGTCCGCAACACGCTCTCCTACGAAACGTTCAAGCAAGCCGGTTCGGCATACCACCTCGCGTTCCCCATCCGCATCCAACAAAACGGCCAGTTCTACAGCATCGCCGACTTCGTCGAGGACGGCGACGACCGTAGTCTGGAGCGAATTGGACGCAATCCCGACGGCGAGCTTTGGAAGATCTACAATACGTTCACGACGGTGGGCGGCCAGGAGAAGAAGTCTCGCAGGGAAGAGGGCACCGCCGAATTGCAAGCCTTCCTCAACGGCGTCAACCTATCCGGCACCGCGCTCACGAACTTCCTCTACGACAACGTAAACCTCCCCACCACAATCACCTACCTGGCCGGCATGGCCATCACCGAGAACACCGACTGCTGCCACAAGAACCACTACCTCTATCGCGATGTCCCCGTCGACGAAGGCGGAACTGGCGAATGGGAAGCCATGCCCTGGGACGTCGACCTCTCGTTCGGCCACACGTGGAATCGCCCCAGCGGATCGAGCTACCTCGGCCAAGACCTCGTCTGGGACGACAACATCGGCACCGGCGGCAACAACAACTTCATTTCGAAGCTGTACGCCAATCCGCAGATGCTGCAAATGTATCGGCGTCGCATCCGCACGCTGATGGACGAAATCCTCCAGCCCCCCGGCACGCCGGCCGCATCCTCCGGCCTTGCCCAGCGCATCGAGGAGCTAAAAACCCTCCTCGGTTACGACAATTACTCGACGCAGCAATTCAACAACCCCGCCGGCCCGCCGCCAAATCCATCGCTGCCGCACGACGCGAATCTCGACCGCAATCGCTGGGGCGTCTGGGGCCAGGACCAAGACCCATCGCCCACCGTGAGCACGCAGGAATGGACCACGCAAGTCCAGCGCCTGATCGACGAATATCTCCCCAACCGCCGCAACTTCCTCTACGGCCTCGGCACGATCCCCGCCGCCCAACCGGCCAACGCCAACGTCTCGATCGTCGCCCACGACGCCCGGCCGGCGAGCGGTGACCAGGATCAAGAGTACATCGAGATCCGCAACAACAACACCTACGCCGTCGACATATCCGACTGGACGGTCTCCGGCGACATCGATCACACCTTCGCCAAGGGCACGGTCATCCCGTCGAATTTCTCGCTGTTCCTCACGCCCTGGTCGCCATCCTTCCGCGCCCGCACGGTCAGCCCCAAGGGCAACGAAGGCCGCTTCGTCCAAGGCGGATACGAGGGGCACCTGTCGGCTCGCGGAGGCACCGTCGAAATCCGCGACAAGACCGGCCGCCTCGCCATGTCCGCGCCCTACACCACGCCCAGCATCGCCTCGCCCGAGCAAGATTACCTGCGCATCTCCGAGATCATGTACAACCCGGCCGCCGGCACCAGCGGTCTCTACGCCCCAGACGAATACGAGTTTATCGAACTCACCAACACGGGCCCCGTCGCGCTCAACCTGACCGGCGTTCACTTCACCGAGGGCGTCGGATTCGACTTCACCGGCAGCGCCGTCACGTCCCTCGCGGTGGGCGAATCGGTGCTCATCGTCAAAAATCTCGACGCCTTCGCCGAACGCTACGACACCACCGGCCTGTTGAGTGCCGGCGTTTTCACCGGCCAACTCGACAATTCAGGCGAGCGGCTCCGCCTCGAAGACGCCTTCAACGAGCTGATCCTCGACTTCGATTACGAAGACGACTGGCACCCGGTCACCGACGGTTCCGGCTTCTCGCTCAACGTTATCGACACGACGGTCGACTTCCGCCTCTGGGATTCCAAAGTCTCCTGGCGGCCCAGCCAGGATCAAAACGGTTCGCCCGGCACGACCGACACCTACACGCTCCCGCCGGCCGGTGCCGTCGTCATCAGCGAAGTCCTCGCCAACACCACCGCCGCGACGGGCGACTGGATCGAGCTGCACAACACCACGGCCGCCGCGATCGACATCAGCGGCTGGTGGCTCAGCGACGACGAATCGTCCCTGCAACAAGCCAAGTACCAAATCCCGGCCGGAACGACCATCGGTGCCGGCGAATATCTCGTCTTCAATCAACGCGACCACTTCGGTGCTGTCGCTAACCCAGCCAATCCGTTTGGCCTCTCCAGCCTCGGCGACGAAGTCGTCCTCACCGCCGGCACCATCGGCGGCCCGCTCAACGGCTATCAAGATGTCCGCAACTTCGCCGCATCCGATGCCGAAGTTTCTTTCGGTCGATACGTCAACAGCGTCGGCGACGAATTCTTCCCCGCGATGGCGTCGACCACCCTGGGCTCTTCCAATAGTCAGCCCCTCGTCGGCCCTGTCGTCATCACCGAGGTCATGTACAACCCGCCGACCGGCGGTGCCGAGTTCATCGAGCTCTTCAACCGCTCAGCGCAACCCGTCCAGTTGTTCGACCCGGCAAATCCGGTGGCCGCCTGGCGATTCACCTCCGGCATCGAATTCGAATTCCCGCTTGCCGATGGCTCCAACGCCCAGTATCCGGCGGGCGTCACGCTCGCGGCCGGCGAACGCCTGATTGTGGTCGAAGGCGATGCGGAATCGTTCCGCACGGCCCGCGGTCTGTCTGCCGCGCTCAAGATTTTCAGCTTCTCATTCGGCAATCTAGACAACGGCGGCGAACGCGTCGAACTCTCCAAGCCCACCCCGCTCGACGTCGGCTCTTTCGGCAACGTCGTCGTCGACCGCATCGATTACGACGATGCCGCGCCCTGGCCGCTCGAAGCCGACGGACTCGGTAGCGCCATGGGCCGCCTCACATCCGGAAGCTATGCCAACGATCCGACCAACTGGCGCTCGACGAATATCGGCGGCACGCCCGGATCGACCAACATCTACCTCGACACGTCCCCGCCCACCACGCCGACGAATCTCTCCGCCGTCGTCGCCGGACCGACGCGCATCGACCTCGCCTGGACGGCCTCGACCGACCCCGAAACCGGCATC
>JAJDEG010000605.1 GCA_029259895.1 Planctomycetota bacterium
CGACGAGCGTGCCCGCGAGAACTTCGCGTGGCTCAACCGCTTCACGCTGTCGCTACTCAAGCAACATCCTGGCAAAAACAGCCTCGCCATGAAACGCCGCTCCTGCGGCTGGAAGCCCGAGTTCCTGCTGCAAGTCCTTACGGGGGAAAGAAGTTAGTTGCCGCCGGCCCTGCGCCGATCTGCGGACCGCATTCAACGTCGCGAATGCTGACAGCGATTCTCGCCGCGCGTTGAACCTCGTTGGCGCGGTGATCGCGATGGAAGAAGCGAACCAGCGAGTCGAACTCGCGGCGTTGCGAATCGCTCGACAAGCTGGGGTCACAGGTTCGAACCCTGTATCGCCCGTTTAGTTTTTTTATTCCTTCGCACATGGTGTCACAATGTGCGATCGCCTTACGACTCTCCAATCCGCTTAACGGCTTATCGACGGGAATCGGGGCGCCGCTCGTCACACGCCGCTCGTCACGCGCCGAGTCTTCGCTGAGCCCTCGCCGGTGCCGCGTTATTCGGCCTCCTCGACGACGGGGTTCGTTAGTGCCCCAATTCCGTCGATTTCGATCGTCACCGTATCGCCACCCTTGAGAAACACCGGCGGTTTGCGGGCGAAGCCGACGCCGTGCGGCGTGCCCGTGAGAATGACGGTGCCCGCCAACAGCTTGGTGCTGCCGCTGAGGAACTCGATCAACGTCGGCACGTCGAAGATCATATCGTCCGTGTTCCAATCCTGCATTATCTGGCCGTTGAGCTTCGTGCGAATGCCCAGCGCATTGGGATTCGCGATCTCGTCGACAGTGACCAGATGTGGCCCCAGCGGGCAGAACGTCGCAAACGTCTTCCCACGGCACCACTGGCCGCCACCGCCGCTCTTTTGCCAGTCCCGCGCACTGACGTCGTTAGCGCAGGTATAGCCGAGCACGTATTTGAGTGCCTCGGCCTTCGCCACGTTGTGGCACGTCTTGCCGATCACCACGGCCAATTCGCATTCGTAGTCGACGCTGTCGCTGCGCAGCCGCCGCGGCAACACGATCGGGTCGTCGGGGTTCTGCAATGCCCCGATGTTCTTCATGAACACCACCGGGTGTTCGGGTATCGCCTGATTTCCCTCGGCGGCGTGTTTGCGATAGTTGAGGCCGATGCAAATGATGTCCCGTGGCTCGATCGGTGCAAGCAGCTTGGCCACGTCGGCCGGTTCGCCCGTGTCGGTCAACTCGGCGTAAATATCGCCCGCCAGCCGCGTGACGCTGCCATCGTCGTGGCGTCGACCGTATTCGATGCCGCCGGTGGCGTCTTCAAATCGCACGATCTTCATCGGTTAAATTCTCCTTCTGTCGGGCGAAGCTGTGTCGGGCGAGTCGCACAGCGGACGAAAATTGACGGACCGCCGGTCGTCAGATAGTTTAGCGTTGAATCGAGATGGCGACATGACCACGACTTACTGCCGCGCATTGCTGATATTCGCCGCCACGCTCTGGCCGGCAGCCGCCTCGCTACGCGCCGCCGAGTCGGCGGTTGATGCCGCAACTGGTTCCAACTCCGAAGAAGTTAGGAACGAAGAAGTCAGCCCTCAGGCGCTCGCACACTTCGAGAATCACGTCCGGCCCGTACTCGTCGAGCATTGCATCAAATGCCACGGGCCGAAAAAAGCCGAATCGGGCCTGCGGCTCGACCGACGTGCGACGGCGCTCGCCGGCGGCGATTCCGGACCGGCCGTAGTTCCCGGCCAACCGGACAAGAGCCTGCTGCTCGCCGCAGTTCGTCATCGAGACGACCTGGAAATGCCGCCGGATGGCAAACTCGACGCCCGCGCGGTCGATGCCATTGAACGCTGGATTGAGGACGGTGCGGCATGGCCCGACGGCGCGCAACTGGCCGGCGACGGTCTGGTGATCCGCAGCGGTCCGATTACCGACGAAGAACGCGCGTTCTGGTCGTTCCAGCCGATCGATGCAGTCGAACCGCCGACCGTCGATGCGTCGCTGTCGGTCCACAACGACGTCGACCGGTTCATTCATGCGCGGCTGGCGGCCGAGGGACTTGCCATGCGCAAACCGGCCGACAAGCGGACGCTGCTTCGCCGCGCCACGTTCGACCTAACCGGTCTGCCGCCGACGCCCGATGAAGTCGCGGTATTTCTCGCCGACGAATCGCCACAGGCATTCGCAAACGTGGTCGACCGCCTGTTGGCCTCGCAGGCCTACGGCGAACGTTGGGGGCGGCACTGGCTCGATGTCGTCCGCTATGCCGACACGGCCGGCGAGACCGCCGACTATCCCACGCCGCTCGCCTACAAGTATCGCAATTGGGTCATCCGTGCCTTCAATGCCGACATGCCCTACGACGAGTTCGTGCGGCAGCAAATCGCTGGCGACGTCATGGGCCAGGAGTTGCTCGAACGCGCCGGCGATTCGCCACACGACGCGCTGCTCGAAGAATATCGCGACATGCTCACCGCCACAGGCTTCATCGCCATCTCCCGGCGGTTCGGCTTCGACGTCGAAAACTATCATCACCTCACGATTCAAGACACGATCGACGTGACCGGCCAAGCAATGCTCGGCCTCACGCTGGGTTGCGCCCGCTGCCACGATCACAAGTTCGATCCGGTGAACATGGAGGACTACTACGCCTGGTACGGCATCTTCGAGAGCACGCGGTACTCGTTCCCCGGTTCGGAAGAAAAGAAGCGGCCGTACGACCTGTTCCCCGTCGTGCCCGCGAAACTCGCCGCGGACGGGAGCGGCGCGAATGCGGCCTCTGGCGAAGTGATCTACGGCGCGATCGACGGCGATCAGCCGGCCGACGCGCGGATGCAGATGCGAGGCGAGAAAACGCGGCCCGGCGACGTTGCTCCGCGGCGGAATCTGGCAATTCTCGGCGGCGACGCGTTACCCGCATCGGCTGGCAGCGGCCGCTGGCAACTCGCCCAGTGGCTCACGCGGCCGACCAATCCGCTCACCGCGCGGGTGATGGTCAATCGCATCTGGCAGCAGCACTTCGGCCACGGTCTGGTGAGCACCGAGAACGATTTTGGCGTCCGCGGCCAGCGGCCCTCACATCCGCGGCTGCTCGATTGGTTAGCGCGAAGGTTCATCGACGGCGGTTGGTCGATCAAGTCGATGCACCGCACGATCATGGCGTCTGCGGCGTATCGACAGGCAAGCGATTTCGACGCGCACGCGGCCCAGCGCGATCCCGACGCGCGGCTGTTGTGGCGATTCAACCGCCGCCGGCTCAGCGCCGAGGAAATTCGCGACGCCATGCTACGGGTCAGCGGCGACCTCGATCCGTCGATGGGCGGTGCGCATCCGTTTCCGCCGGTCGACTCGTGGGGCTTCACCCAGCATACGCCGTACTACGGCGTCTACGCGACGAACCGCCGTAGCGTGTACTTGATGCAGCAGCGTCTCAAGCGGCATCCATTTCTCGGTCTATTCGACGGCGCGGACGGCAACGTCAGCGTGGGGCATCGAGAATTGACCACCGTCCCGACGCAAGCGCTGTTCCTGATGAACAACCCATTCGTCCACGAGCGCGCTGAGTCGCTGGCCCGCCGTTTCTTGGCGACAATGCTCTTGGCGACACCGCGGCCGACGAACGAGCGCACCGACGAAGGCGTTGAAGGTCGCATCGAAGAGCGCATCGGCGAGCTATTCGTCGTCGCGCTCGGCCGACCGGCGACGGAGGGCGAAACTGCTGAGGCTCGCGAGTTCGTCGCCGCGTATCGCTCGTCGCTGGCCAACCGCCGCGATGTCGTCAAGACCGAGCACGAAGCCCAACTCGCCGGCTGGTCGGCGTTCATTCGCACGCTGCTCGTGCGCAACGAGTTTTTGTATGTCGATTGAGCGAAGGAACCATGAAACCATGACGCAGCCGACTCGACGCGAGTTTCTCGCCCGCGCCGCCGGCGGATTCGGCTCGATTGCGCTCAGCGCGTTGCTGGCCGACGAACTGAGCGCCAATCCGACGAAGATCGTCGACCCGCTCGCGCCGAAGGTCGCGCACTTTCCGCCCAAGGCCAAGCGCGTGATCTTCATGTTCATGACCGGCGGCGTGTCGCACGTCGATTCTTTCGACCCCAAGCCGCATCTTTTCGCAGATCACGGCCGTACGATCGCAGTCGACAACTTCCAGGGCAAGCTCGGCGAATTCGCGATGTTTCTCAAGGCGCCCGCCTGGAAGTTCCAGCCCGGCGGGCAGTGCGGCACCGAGGTCAGCGATCTGTTTCCACACATGCGGTCGGTCGTCGACGATTTGTGCGTGATCCGCTCGATGTCGACGAACCACACGAACCATTACGAGAGCACGCTGGGCATGCACTGCGGGTCGTGGACGTTCGCCCGCCCAAGCATCGGCGCGTGGACCAGCTACGGCCTCGGAACGGAGAACCGCAACCTGCCATCGTTCGTCGTACTCGCGCCGCACGCTCCTTATGCCGGCGGCCAGACCTGGGGCAGCGACTTCCTGCCCGGTTCGCACCAAGGGATGCAGATCGTGCCCGGCGCAAATCCGATCCCCGACGTCAACCCGCTCGCCGGATCAGCGGACTTGCAACGGATGGAACTCGATCTGCTCGACCGCGCGAACCGGCGGCACGTCGCCGACCGCGCGGCCGATGCAGCGCTCGAGGCGCGCATTCGTTCCTTTGAAACGGCCTTCGGTATGCAGAGCGAAGCGCCGGAAGCACTCGATATTTCTCGCGAGACCCATGCCACGTTGAATATGTATGGGCTCGCGCCGGGCCAAAACACGGGCTTCGGTTGGCAGTGTCTCGTCGCCCGCCGGCTCGCCGAACGGGGCGTGCGGTTCATCGAATTGATCGACGTCGGTTCGGCGAACAACTGGGACGCCCACGGCGACATGGCCACCCACGCGCCGCTGGCCGCGAACGTCGATCGGCCAATCGCCGCGCTCGTAACCGACTTGAAGCAGCGCGGGCTGCTCGACGACACGCTGCTCGTCTGGACCACGGAATTCGGCCGCACGCCCTACAACGCCGCCAAGGACGCTAAGGGCCGCGAACATCACCACCAGGTCTTCTCGTCGTGGCTAGCCGGGGGCGGCATCAAGCCAGGCATCGTCCACGGCGCGTCCGACGAGCACGGCATCGCCGTCGCGGAAAACCGCGTCCACGTCCACGACTTCCACGCCACGATCTTGCACCAACTCGGACTCGACCACGAACGCCTCACGTTCCGCCACAATGGCCGTGACTACCGATTGACCGACGTAGAAGGGCAGGTCGTCGATAGCCTGCTCGCTTAACGAAAGTGGTGGGA
>JAJDEG010000606.1 GCA_029259895.1 Planctomycetota bacterium
CGAGGCCTGTGCAGCATGCTCGATGCCGGATTGTGGCGCGAGCTTGCCGACGCGCCGCGTCCGGAGGCTTCCTTCGCGCTGCTCACCGACATCGGCAACGACCTCATGTACGAGGTCGATCCGGAAATAATTTGCCGCTGGGTGGAAAAAATTTTGCTCCGCTGCCAAAGTGTCGCGCGCCGCGTCGTCGTGACCGCACTTCCCTTGGCGAGCATCCAACGACTGGGGCCGCGAAGGTACATGACGATTCGTCGCATCATCTTTCCGCGCTGTCGATTGACCCTCGACGAGGCCAAGCGACGCGCCGCGACGATCGATGAAGCCGTGCGCCGCACGGCCGAGCAACACGGCGCAACGGTCGTCGATCACGACGCCACTTGGTACGGTTTCGATCCGATCCACGTCCGCCGCACGCACTTCGCGCACGCCTGGGCGAGCATCCTTGCCGCGTGGAATGAACGCGAAACGAGCGTCGCCCTGGCCCGCGGCTCGCTGCGGCGTTGGGTCCACCTTGGTGTATTATCCCCGGAAAAACGGGCCTTTTTCGGCATCGAACGCCATCGACGCCAGCCCGCGGGCCGCCTTCGCGACGGTTCGACCGTGTGGTTGTATTGAGAACAGCCCAGTCGTCGACGGCACATCGGCCGCCGTCATCGATCGTGCCCGCACCTCGAACGCCGCAAGCCTTCAGCGCGCCGTTCGCGCGTCATTGCATGGTGTCGCCAGCGCGAAGTCGATCGCCGATGTTGCGAAGGTCGCGCGCGATCGCCATCGACGAAGCGCGGCGCGCACGCAAACGAATTACATCGAACGCGCCGCGCGCGTCGTTGTCGTGCGGAGACCGCACGAAGAGAAAACGCTCGCGAAGCGCGACGCATCGCTTGAAATATTTCTGGCATTCCTATAGAAAGTTGATAAGAATGCTCTTGACGAACCTAAAGCAAGTGGCATGATGGTGGGAAAGAGTGAGTCGATGCGAGGCGAAATGGAGTTCGTTTAAGGAATCTCAAGAGCATTCGCAAGACTCGAAAGCACGCTCGCGACGACCGCAACCGTCGATACGAAATACGAATCGCGAAACGAAAAACTTGCGGCCGACCTTCGACGACCGACTTGAGTCGCACGAAGGAGTGAATCGAAAGATTCACGCGAGCAACGAAGACGACAGGAAGTGACTTCGGCATTCACGGTAGGTACCGCTCGTAACCCAAGGGTGATGACGCCGAGTGGCGACATCGACGGTGCGGATTGGAAAGCCTACCTGTTACCTTTGAACGGAGGGACGAACAGTGGCCAAGAAGAAAGCCGCCAAGAAGAAGGTTGCTAAGAAGGGCGCGAAGAAGGGTGCCAAGAAGGCTGCCAAGAAGGCCGCCAAGAAGAAGTAGGCAACTTCTCTTGACGTGCGCCCCGATGTGAATTGCACCCGCGCTGTTCGCATCGGGCCATTGGTTGCTTCGACGAGAATAGGGCCGCCAGAGACACTTGTCTCCGGCGGCCCTAAATTATTGGTACGTAGCGGTTTATGGTGGAGCAACGCCGATCGGTGTCTCCTTCTCCAGGCTCCAGCCCCGGCTAAAACAGCGGCTCCCGGCTCTCCCGGCGCTGCACCAACCGCTGCCAGCCATAGACGGCCGGCGGACCCAGCGCGAACAGCATGAACGCCAGCGGCACGACGTAGTTGCGGATCGGCGTCAGCGCGACCAAGGCGAACACGATCGCCACGACGTGGCCAAAACTCCGCTGACCGCGCAGCGCCTGGTTCACCACGTGCGGATAAGGCAGTCGCGTCACCATCAACAACGCCAGTAGCATCGCGTAGAACGGCAAGATCATCTGGAACGCGCGGTCGAACTCGGCCGCATACGCGAACGGCGTCGGCTGCAGCCGCAACGAATAGAACAAGATCGCAAACGACGCGATCGCACCGCCCGCGGCCGGCGATGGCAGCCCGCCAAAGTGCATGTGGTCGTCTTCCTCGTCCGCTTCGACGTTGAATCGCGCAAGTCGAAGCGCAGCGCAAGATGCGAATCCTGCCGCGATGATCCACACGGGCTGGATCGTCTGATCGCGATGCAGAAACGTGAACGAGTGGCACATTTTCACCAACAGGAACCCCGGCGCGACGCCGAACGTGACGCAGTCCGCCAGGCTGTCGAGCTGTGCCCCGAAGTCGCTCGTCGCCTTGGCCAGCCGCGCCACGTGTCCGTCCAGTGCGTCGAACACCATCGCCAGAAAAATCAGCCAGCCGCACAACATCAGGTTGTGATTCTCGTCTTGGCTGTCGAAGTCGCGCACCGCGCGGGCGACCGTCGTCGGCGGCTGCGGCGAACTCGGCGTCTCCACCCGCGCCGCCACGACGATGGCAAAGAACCCGCAGACGAGATTCGCCAGCGTGAACATGGTCGGGAAGACGGCAACGGTGCGGATGGGCTTCATGGGAAAGTTTCAAGTCTCAAGGTTCAATGTTCAAATAAGGTTCAAGGCACAAGGTTCAAGATAGCCGCCCTCTCGCCTAAAGTGGGTCCGATTCGCACTTGGACCTTGAACCTTAAGCCTTATTTGAACCTTGAGACTTGAACCTTCTCCCTCAGCCGTACCGCCCCATTATCGTCGTGCCCGCCTTGATCTTCTCGCCCAGCTTGACCGCGATTTCCAGCCCTTCGGCCGGCAAAACTAGCTCCGTCCGCGAGCCCAGTTTGATCATGCCGAATTTGTGGCCCCGGGCCACCCTTTCGCCGGGCCGAAGGTCGCACACGATCCGTCGGGCGATCGCGCCGGAAATCTGCCGCACCCAATACCGCCGCTGCGGCGATTCCTCCGCCTCGAGCCCGATCCACATGTTCTCGTTCCGGATTGCGCTCTCCGGCCGCAAGGCATTGAGAAACTCGCCCGGCGAGTACCGCAGTTCCACCACTCGCGACGACAGCGGCGCCCGATTGATGTGAACGTTGAAGATCGACAAGAAAATCCCAATCTTTACCGCCGGGCCGTCGCAAAACTCATCGTGGTCGATCCGCGCGATCTCCACCACCTTGCCGTCCGCCGGCGCCACGACCGCGCCGGTTTCGCTGGGCACGCGACGCGGCGGATCGCGAAAAAAATAAACGATCAAACCGAGCACAACCAGCGGCCCGGCGGCGACCAACAAATACGGCCACGGCGCGAATAACGAAGCAACTGTCGCTGCCACCAGCGGCCAGCCCATCAGTTGCAACTCCGCCAGTCCCCAGCGGGCAAACGGCAACCGCTCCCGCCAGCGAAACGGATCGTCGGCCGCGTCCCAATACGCCTGGCACCGGTTGCGGCAATACTTCAAGTCGCGGGGATCGAGAATCTCGTGCGGCGCACCCGGCGAAATCGCGCCCTCCGGCCCCCGCCGCTTTTCCGCCATCCGCCGCACGTATCCGCGGCGAAACGTCTTTAACCACCACCGCCGCCAGCGACCCCAAGCCAGTTCGATCGCATAACAGCGACCGCCGCCCGGCTGCACGCTCTGAATATTGTCCGGCAACGGCACGGCGGCAGCGGGTTCAATGGTGGAGGAACTCGACATTGCCACGACAATTCCAGTCTTTGTAGGGTGGGTCGAGCGGAGGCGAGGCCCACCAAGCCAGAACGGTGCGGATGCAATCCGGTGGGCCTCGCTCTGCTCGACCCACACTACAAGATTGAATCCGCATGATGCATCCTACCGAACCGGCCGTTGGCTGAATAGGAAACAGGCCGTCGATCAGCGCTTCTTCGGCCGGTTTTCGGCCGCGTCATTGGAGCAATTCCATCACCGCCGCCTCGATCTGCTTTTCCGTGCCGGCCGAGTACCCGTTCCAAACGGCGTGGATGTGTCCGGACTTATCGAGCAAGATCGTGCAAGGAAACGAATTCTCGAATGCACCGGCGGCAGACGCTCCGCCGATGAGCGACTGTCGAGGATCGTGGTACGTGACGGTCTTCAACCCGCTGCTCGCAAGAAACGCCGAAGCGTCTTGCCGCAATTGATGCGGCGGAACGTCGATTGGCGAACCGTAAGTGACGGGCAACCAACGGAATTCGTCTCGCGAGCGCAGGTTCTCGGCAAGTTTGGCGAGGTGCGGAAACTCGTCGTTACACGGACGGCACCACGGCCCCCAGAAATTGATCAGTGCGACCTTGCCCTTGAGATCGCCGGCAAGAACGTCCTCGCCCTCGCCAGTCAAGACGGCAACGTCGAAGTCCACCAGCGCCGCACCGACAGCCGGGTGCGAAAGCGCGACATCCGGCGACTGCGCGTCGCGGCTGCGCTTGACCAGCAGGAACAGCACGACGCCAGCGATCACCAGCAACCCCAGCACGGTGAGTGTGGAGTTCTCTCGCCGCGGCATGGGCGATGGCGGCCGATCCGCCCGTTCGACGTCTGAACTTTGCGACTGTATATCGTTATTCATCGTGTCATCGTGCGTTGTCCAGCAACGCGCCTCGCGGCGATCCAAAGTCCAGCCATGTTCCCATCCACGGTGGCTATCTATCATATACGTCATAGCAACTTACGTGGCATCGCTGGGCAAGCCACCTTTTCACCGGTATGGCACTGTCTCCCGACGGCGTGAGGCTTTCGGTCGGTCGAGGTGTCGCGGTCCGGAGACCGCGACACAACAAGTGCCACTCATTCACTCCAATCCGCCAGATTAGGCAGTCTCTTATGCTCGTCGTCATGCAAGCCGGGGCCAACGAAGCCGACGTCGAGCGCGTTGTCGCCAAGATTATCGAATTGAACCTCACGCCCCATCCCATGCCCGGCGCCACGCGGACCGCCATCGGCATCACCGGCAACACAGCCGCCATCGAGCCCGAACGGCTCGCGTCCCTCTCCGGCGTGCTGGAACTGATCCGCGTCACCAAGCCGTTCAAGCTGGCCAGCCGTGAGATGCACCCCGACGACACCGTCGTGCGAACCGAGCAAACGTCGATCGGCCCCAGCACATTCACTATCATCGCCGGTCCGTGTTCCGTCGAAGGCGAGGACAACATCCTGCGCACGGCCGAGTTCCTGGTGAGCCGCGGCGTGCGGCTGCTGCGAGCCGGCGCCTTCAAGCCGCGCAGCAGTCCCTACAGCTTCCAAGGCCTGGAA
>JAJDEG010000607.1 GCA_029259895.1 Planctomycetota bacterium
AGATGCGATCGACATGAGCGTCGAACCACGAAAAGGAGGACGCGCGGAGAGCGCTTGGACAGCAAAACGGCGCAAGTTTGCCCAACCGCGCCGGGATAAGGGCGATACGTGGCAGTCCATCTACGACGCTTACACCCTGAAATATCCCCACGACGTGGATGCTAGTGCGGACACGATTCGCTTGGCATGTTCGCGAAAACGGCGGCGAGAACCGACGAATCCGACGAAATGACTTCCGTCGGCTGCGATTGCCAATTCACGGAAGCGCCGTAAGCGTCTGACTACACGTGACTTACGGGGAATTCGATTGTCGCGTTAGCCGACGCAATTGCGTCGGCCGAAAATCCGCACGAGGGCAAGCAACGGGCTTGCTGTTGGTTTCATAACCACGTGCGGAGCCTAGATCGTGACTGACATCTCTCCCATGGCGGAAACGACCGCCAAGTTAATCGACGTGGACTGCGTCGCCGAAATCTGCGGCTGTTCGCCGCGGACTGTTTATCGCTTGTGCGATGCCGGCAAGATGCCTAGGCCGATCAAACTGGGCGCGCTGGTGCGATGGAAGGCGACCGGACCCGGCTCGATTCAAGAATGGATCGACTCGGGCTGCCCGGCCGTGCGGCACATCTCGGCGAAAGGCGGCTCGCGATGAACGATCGAACCACGTCCCGCCATGCTCGACGAACTGCCGGGCCGTGGCCGGCGGATCATCCCGACCGGCCGCCAGCAAACCCAGGCCGCCGCGACGATCCCGACGGTGTAATCGCTTCTCGATTAACTATCACGAAATGCAATGGCCCAGCTGGGCGACGATTATCCACCGAGAAACAGAATGAAGGCCTGCCCGTCGGGAACGAGACGTTCCATTGGTTGCCGCTACCGTTACCCATCGTGAGATTCCGACCCGTCCTTGAGTCGACGCCACTGAGAATCTGGAGCTAACCGCAACGTGAACAATTCACATTCACAAGATTCGACCCGTACGGCAATCATTCCCGCGTTGCTGAACACCGCGGAAGCGGCGCAATTGTGCAATTTGGGTGAACGGAGTTTGTGGCGGCACTCGCGGTCGGGCCAAGCGCCGCGACCCGTGAAAATAGGAGGCTCCGTACGCTACGTGCGGGCCGAATTGATCGCGTGGATCGAGGCCGGCTGTCCCGATTGCCGAAGCTGGACTTTTGAACGCCGAACCCAAAGCGATTAGACGCGAACCGCCGGCAGTGTCGGCCGGCGGTTCGCTTGCCCAATCAACCATCTGCACAGGAAACGAGTCATGCAGCGCTCACATTTTACGAAGTTTCGTCGAGAAGGCCAGCCAACGACGAAGTGGATCGACGTCTCTCGCCACGCCCCTTGTCCAATCTGCGAGAAAGAATCGTGGTGCTCCGTCGCCGACGACGGCAGCGCCGCGAAATGCCGGCGTCAAGAAGTCCCGACGAAGGCGACGGTCGGAAAGGTCCTAATAAAAAAGGACAAGTCCGGCGCAAACTACTTCGTGCATCCCCTTACAGAAAAAAAACTTGCGACTAGCTCGCACCCACAGGGACGCAACAATTCTGACAAAAGCTCCCTTCCGAACGCGCCGACGAACGAGACGCACCGCGCGGATGCCGACACGCTGAATCACGCATACCAGATTCTGCTCGCCGAACTGCCGCTTTCTATCGACGACCGGAAGCGACTGGTGGCGCGGGGCCTTTCGCCAGAGGAGATCGATCGTCGTGGCTACGGCACGTTGCCCAGTGATGACGAATCGGGCACCGAAGAACGTCGGCGTGCCGCTAGGGCCCTCGCCGCCGAACGTCCAGATTCCGCGAAACTTGTGCCCGGAATTTCCGGACGACCTTTAGCGGTGCGCGGGCCGGCTGGTCTTCTAATCCCGGTACGCGATACGGCAGGGCGCATCGTGGCGCTAAAGGTGCGACGCGAAGTGGCCCCCGACAGAGGCCCAAGATACGTGTATTTGTCGAGCAAGAAAATTGGCGGAAGCAGTCCCGGAGCGCCGGTTCACGTGCCGGTGGGAGTCGCTGGTCCGTGCGAAGAAGTGCGCGTGACGGAAGGGGAGTTGAAGGCTGACGTGGCGATGTGCCTCTCCAAGCTACCGACGATTTCGATCCCAGGCGTAGCGAGTTGGCGCGCCTGCATTCCCGTGTTGCGAGAACTAAAGACACGCCGCGTGCGGCTGGCGTTTGACGCCGACGCTAGAACAAATCCAATGGTCGCGAGTCAACTGCGCGACGCATTTTGCGGGCTCAAACAGGAGGGACACGAGGTCACGTTGGAGACGTGGGCAGCGGAGAATGGCAAAGGCATCGACGACTTGTTGAGTGCGGGTCTGCGGGCAACGGAGTCGAGTGGGGAGGCCGCCTCGACGGCGGTGCGCGACATTTGCGCATTGGTGGGAGTCCCGGAACACGCCACAGAATCAGAGAAAGTTGTGGCCCGTCTATTGGAAAAGTTGGATTCCGGGGGACCACAGGCCATGTACGCCGACGCAGAGCTTCTCAACGACGTCGCCCGGACGTCGCATCGAGACCCGGCGGCGTATGCAAGCTTGAAGGAGGATCTGCGAAAGGCGGATGTTCGTATGACGGACTTCGACCGTGTGATGAAAGCGCGCGTGCCGGAAATCACCGCATCCTTGTCACCTCAGCAGTTGCATGGCAGGCCTGACGAGTTTTTTGTTGACGACGAGTCGCAATGCATTTGCCGAAAGAGGTTTTTTCCGCATGGTCCGGCCAAAGTGCCGGTATGCAATTTCGTTGCCAGAATCGTCGATGAAACCCAGCATGACGATGGACTTGAACGCCGAGTGGTGTTGGGCGTCGAGGGGCGGCTGTCCAGTGGACGGTTGTTGCCACGAATCGAAGTTGCCGCGGAACAGTTTTCGCGGCCGGAGCAGTGGGTGGTTCCGCAATGGGGCAGTGACGCGATCGTATGGCCCGGTGAGTCACGGTCCCTACCCGCGGCGATTCAATCACTCTCAGAAAATAAAACGCGGCGAGTTGTGTACGGTCATGTGGGTTGGCGCAACATTGAGGGAACTTGGAGCTATTTGCACGCCGACGGAGCGGTTGGACCAGAGGGCTGCCAACAAAGCATCACCGTCGATTTACCGACGTCGCTGCGTCACTACAAGCTCCCGGAAACGGCCGAAGACGACGATCTTCTGCGGGCCGTACGCGCCAGTCTTGGCTTTTTGCGCGTGGCGCCGGAATGGATCACCTTCCCGTTGCTGGCCGCCGTTTACCGGGCGGTGTTGGGGCCTGTCGACCTAAGCTTGTTTCTCGTTGGGGCGAGCGGAAGTTTTAAGTCGGAATTGACCGCCTTGCAGCAGCAACACTTTGGGGCGGGGTTTTCTAGGACGAGCCTGCCCGGCAATTGGGCTTCTACAGCGAACGCCTTGGAGGCGATGGCGTTTGTTGCTAAGGACGCAGTCTTCGTCATCGACGACTTCGCGCCGGGCGGGGCGCCCCAGGACGTTGCACGACTGCACCGTGAGGCACAGCGTGTGTTGCGTGCCCAGGGCAATCAAACGGGGCGTAACCGATTAACCGCCGAAGCATCTTTGCGTCCTGAGCGGCATCCGCGGGGGATGATTGTTTCGTCGGGCGAGGATCTACCGAGGGGCCATTCCATTAGGGCACGCACGTTCGTCGTCGAAGTCGAGCGGAGCGATATTTCCGTCGAGCGGCTAACCCAATGTCAGCACGATGCCGGAGCGGGCCTGTATGCGCAAAGCCTTGCAGGATTCCTTCGTTGGCTCGCGCCGCACTACGAGGCGATGAGGGAAAGCTGGCGGCCGAGGATAGAAAAACTGCGTCGTACCGCCCAAAACGCCGCGCAGCACGCACGGATGCCAGGAAACGTGGCCGAGTTGTTCGTCGGTTTCGAGACGTTTCTCCGCTTCGCGTGCGAAGTCGGCGCCATCACCTCCGATGACGCCGACGGCCTGCGCGGTCGGTGCTGGAGGGCACTCGACCAAGCCGTGGCGCGGCAGACGAACGAGCAGGACACGGAGGAGCCGGCCCAACAATTCGTTCGCTTGCTAACCTCGTTGCTCGCAACACGACGTGTCCATCTCGCATCGAAATGCGGACAAGTGCCGGACGATATGCCCGGTGCGTGGGGTTGGGAAAAACTGACGCCCGGTCAAACGACGGGTGGTGAAGACGACCGATGGCGGCCAAACGGAAAACAAATCGGCTGGATTGACGGAAGGGACGTGTATCTCGACCCTGAAGCGTCGTACGCGGAAGTGCAAAGATTCGCCCAAGAGCAAGGGGCTAGTCTTGCCGTGTCGGCCACAACTCTTCGTAAACGGCTCAATGAGCACGGACACCTCAAGAGCATTGACAAGCCACGCAAGACGCTAACGGTTCGCCGCATGCTGCATGGTCGGCAACACAAGGTTTTGCATTTCGACGTCGCGACGCTCGCTGGCGAGGACGAACGCTTTGGCGAAACGCCGGACATCGAGCACGCGAGAAGCGCAGAAACATCCGACATTTTGTCGGGAAGTGACAACCGTGAACCTGGGGCTAACTGCCCGGCATTTCTCGGGTCGGTTGCATCGAATGTCGGAATTGTCAGATCCGATTCAGGTGAAGGCGCCCGCTGCGATGCTTCACCAGCCCGATGAGACAATGGGATGTCGGCTGCGGCCGAAACATCGTCCGCTGTGCATGGCGCCTAGGGTGGAGCACGTGGCCCTACGGCTTTATCATTATGCCTAGCAAAGAAAGGGCGACCTTCATGGCCACGATTTACAAACGCACCCGTTCAAAGTCGCTTCCCGGCGGCGCCAGAATCGAAACGCGGCGCGGCGTTCGCTATGCCGTGTGGACGGACGCTGATGGCAACGTCAAACGGCAAAAGGTGAACCTGGACGAAACGCGCATCGTCGCGGAGGCGAACAAGTATACGATCGAATACTTTGACCAAAACGGCAAACGCCGCCGAGTGAGCGCCGAAACGCCTGACCGCGACGCGGCGGTGCGTTTTGCGGCCAAACTTGAAAACGACGCGATGTTACGCCGTAATGGCATCATTGATGCATCGCACGATCGATTTGCAACGCAGAATCGCCGATCGATTCGCGACCATCTGGCTGAGTTCGTTACCGATCTGCGAAGTCGCGGAAACACGGCGCAACACTGTACCGAAACGTGCGAAAAGGTTCGCGTAGTCGTGGATCGTTGCCGTGCCGAATACATCTCCGACCTGACGGCGTCTGCCGTACAGCGGGCGATCGGCGATTTACGAAACGAGGGCCGGTCGCTGAAAACTTGCAATCATTACTTGGCCGCGATCAAGAACTTTTCGGCGTGGATGCGTCGCGACAAACGATCTAAAGACGACGCCCTAGAATCGCTGGAGAGATTCAATGCCGATGCGGATCCGAAGCGGATTCGCCGCGAGTTGACGCCAGACGAAGCTCGGTGGCTTCTGGCCGCGACCGAAACCCGCACGCTCCCCGAACACAAGATCTCGGGGCCCGATCGGGCAATGCTTTATCGATTGGCGCTGGGAACCGGTTTTCGCGCTGGCGAACTGCGTTCCCTCACGCCGAAATCATTTGACCTAGACGGCGATCCGCCGACCGTGACGGTGGACGCCGCCCATTCGAAACGACGCCGTAGGGATTGCCAGCCGATCGGAACGCACTTGGCCGCGATGTTGGGCGACTTTCTGGACGGACGCCCGCCCAAGGAAAAACTGTTCGCCAAACTTCCCCTAAAGACCGCCCGCATGCTTAGAAGTGACTTGGCCGCGGCGCGGGCAAGTTGGATCGAAGCCGCCGGGGATGACGAACGTGAGCGGGAACGTCGCGAGAAATCGGACTTCCTGAAATATGAAAACAGCGCGGGGGAGGTGTTTGATTTCCACGGAACGCGGCACACGTACATTTCCGGCATCGTCAACGGCGGAGCGTCGGTGAAGGTCGCTCAGGAGCTTGCGCGTCACTCAACACCAACGCTGACAATAGGCCGTTACGCCCACACTCGGCTACACGACTTGAGGGGGGCGTTGGAAGGGCTGCCGGACCTGACGAAGCCGCCGAGCGGGCCGGAGTCCGAACCTGCGTCGCTTCGACGAACCGGTTCCGACGACGTTCCCATAGAGGCACATCCCGAACGCAGTGCCGATTCGGCTTCCGATACGTGGGCGCATTTTGGGGCGCAGTCAGGCGGCGATACGTGGCCGGAGATGGCGAGCGGTGGCGAAGCGGCCGATGACGAAAACGAACTTGTCAGTCGCCGTAACGTGTTGGCGATTAACGCGTTTGGCAACGAAAAGACCACCGTGGCAAGCGGTGGCGAAAGGTACCCCCTAGGGGAGTCGAACCCCTGTTCCCGGGCTGAGAACCCGGTGTCCTGGGCCACTAGACGAAGGGGGCGGCGGCTATCGTAGCCTCGCTCGCACTACGCCGAAGGACGCATCGCCCCTTCGCCGCGCGAACGACAGGAATCAAGTATCTGACCCGACGAAACAAACGCTGTCAACACCACCGAATTTCCCTTCGCGATCCACCGCTAATCTAACTTCCGTGCCTCATAAACGCGCACGTAGTCCACCAACATCTTCTTCGGAAGAACGGTCTTCTCGCTCGGCCGTCCCACGAACCGCCCCCCCACCGCGAGATTCAAGACCAAATGAAACTCCTGATCGAACGGCGCGGGGAATGCCCCGCCGCTCGACTCCCAGGCCGTCTCTTCGTGTGCCTGCTTGCCGTCGACGAACCAGCGGATCGACTTCGCTTCCCACTCGATCGCATACACGTGAAAGTCGTCGCTGAAGCGTCCTTTGGCCAGCGAGTGCTTGCCGCCCGATTGCCGATTGTTCGGCCAGCCGCCGCCGTGATGAATCGTCAAATGCACGGTCTCCGGCGACTTGCCGTTGGTCTCGGCGATATCAATTTCACCGCTCGCCGCCCAGCCACCATATTTCTCCTCCGTCGGCATCATCCAAATCGCCGACCACATCCCGTCCCCGTCCGGCAGCTTCGCCCGCACCTCCATACGGCCATATTTCCAGTCCCCGCGATGTTTCGTCCGCACGCGTCCCGACGAATACTCGCGCACGGTTCCCTGAATGCCGGGATTGTCCTTGCGAGCTTCGATAACGAGCGATCCATCCTCGACGCGCACATTCTCCTTGCGGTCCGTATAGAGCTGAAGCTCGTCGTTGCCGCCGCCGAACGCATTGACGTCGACGCCCCACTTCGCATAGTCGAGCGACGCCCCGGAAAACTCATCGCTCCAAACGAGCTTCCACGCGTCATCATCCGCCGCTCGGCCCAATTCCGCAGCCGAGACGGCCAGCATCGCCGCAATCATCCAAAAGCCGATTCGCCGCCCCATCGTCGACTCCTCTGTTCAGTTCTCGAAGCAAAACGCCGATCCTCGAAAACACAATAATCCTTGACGCTCCCACCACCCGCTCGCGGACGACCAGGCAAGTCACGCAGCCTGGGAAGGCAACCGACGTCGCTCGGCGGCCACCTTATTGAACGAATCTCTGGGCCCCCCCCAATCCTGTTCGGCGCGCTGATTGTAGGCGGTTGGTTTCGGGGCGTCAAAGCTGGGTAGCGTGGATGGGCGGCGGCTTTTTTTGGCGGGGCGGCTCGATGAGCGGCGCGTTGGGTTTCGGGCGGTGGGCGGCGTTT
>JAJDEG010000608.1 GCA_029259895.1 Planctomycetota bacterium
AACGTATATCTTGCGTTACGCCGCCTGCCGCTGCGTCCGCGAATTCAGTCCGCCGAATTCGGTTCTTGTCGCTCCCAGCATACGCCGTCCGCGTTTTCTCGGCGAGCCTTGGCGAACCGTCGGTAAATCCGAACCGGTCCTTAACCGATTGCTAACATGGCCGTGGTACATTCCATTCATAGAAATTGTGGAAAGCATTAAGCTTTGGTGAGGGGCGTTTGCATGGCGAAAGAACGCATTCTGGTCGTCGACGACGAGGAAGACCTGCTGGAATTGGTCCGGTACAACCTGACGCGCGAGGGCTATCGCGTCGCATGCGTATCGACCGGCGAGGATGCGATCGAGCAGGCGCGGCGCGACTTGCCCGACTTGATCGTGCTCGATTTGCTATTGCCGAACGTCGACGGGCTGGAAGTTTGCCGCCGCCTGAAGGGCGACTCGAAGACGAAGCACTTGCCGATCTTGATGCTCACCGCGAAGACGGAAGAGGCGGACGTCGTGACCGGTCTGGAGTTGGGGGCCGACGACTACATGACGAAGCCGTTCAGCCCGCGGGTGCTGTTGGCTCGCGTGAAGGCCGTGTTGCGGCGGAAATCGGCGAATGTTCCAGACGAGCGAAGCGTGGTGCGAATTCACGACTTGACGGTCGATCCGGTTCGGCACGAAGCATTGCTGGAGGGGAAGCCCGTCGAACTGACGTACACGGAGTTCGCGCTGCTGCATTTTCTCTCCCGCAAGCCCGGTTGGACGTTCACGCGGGCGCAGATCGTCGACGCGGTGAAGGGCGAAGATTATCCGGTCACGGAGCGTTCGGTCGACGTGCAGGTCGCCGGTTTGCGAAAGAAACTGGGCGACCGCGCCGACTACGTGCAGACCGTTCGTGGCGTCGGGTATCGGTTTAAGGAATAGAGGGTAGGCTTGAGCTTGAGGCTTGAGCGTGGTGGGAATACACTTCGTGGGTTCGGCCGGCGCGAGCGACGTTGTTCCACGTCGTACGAGCGTACGGTCTAGTACGTACGGCATTCTTACGCAGTTACGGATTGATCCTTGCGCAATCGAAAACTCGTCTGGCAGATATTTCCGACGTTTCTCGTAATCGCTCTGACGGCGTTGTTCGCTGCGGGTTGGTTTGCGGCGCGGTCGTTCGAGGAATTCTATCTAAAGAGCGTGCGTAGCGATCTGAACGTTCGCGGCGAACTGGCGCTGCGCGATGGCAGGGCGTTGTTGGCCGACGGAAAGCTCGACGAATTGCATGCGTTGCTGGATTACTTCAGCCAGAAGACGGCGACGCGGTTTACGATCGTGTTGCCCGACGGGAAGGTCGTTGCCGATACGCGAGAAAAACCGGCCGCGATGAACAACCACAAGGACCGTCCGGAGATCGTGGCGGCGTTCGCGTCGGGCTCGGGCGATTCGATGCGGTATAGCGACACGACGAAGCAGCGGATGCTTTACGTTGCCAACGCGATCGAGCACGACGGCAGGACGATCGGCGTCGTTCGCGCCGCGGTACCGGTCACGATGGTCGACGAGGCGATCGCGTCCGTCCGGAATCGGTTTATCGCGTGGGGGTTTCTCGTCGCCCTATTTACGGCCGGCGTAAGTTGGCTGATGGCGCGGCGGATTACGCGGCCCATCGAGGAGATGCGCACTGGGGCGGAGTGTTTTGCGCGAGGCGATTTGAACTATCAGCTTCCGCTGCCGGAATCGTACGAGCTTGCTGGGCTGGCAACGGCCTTGAACGCGATGGCGGCCCAACTGGAAGATCGCATTGAGACGATTCTCCGCCAGAGCAGCGAGCAAAACGCCGTGCTGGCGAGTATGGTTGAAGGCGTGATGGCGGTCGATCCGCGCGAAAAGATCATTACGATGAATTCGGCGGCGGCCGGATTGCTCGAATGCAGCCGCGAGCGGGCGTTGGGAAGTAACGTCCGAGATTTCGTGCTGCATCCGGAATTGCGGAGATTTGTCTCGCAGGCCGTCACGTGCGACGAACCGATTCAGCAAGATATCACGCTCGACGCCGCGTCGGTGCGGGTCATCCAGGCCCGCGGAACCGCGCTGGGCGAACGCGACGAGCGGCGCGGCGCGGTGATTGTGCTCAACGATGTCACGAACGTTCGCCGGCTGGAGAACTTGCGCCGCGACTTCGTGGCCAACGTATCTCACGAATTGAAAACGCCGATCACGTCGATTAAGGGTTTCGTCGAGACGCTGCTCGACGGGGCACTCGATCAGCGGGCCGACGCCGAGCGCTTTTTGGGAATCGTCGGCAAGCAGGCCGACCGGCTGGCCGCCATCGTCGAGGATTTGCTTAGTCTCGCGAAAATCGAACAGAGCGAAGGGGCCAGCGAACTCGACATTCACGAGGCCGACGTCCGAGAAGTGGTCCACGCCGCCATCCAATCGTGCCAAGGGTTGGCGAAGGAGCGCCAAGTCGCCATCTGCTTCGACGCTACAGTGAGCATTTCCGCCGAGATTGCGCCGCCGCTGCTGGAGCAGGCGGTTTTCAACTTGCTCGACAATGCCATAAAGTACAGCGCCGCCGATTCCGACGTCACGATCGCCGTCGAGCGCACCGCGTCGGAAGTGCTCGTTTCCGTAACGGATCGGGGAGCGGGCATCGAAGCCGAGCATTTGCCGAGGCTGTTCGAGCGTTTCTATCGCGTCGACAAAGCTCGCAGCCGCAAACTGGGCGGCACGGGACTCGGTCTGGCGATCGTCAAGCACATCGTCAGCGCTCACCGCGGTCGCGTGGTCGTCGACAGCAAGCCGGGCGTGGGTAGCACGTTCACGATTCACTTGCCCAAACCGCACAGCCGGTAACGGCGGAAATTCTTTCGGTTCTCGCGCGATATGCGAAATCGGGCGGCTGCCCCATTTGTGGCGTGGATTTTCGCCGCGAGCCTTGCTGCGCTACTTGCGTTTCGCGGCGTTGTGGCTATTTTGATTGCTAATGCAATTTTGACCGTTTCCTAACAATTATGTGTCGTTCCGCGTTGGCCGCCGTACGGCGCATGTCGCGGCGAGTTCGACTTCGACTCACACAGGCCAGCTACGTCCGTGCTTCCCCTGGGAAACCATTCACTATGTTCAAGCTGATTCCATCGAACAACAAGTTCTACGACCACTTCGAACGGGGCGCGGAGATTCTCGTGACCGCGTCGTCTCGCTTCGCGGCGTTTCTCAACAAATTCGAACATGTCGAGCGTCACGCTGAGGAAATTAAGAGCCTCGAACACGAGGCCGACGAGAACACGCACGAGGCGATGGAATTGCTTCATCAGTCATTTATTACGCCGCTGGAACGGGGCGATATTCGCAGGTTGATCGAAACGCAAGATGATGTGATCGACTTGCTCGACGATGCGGCCCGCAGCATCGAGTTGTACGAAATTACCGAAGTGCTTCCTGAAGTGAAGGACCTCATTCAAGTATTGGTCGATGCGGCCAAGTCGGTTCAGGCGGCGATTCGTCAATTGCGTGTGATCAAAAAGAAGAACGACATCATGCAGTTGTGTATCGATATTCGTCGCCTCGAGAACGAAGGCGATCGGATCAACCACGAATTGCTCGCTCGATTGTTCAAGTCGGGTATGAATCCCCTCGACGTGCTCAAGTGGAAGGAAATTGTCGACGACATCGAGTCGGCAATCGATGGCTGCCAGGATGTGGCCAACGTTCTCGAAGGCATCGTGCTGGAGAACGGCTAACTTCGCGTGGAGCGATGGATGCACCGCTCAGAGGCACGGCGAAATTGTCGATGGAAACGCACTTTCCCGAAGGGCCAGCCCCCTTTTTATCAGAATGCTAACTTGCGCTGGGGACGAACTCGATGGCCGACGCTAGCTCCACCTTGATCATCGTCGTAATTGTTGCGTTGATTTTCGACTACGTGAACGGTTGGAACGACTCGGCGAATGCCATCGCGACGGTCGTGTCGACGCGCGTTCTTGCGCCGCTGACGGCCGTGCTGTTTGCCGCCATCCTCAATTTCGCCGGCGCTTTCGCGTCGGAGAGAGTCGCAAACATGATCGGCAAAGGAATCGTCGATCCAGAGGCCGTCACTCCGGTTATCGTTCTGGGGGCAATGGCGGCTGCGGCGTTATGGGTCGCTTTTTGCACGCGGCTTGGCCTGCCCATCAGTGGGTCGCACTCGCTCGTCGGCGGACTCGTTGGCGCCGTCGTCGCGAGCGTCGGTTGGGACGTACTCAACTCGTCGGGCATCAACAAGATCCTCATCGCGATGCTGGTGTCTCCGTTGTTGGGATTTGCCGTCGGCTTTGTGTTTTTGGTCATCGTCTATTGCGTCGCCTACGTCATGACGCGGCAACAAGTTCGCAAGTCATTCGGATTCTTGCAAATCGTTTCTGCCGGATTCATGGCATTTACGCACGGCATGAACGACGCGCAGAAAGTGATGGGCGTCATCACGATGGCCATGATCGCCGATGGCGTCTTGTCGCCCGATGCCGCAATGCCGCTTTGGGTTATCGTGGCGTGCGCGACGGCGATGGGCGTAGGGACGGCCGCCGGCGGGTGGAGAGTCATCAAGACTTTGGGCATGAACCTCGCTCACATCCGGCCGATTGAAGGCTTTGCCGCCGAGACCGCCGCCGGAATCGTTCTCAGCGGCGCGGCGATGTTCGGTGTTCCTGTAAGCACTACCCACACCATCACGGCCTCGATTCTCGGCGTGGGCACGGCGCGGAACGCAAAAGGGGTCCACTGGGGCATTGGCGCGAAGATCGTCTATGCTTGGGTATTCACGCTGCCGGCGGCAGCGGGTCTTGCGGCCGTACTTACGATATTCTTGGAGTGGGCAATGGGCAAGGGCACGTAATCGCACGCCGATTTTTAAACTCCCCGTCGTTGCTGCGTTCTACGACGGCGGCATGGCGGTTTGCCGTTTGGCAATTCTGTGCAGTTTCTTGAGACCTCGGCCGTTGGTCGTGCTTTTTCGATGGCGGACGGCCGACGATTTCGTCGCAACCCAATTCGAGGCGTAAGCTCGTCCGGGCCGCTTAAGCGCGTCGACGGTACGAGCGTGTCCTCGCAACACAGTTAGAATCTTACAATACATGAACGAGTTGTCGGGGGGGTGGGTAGTGATGCATCGAGTCGCGTCCTATACTATTGCGTGTGTTAGGCTTGGCAATTTTTTACAACTACGCAAGCACGGATAGGGAGTCGTTCGTCATGGCCAAAGGTGCGAAAGCAAGTGTGAATCGCAGTGAGTCGATTCGCGAGTATTTGAAAATGGTTCCCAAAGCGAGCCCGTCGGAGATCAAGCAGGCGTTGGCTGCGAAGGGAGTTAAGGTGTCGGACAGCTTGATTAGCGCGGTCAAGTATCGCAAGCCGACGGGAAAGAAGAAAAAGCCTGGTCGCAAGAAAGGCCGGCCGGCCGGTACGAGCGCGAAGCAAGCCGCCGGAAGCAGCATTTCCATCGATTCGCTCATGGCGGCGAGCAAGCTCGTCGAGACCTTGGGCGGCGTCGACAACGCGGCCAAGGCAATCAACGTGCTCAAGCGGCTGCAGAGCTAACGCTTCGATCCGCAACGCCGGCAACCGACGATACAACGGGCGAACTTCGCAAGCGGCCGACCCGGCCGAGGCGAAGTTCGCCTTGCCATTTTGGATCGCGGCGATCAGCGCCGATCCGTATCTAAGAAGCGGCCGAAACGCGCGACGCCAGCGAGAGCCGGCGAACGATCTCCGCCGGGTCGCGCGTTTCTAGAAAGATGTCTCGCTGACGATCGGACCAACCCGGACCGCGGGCCATTTGTTCGACGCGGTCGAGATACTCGCGACAATTCAACTCGTCCGCCACGGGCCGCAGGCGTTCGAGAAGTCCGCCGACGATCTCGTCGAGCGACTG
>JAJDEG010000609.1 GCA_029259895.1 Planctomycetota bacterium
GCCGTACCCTGGTTCGATCCGTTGTCCAAATACTGCCACCGCGAAGTCGCCGCGGTAATCACCGTCGTCGCGGTCGTAATCCGATACGTCAGCGAATCCTGCCCAAAAAAATCGCCGTCAGGCGTGTACGTCAAACTACCGTCCGTCGCCAGCACGGCCGATCCATTGGTCGGCGAATCGACGACGGCAACCGTCGCGCCCACGCCGAAGTTGACGTCGCCGAGCAACACGGGCGGATCGGCCGGTCGCCCCAGCTCGAGTTGCAAGTCGAATCGAATGTCCGAACTCGTCGTCGACTCCTGATGAATCTCCACCGCCAACACGTTCGTCCCTTCGCGCAGCGTGCCGGCCGGCAGATCGGCCACGCGAATACTGAACGGATTGAGCGCCGTTTCGTCCACGCCGCCGATCGTATCGGTCGCCAACGTGTCGAACGCCGCGGCGTCCGCCAGATTGCTGCGGATTATCTCCACGCCGTTCAAGAAAACGGCCGCCCCGTCGTCGCGCATCAGTTGCACGAACAAATCGGTAACTTCGGCAGCGTCGGCGACGGCAAACGCACGGCGGAAATACGTCGTGACGATCGGATTGGACCCAGCGTCCGTCGACGCCACGGTCGTTCCCAATCCACCATCGCCATAACCGAGCGGTCCGTCGCCAGCGGCCCACGCCGAGTCGTCGAACGTCCGCCCTCGCCACGCTGTCCCCTGATTCGACCCATCGTCGAGATACTTCCAGCCCGCGCCCAGCGGCACGGCCACCGTCACCGGATCGCCAGTCACCAAAACGCCGTCTTCGTCCAGCGTATAACCGACCGGCAACGC
Source organism: Planctomycetota bacterium (assembly GCA_029259895.1). Taxonomy (GTDB): domain Bacteria; phylum Planctomycetota; class Planctomycetia; order Pirellulales; family PLA5; genus PLA5. Next base: position 825 of record JAJDEG010000609.1, read on the forward strand.
GATCGGTCCGTCGAATCCAACAAAGACGTTGTCGAACGTCGACGTGTTGAGCAAGTCGCCATCGCCGCTGATCGAAGCCAGGCCAACGAAGACCGTCTCGACCATCGAAACCGTCCTGGTGCTGCCGATCTGCGTCCACGTCGAACCGTCGCTGGCCGTGTATGCCGTGAATGTGTTGCCCGCCCGAGTCAGCTTGAACCACTGCGGTCCGCTTTGGCCGCTCCCCGACGTCGCGCTGTTGCTTCCCGTGCCGCTGCGATATCGCGTGTAAGCGCCGGCCGCCGGCGTGGCAACGACCGCGACGCTCTTCGAGTTGTTGTTCAACGTCTCGCGGATCATCAACCCGACTTCGGCGCTGTCGTCGGTACTCTCCAGCGACGCCAGCCGCGCGATGATCGTTCCGTCGCCCACCAGCGTCTGATGCAGGTAGTGGAACGAATCGGTCGTGTTGACCAGATCGCTGCCGGCCGAAATAAGCGTGAACGTTCCGCCGCCAAGACCGCCACCAACATCATCGCTGAATCCGCTCGCCCCCGTCCCCGCAACGTTACCCACATCCGCCGCGATCCACGGCGCAGGCAGCGGGTCGACGCTCGGCGTGCCGGCAAATTGCGTCGAACTAATCGCTCCCGGAATCGATCCGTTGACCCCCTGCAAACGATAGTAATACTCGCCCAGCGGCCCCACGCCGTCGTCTCGGTAGCTCGTCGACTCGGCCGGCAACGTCGCCAGCGTCGAAAAATCGACGCCGTTCGTCGAGCGTTCCAAAACGTATTCGTTCTCGCCGAGGACGTCCGTCCACGAAAGTGAAATATGGTCCGACGCGATCTCACTCAGCGTAAAGCCGCTCGGCGCCAACAGCCGCGTCGACGTCGACGACGTGCCGCCCGTCGCCGCGTCCCCTTGGGCGTCGAGCGTCACCACGCGATACGTGTACGTCGCGCCCGGCGTCAAGCCGCTGTCCGTGTAACTCGGCACGTTGATCCCGACCGTCGCCACAGTCGAAAAATTCGTCCCGTCCGTCGAACGCTCGACGCGATATCCCGTTTCGCCGCTGCGGTCGCGCCAGTTGAGAATGAGCTGCGTTTCCGTCCAACTGCTCACCGTAAAGCTCGTCACCGCACCAGCACGCGTCAGGCCGCTCGTCACGTTCGACGCAACCGAAACGCCCGCCGCGTCGTTCGCCCGCACGCGATAAAAATACCGCTGATAATTCGTCAGCCCGCTATTGGAATACGTCGTCGCGCCCGCGCCGGTCGTCGCCACTTGCGCATACGAAGTCCCGTCGGCCGACCGCTCGACCGTATAGCCGGTCGCCCCGGCCACGGCGTCCCAAGCCAGTTCGACGCGAGTGCTCGTCGTATTCGTGACCCGCAGATTCGCCGGCGCTGGCAACGCATTGACCACTTCCGGCGGTTCGCCCACGTTGCCCACGATCGAAACGTTCGTATACGTCGAGTCGTTCACCACGCTGTTGTTCGTCGCCGTCGTTGCCAAACCGACGAACACCTCGGTCGGCAGCCCGGCGATCGTAGCCGACCCTTCCAGCGTCCAAGCCGCCCCGTCGTCCGACGAATAACCCGTCAACGTATCGCCGCTTCGCACCAGCCGCACCCAAATCGGCGCAAACGGCTCGCTCGTCCGCGGCGAATCGCTCGAATTGCCGCCGGCAGTCGCCCGCGAGCGCAGCCAGTGGCCGCTCGTCGACCCGGCGAGCATGTAGGCGTGCGGCGAATTATTCGCCAACGTCTGCCGGATCATCACGCCCGCCTTGGCCGACGAGTTCGTATCCTCGACCGCCGTCACGCGGGCAACGATCTCCCCATCGCCGCTGAGCGTCTGATAAGCATAGTGAAACGAATCCGACGTCGACCCGATCCGCGTCCCGCTGCCCCCAACGGCGAACATTTCCGTCGTGGCGTCGTAGCGAACGTAACCGGCCTGCCCTGTGTTGCCGACGTCTTGATGCCGCCAACCCGCTGGCAACGATTGCACCGTCAGGTTGTACGGACCGATATCGCTGTAGTCGCCGTGGCTCGAAACGGCCGCGTAATACGTCCCCGCCGCCACCGTGACGACGAGTTGCTGATCGTTCGGCGTCGTGTCGCTCGCCGCCAACAGCGTCCCATCGGCCGCGAATACCTCCAGCTTCATATCGACGCCGGACAGCGAATCTCGCGTCGCATCGATCGAAACCGCGCCGCCGTCGGCAACGAACGCAAACACGTCGCGATCCGTCAACCGCTCGATAATTCCATACGACGCCTGCACACCACTCTCAGAAGCCAGCGCCGTGGCCGCGGCGATCGTGTTGCCGTGATCGTCCGCGCGAAAACCATCGCCGCCGGCCCCTTGCAACGGACTGATCTTCGCCGCGATCTTGGCCACGTCGTCCTGCAGCACGCTAGGGCTGTTCGACGGATGCCCGATGTACCACTTCGGCACGCTGCCGTCGAAGTCGACCCCCATGATCGGCCCGTGCAGCGAATCGTAGCCGTTGCGATACTCCTTGGTCTTATTCCCAAGCAGATCGTACTCCGACTGATGCGCCAGCCCGAAGTCGTGTCCGATCTCGTGCAGAATCCCCGTCGTGCGGCTCAGCAAATCGCCTTGCGGATTGAATGAACTCGGCGCGAACCCGTTGAATTGCCCCCAGCTATAGCCCGGCCCGCCAAAGCTGGGCGTGACGATTGTCCACGTCCGCGGCACGCTCGGCTCGATCGTCGTCACGTTCACGTCGAACGGCGCAAAGTGGGCCGCGATCCGCATCCAACCCGCAATGATGTTCGCCTGCTCTTGCGCGTTGTACGTCGATCCATCGCCGTCGATGCTGTAAGGATTGTGCGTCTGCTGCCCGCCGTAGCCGTTACCGGTGAAGCCTTCAAAGTCGAGATACAACGCCACCGGCGCGCCGGGCAGACTCTCAAGCAGCGGCAAACCGTTCGCCGCCGTGGGCGGTGGAGCGGCCGCAGGTCCAGCGGCTCGAAATGGCGCCGGACCAAGCACCACCGGCGGCAATCCTTCCGGCGGTATCGGCGCGGACGTTTCGACGCCCAATCCGAACTCTCCGGCATGGGCAGCGCCGCCGGCGGACAAGGCGCCGAACAAAGCGTCGGCGCAAAGCATCTGCCGCGCTTCGAGAGTTTCCAGCGCTAGCCGACGCCGCGCTACCTTGCTATCTGCAGATTTTCGATTCACGGTGCAACGCCAAAGCGGCAAGACTCAAGAGACGGCAATACAGGCCAACGAGACGGCGCAAACGGTCGTCTGCGCCCAAGACGAGCATCGGTCGAGAGGTTCTAACATGGTCGATCCGACGCGCACTAAAGTCAAGTGTGGATAGTGCAAAAACGAACTTTTCTATCTCGCGTTCCATGCAAGCACCGCGCGCACGATATTCATCGAACGCACGCGACCGTCGAAGCGGCGACGACCTAGCCCTCCGGTGCGGCCGCGCCCGTCCATCGCCAAGGAAGTGGCAGCGCGACGAGAGCGGCTGCAACGATGGCGATGGCGACCCACGCCAAATACCGATCCGGCGGAACGCTCGCCGTCGTCGCGAATCGCACGCGACGGGCGAACATCTCACCCTGGCCCGGATAAGGCAACGATGCCCTCACGTGGCCGCTGTCATCCACGATCTGCGACACGCCGGAACTACAGACCCGGACGATGGGAACACCGTACTCGGCGGCTCGACTCGGCGCGACCATCGCATGAAGTTCGTGCTGTCGTCGCCCCCACTGCGTCACGTCCATCGTCGGCACGACCAGCAGTTGTGCTCCTTGGCGAATCAATTCGTCAGTAACTCGCGAGAAACTCATGTCGTAACAAATACAAATTCCGATCTTGCCCCAAGGCGACTCCCATACGCTCTGCGCCGGCGCAGGGCGGCCGTCGCGGAAGAATTGAATCGGCACGGACTTCGCTTGCTCGAACACCACATCGCCGCTCGGTCCGACGACGAACGCCGTGTTGTAGAAATCGTCCGCATCGCCCCCGACCGGCGACTTTCCGCCCACGACGAGGTAGCGCTCATTGCGGCGACACCACGAACGCACGGCGTCCGGCGGCGGACCATCCAGCGTGTACTCGCTCAGCACGATGATGTCGGCGTCGGGCCAATGCTCGACGACGTCGTCGAGCGCCGCGATGACTTGCCACGGATCGGGAAACTCCATTTGAACGCCGGCGATCAGCGGCCCCTCGCTTTCCGCGTTGCCGGCCACTGCGCCGGCCACTGCGTCGGCCACGCCGCGTTCGCCGCCAACGTAATAAACCGCGCACGCCAGCGACACTAAACCGACCGCGCCTGCCACAAACGGCCGCCGTCCATCCAAGCGCCAGAAAACCGTCGCAACGAACGTCAGCAAGAACCCGACGCCATAGACGCCAACGAAACGAATCGGCAACGGCTGCCCATGGCCCGCGAAAACGTAACCCGGTATCAGCCAGCTAAACCGCAGCCAGTACAGTTCGCTGCGCGTGTATTCCAAGGCGATCCACAGGCACGGCAAGAGTGCCATCGCCGCCTTGTCGCCATAACGAACGAGCAAGGCTCGACCGAGCCAACAAAACGAAGCGATCCAAAACGCGCCCACGAGCCATAAGAAAACGGAAAATGGTCCGAACAATCCAAACAGAAACGTAAGTTCGCCGGCAAACGCACAGAACCCGACCGCCAGGCCCGCTAGAAGAGCCGCCTTTGCGTTCGCGGCGCGCGTTATTTGAACGAGCGCGAACACGTACGCCGCAATCATCCAACTTAGCGCCGGAATCTCGTACGCCAAAAAGAAGCAAACGATCGCCGCCGCGGCCCACATCGCCACGTGCCGTTTCGACAATACGGACCAGCGGACACGTTGGTGCATCATCGGCAGAATTTTGTCTGGGGAGGTGAATCCGGTTGCGCCGCCATCGCATAACGTAACCATCTTCCGCGGCCGATACGATCGGAGCAAGCGCGGCGCTCTTGGCGATTCGATCGATCGCGTTGCCGTTTCGCGTCGCCCGTGCGCGGTTATAGCGGTTGGAACGGTCCGACGTGCCCTCGCCCCGCTGGGCCGCCGCAATACCGGCGTTACCGTCCCTAGATTCTCCGTCGCCGATGCAATTTGGAAACATCGGACGTCCTCGCCAACTTGACTAGCTCTTGTCGTGACGTAGTGTTGCCAGGCGGACGAACGGTCGCGCCCCTCGAAAAAACCGGCAACACGATTAGCGGAGATTGCGGCAATGGCCTTCTGGAACCAGACTCTCAAATCGTCTGAAACTGCTCGCCCCGAGCGCAGAGCGTCGAAGCGGCTGGCCGACGACCTATTGCGGTTCGAGAAGGCGTTCGAGCAATTGGAACAAGCACACGACGGTCTCGGAGCGTGTGCCGACGAGTTGGACGAAGCCCCGCCAATCGCCAAACGCGACGTCCAAGACTATCTAAGCTGCCTCGACGAGGCCATCAAGCAATTGGCCGAGGAATTCGCCCAAGACGCGACGGTCGCCAAGATCGCCAAGCAACGCGATACGAACGAAGCGTCCACGCCCATCGCGGCGGCCATGTCCAACAAAGGCTCGGGCACGACGACCGTATCATCGCCCATCACGCCGCCGCTACGACGCCCCAACTACAACGCGTTCGACGGCCGCCTCTGCGAAGCCACCGCGGCAATGAGCGCCATCTCGCAAGTCGATACGTCGGCCGTCTGACAACAATCCAGACGAACGTCGCCGTATCATCCGACGCATCTCGCCCGGCGTCGCAAAACCGGCACCCCCGCCGCAAGTGCCGCCACCGCGAGCCACAGCGCGGACGGTTCGGGAATCGCGCGGACGCCGCGGAAATCGACGTTGTCGAAATCGTAACGCTCGGCATCCGACGACGAATTGCTGGAACTGGCGATGACCAGTTGGGCCGTCTGCCAATGATCGGGAACGAACGCCGTAAACATGCGATAGCCCTGGTCGCCGGCGAAATCGACATCGTCGTAAGTGGCTGAGTCGCCCACCGCCTCGAACAGATCGATCGACTCGATCCCGTTCGTAACGCGAAGATGCAGGAAGTCTTCCGTCTCGTAGCCGGTCTGTCGAACGTTCACCAGCATCGACACCGTGACCGACTGCCAGTCCGCCAGATCCACCTCGTCGAAGGTCGTGGTCGCCATTACGGAACGATGTCCAAGTACGGGCGAGTCGGGCGCCGAACTGGATGCGACCGTAGCGGCCAAAGGCGTTACGCCCGCTGTGGGCGAAGTCACGGTCCGAAACCCAAGTTCCGCACCGCCAGGCCCCGGCACGTATTCGCCCGAGTTCTCGGCTGGCTCGGCGAAGTTCGTATAGGCGATCCGATGGCGACCCTCAACGCCTGTGATTGCGAGGTCGAAGCTAATATCGGAGCTGCTCGACGTGTCCTGTTGGATCTCAACCGCGATCGTATTCGCGCCCTGCCTGAGGAGCGACGGATCGAACGATTTCACGAGCCATTGATTCTCGTCCGAACCACTGAGCGAAAAGTTCGCAGTCGTTCGATAGCCGGCATCGCTCGGCAGATTATTGCGGAATAACTCTCTGCCGTTGAGATAGACCGCCACGCCGTCGTCCCGCAAAACCGACATGGCAAGGCTCTCGTAGATCGACGGGTCCGCCGTTTCAAACGTCGTGCGGAAATACGTTGTGATGTGCTTATTTTCCGGCTCTCCCCCGTCGCTGACGACGGTCTGCTCGTCGCCGTCGCCATAGCCCAATTGAGCCGGACCGCTGCGCCACGCCGAATCGTCGAAACTCGGCACCCGCCACGCCGTCCCTTGATCCGATCCGTCGTCCAGGTACTTCCACTCGGCTCCCCGCGGTATCAATGCGCGCTGGACGGCCGTGGGTGTACTCGACATAACCCCATCAACGACGATTCCAGCCGACTCGCCGGCCCCAAACGAATCGTGCGCCTTGATTGCGATGAGATTGTCGCCGGGCACGAGCAACGGCGTTACGTCGGTATTGAAGATCGAACTCGCGCCGCCGCTGGTGTCGTAGTGAACCAACGAACCATTCACCCAGACCAGAGAATCATCGTCGACGTGCGCGTCGATGAATGCCGAAATTGGCGGCCCGTCGAGCGTCAGCACGCGGCGGAAATAAGACGGCGTTTCTCCGGTGGGGCTGCCCCACATGTGGAATCCATTGCCGGACAACGACTGTCGCCAGCCGGCGGCGTCCGAGTCGTCGTAAGTCAGGCTACCATTCCAACCCTGGTTGACCGACTCCCAGAACAGACCGACGCTCTCGATCGGCGTTCCCTGTAAGTTGCCCACCGGCGCAATCGCCCGCCAGTCGGCGTTCGAGGTCATGCGAAAATCCGCAGCGCGGGCGGCCAACGGAAACAACATTACCGGCATACTGAGCAGCAGCGCCGTCGCGGCGCAATTCAATCGTAGATTCATATGGATCACCCAAGTGAAAGAAGAAGACAATTTAGATTCGCAGCGGAGGACGCCGTACTAAATTGGCTTTCACTGGCAATCCACAAAGAGAGGAGACCGCCCCGCGACGACGCGCTCACGCGTCCCGCACGGGCATGAATCACAATTCATTCAATCATTGTCAACATCTAGGTAGGGCCGACTTTCTGCGATCGTAATCCCCCCCGCCAGGATGTCAAGCGGGTTCACTGAAAACCTTTGGCCGCCGACGTCGAAGTATCGCCGCGGCTCGGCACGCGATCGCGACGATCAAATACGCACTCGCTCGACGCGCGGTGCTTCGCTTTCCGTCAATCGTCGTCGATAATCTCGATCGCGCCCTTCTGTGCCGTCGCCCCCACTGGCCAAACCGGCTTCGCCACGAACACCATCATCGACCGCTCCGCCAGCGTCACCTGACCCGTCGCCGGCGGTCGCGGGCCTTTCAGGTCGGCATGAAAATCCGCCGGGCTGGGTGCCGACGTATCCATCAGCAGCCGCCATGCGATCCGCCGTGCCGACGAGGGCAACGTAAACCGCCGTGGCAACGTCCCCGAATGCATCAAGATCAACACGTGCCGCGCCACGTCGGCATCCACGCCCGCGTCCAGCGGCGCGCCGAGCAGCAACTGCAAACTCACGTCGCCCGTGTCCCAATCGACGTCTTTCCCGTCCGCGCCAAACCACGAGGCGTCTGGCAGCATGCCCGGCCGCCGCGCTTCGCTCGCCAGGAATCGCTTCCGCCGCACTGCCGGTTGAGCGCGGCGAAACGCGATCAACTCGCGCGCGAACCGCAGCAGATCGGCGTTCCGCTCCACCAGCGTCCAGTCGAACCAACTAACGTCGTTGTCCTGGCAATAAGCGTTGTTGTTGCCCCGCTGCGTGCGGCGGCATTCGTCGCCGGCCACGATCATCGGCACGCCCTGACTGAGCAGCAGCGTCGCCAGCATGTTCTTCAATTGCCGCAAACGCACGGCATCGATCTCGCGTCGGTCCGTCGGGCCTTCCACGCCGTAGTTGGCGCTGTAGTTGTTGTTGTCGCCGTCGCGGTTTCCTTCGCGATTGGCTTCGTTGTGTTTGTCGACGTAGCTCACCAAATCGTTGAGCGTGAAGCCGTCGTGCGACGTGATGAAGTTGATGCTGTGATACGGCTGCCGGCTGCTCGACTGGTACAGATCGCTGGAACCGGCCAGCCGCGTGGCCATATCCTTGCGCAAGCCGCCGTCGCCCCGCCAATAGCGTCGCGCGTCGTCTCGATACCGCCCGTTCCACTCCGCCCACCGCAATTTGGCGAACGAACCGACCTGATACGCCCCGGCCGCGTCCCACGCTTCGGCGATCACCTTTGTATCGGCCAGCATCGGGTCTTCCGCGATGATCTCCACCAGCGGCGGGCTCGGCAGCAGTTCGCCGTCGCGGCCGCGGCTAAGGATCGACGCCAAGTCGAACCGGAACCCGTCGATGTGATAGTTATGCACCCAATGCCGCAGGCAATGGAAGATCATCTCGCGGACGATCGGATGATTGCCGTTGATCGTGTTGCCGCAGCCCGAGAAGTTGCGATACCGGCTGCCGCCGTTGTCGAGCATGTAGTAGACGCGGTTTTCCAAACCCTTGAAGCTCAGCGTCGGTCCCAGTTCGTTGCCCTCGCACGTGTGATTGAACACGACGTCGAGAATCACTTCGATGCCGGCCGCGTGCAGCGCACGGACCATCTGCTTGAACTCGTTCACCTGACATCCCGCCGCAGTGCCCGCCGCATACCCGCGATGCGGCGAGAAGAACGCCAGCGGATCGTAGCCCCAGTAGTTCGTCTGCACGAATTCCTGACGCACGCCCGGCGACTTGTCTGGAAAATCGTGGATCGGCATCAGCTCGACGGCCGTCACGCCCAGCGACTTGAGATACGGAATCTTCTCGATCACGCCCAAGTACGTGCCCGGATGCTCGACGCCGCTCGACGGATGCCGCGTAAACCCGCGGACGTGCATCTCGTAGATCACCGTTTCCGACAGCGGTCGCCGCAAATGCCGATCGCCGGCCCAGTCGAACGAATCGTCGATGACCACGCACTTCGGCGGCCGAATAATGCCGTCCGGCGAAGGCAAAAAATCGCCGGCCAGCGCCTTGGCATACGGATCGATCAGCCGCGCACGTCCGTTGAACCGCTGACCGCGCTCCGGCGACCAAGGCCCGTCCGCCTGAATGTGATAGAGCTGCCCCGCGTCGATTCCCGGAACGAACACGCTCCAGATATCGCCCCAGCGATCGTTGTCGCGATCGAAGCGAATCACCTCGGCCGGCTCCGCGTCATTGACGCCGTCATACAGCAGCACGCGCACTTCCGTTGCACTGCGACTGAAAATGCGAAACTGAACGCCGCCGTCGAGCAACACGGCGCCGTAAGTGAGCGGATAGGTGAACTGAAGAGCCGGATGGGCGTGCGGCATTAGCATCATACTCAGTCGCTTCCTCAGGGCATGGGTGGCGTTAATCCATAACGGGCAAGCAATAGCCTACCACGGACTTAAACCCATGCGAGCAAACAACATACGGAAATCCGGACATTACGTTTGGGCAATCCCAGCCGGTCGGCGAACCAAAAACGAACGGCGAAATCGTGCCGGTCAGTAACACCCGTTCGAGCGATCTGCGGGCAGCGATCTACGCGGCCGAGTAAACAATGCGGCAAGATAGTCTAGCTCGCGTCCGGCAGGCGGC
>JAJDEG010000610.1 GCA_029259895.1 Planctomycetota bacterium
TCAAAGATCGACATCATCGCGATTGCTGAGCCTCCGCAATTACGAACTGGCGACGGTTTGGGGTTCGACGAAATCGTGCAAACCCTCTAATCCTCCTTCACGACCAAAGCCGGAATGCTTCATTCCGCCAAACGGGGCTTCCGCCGTTGGTCCCGTGCCCGTGTTGTGGCCGACGTGGCCGAAGCTCAAGCGAGCGATCGCCCGTTGGGCGCGCTCGTCGTCGGCCGTGAAAAGATACGCGGCGAGTCCGTATTCCGTAGCGTTGGCCGCCGCGATGACTTCCTCCTCGTCGCCGAATTCGATAATCGGCGCGACCGGACCAAAGGTTTCGTCGTTGACGCAGAGCATGTCGGCAGTCACGCCGCGCAGCACGGTCGGCGGGAAGAAACAGCCGTGGTCGCCCTTCGGTTCGACAGGATCGACGCCTGCCACGCGCTTCGCGCCGCGTGATACTGCATCGTCGACGTGTCGGCGCACTTTGTCGAAGGCGTTGCGATCGATCAGCGGGCCGATGTCGACGCCGTCGTCCATACCGTTGCCAACCTTCAGTGCGTTGACGCGCTCGGCAACCTTAGCGGCGAACGCATCCGCGACGCCGCGCTGCACGTACACGCGATTAGCACAAACGCAGGTCTGACCCGCGCCGCGAAACTTGTTGGCCATCAGATGATTGACGGCGCTGTCTAGATTCGCGTCGTCGAACACGATAAACGGCGCATTGCCGCCGAGTTCCAGCGCGAGTCGCTTCAAGTGCGGCGCGGTCGCGGCCAGCAGCTTCTTGCCAATCGGCGTCGAACCGGTGAAGCTGATGACGCGGACGGCGGGGTGTTCGCAGATCGCGCCGCTGATTTCGCCGGCCGCGCCGAGAACCAGATTGGCCTTGCCGGGCGGCAGGTCGAGTTGCTCCATCAGCGAGAACAACGCGATCATCGACAGCGGCGTCTTCGACGATGGCTTGACGACGCACGGACAATCGGCCGCCAACGCCGCGGAAAACTTCTTGGCCAGCATCGCCAGCGGAAAATTCCACGGCGTAATCAGCGCCGCCACACCGGCCGGCCGGTGGTGAACGGTCCAACCGTGATCGCGTGGCCGCTCGGTGAGCTTCTTTGGTGCGAGGTGATCGACGCAGCCCGCGTAGTAACGAAAGAAGTTCGCGGCGTATTCGGCTTCGCCCTGCGCTTCTTTCCACGGCTTGCCGTGTTCGTGCGTGATGATCCGTCCCAACTCCGCACGATTCTCGGCGACGAGATCGGCCAAACGGACGAGCCAGTTACGGCGTTGTGCTATCGGGGCAGGCGTCTTCAATGCTCCGGCGGCGGCTTCGACGGCCCGATTCGTTTCGTCGCGGCCCATCAGCGGTACGACGGCGATCGTCTCGCCGGTCGCCGGATTGACGACCGGCATCGTGCGACCCGAATCCGCACCGCACCACTTGCCGTCGATGTAGCCTGCGGACGATTTCAGCAATGCCGAGTCGATCACGATCGTGCTCCTTCTTTCAGATTCTCAAAATGTCGGGGGCGTGCAGGCGCTGACGATTTCGCAATCGTCGTCGCCGACATTGCGAAACCGATGCGGCAAACGCGAGTCGAAATAGTAGGCGTCGCCAGGACCGAGAACGTCGCGCGTGTTGCCCACGGCGATCTCGACCGTTCCGCGGATGACAACGCCGGCCTCTTCTCCGGCGTGCGATAGCATCGCTTCGCCGGTGTCGCCACCAGGCGCGTAGCGTTCGTGTAGCACCTGCATTTTGCGATTGCCAGTGGAAGGGCCAACCTGTCGCAGAGACAGCGATTCGCCGTCGGCAAGTTCCTTCAAGTCCTTCGCGCGAAAAAAGACGCCCGCGTCGGGCTGCCAATTGTCGGAGAAAAACTCACCGAGCGACAATCCGAAAGCGTCGAGAATCTTCTTCAGCGACGCGACCGACGGACTGATCGCGTCCTGCTCGATCATCGAAATCGTTCCGTTCGTAACTCCGGACCGGCGCGCGAGTTCCCGCTGAGTGAAGGCATAAATCTGCCGCAATTCGCGCAGTCGCGTGCCGACCGATTTGCTAGCGTCGCGTTTAGCCTTCGTGACCGCTGCCATGCTGGGTGTCCCGCGGTTGAGCGTCCTTGCGAAATCGAAATCTGCGTCGAAAACCGGATGCAGTATCCAAATCAACCTAGACATGTGATGGGTTATTTTGTTTAATATATCAAACAACGAGTTGCGGCGAAACCCCAGTTCGCTGGCGCGGCGCGCCTGAGGCCGACGATTTCGCGGTGGCTTTCTGCGATCACGCACACAAGAAAAGACGACGATGAGCACGAATCAAAACCTGCTCGACCGCCGTGCGGCGGTGGTGCCTCGGGGCGTTCCGCTGGTGACGGCCGCGACGGTTGCTTCGGCCAGCGGCGCGATGCTCAAAGATGTCGAAGGCCGCGAACTGATCGACTTCGCCGGCGGCATCGGCGTGATGAATGCCGGCCATTGCCAGGAAGTCGTCGTGCGCGCGATTCACGATCAGGCGTCGAAGCTGCTGCATACGTGCATTCACGTCGCGACGTATGAAGCGTACGTCGCACTGTGCGAGAAATTGGCGGCGCTGCTGCCGCACGGCGATTCGACCAAGGTGATGTTGGTCAATTCCGGTGCCGAAGCCGTCGAGAACGCCGTGAAGATCGCGCGGCAAGCGACCGGTCGGTCGGCCGTGATTTGCTTCACGGATTCGTTTCATGGCCGGACGATGATGGGCATGTCGCTCACGTCGAAGGTCGGCTACAAGCAAGGCTGCGGCCCGTTCGCTCCGGAAATTTACCGGCTGCCATTTCCAAATCATTACCGCTACGGCGGCGGGTTAAGCGAAGCGGCTTTCTCCGCGCGCGAGTTGCGGCGGATGCGCGAAGCGATGCTCAATGTCGTTGCTGCCGACAACGTCGCCGCGATTGTGCTCGAAACCGTTCAGGGCGAAGGCGGATTCGTGCCGGTCCCCGTCGACTACCTTCGCGGCTTGCGCGAGCTATGCACCGAGAAAGGCATCATGCTGGTACTCGACGAGGTGCAAACGGGGTTTTGCCGGACCGGCAAGTGGGCGGCTTACGAACATTATGGCGTCGTGCCCGACATCTCGACGTGGGCCAAATCGATGGGTGGAGGCTTGCCCGTCGGCGCGGTCATCGGCAGGGCAGAAGTGATGGACGGCGCGAAGCCGGGCACCATCGGCGGCACGTATGGCGGAAACCCCGTTGCCTGCGCCGCGTCGCTGGCGACGATTGGGTTGATGGAAGAGCTGCAACTCTGTCGCCGGGCCGACGAAGTCGGTTTGCGGGTACGAAAGTGCTTTACGGCGCTGCAAGAGAAGCATCCCAAGGTGGTTGGCGACGTCCGCGGCCTCGGCGCGATGATTGGCGTCGAGCTGGTCGAAGGCGGCGATGCCAACAAGCCGGCGACGTCGCTCGTCGCCGAAGTTATCAAGGCCAGCGTGTCTCGCGGCGTACTCGTCATCTCGGCGGGCACGTTCGCAAACGTGATTCGCGTCCTCTCGCCGTTGGTCGTCTCGGACGAGCAGCTCGATCGTGGCCTGCAAATCATCGCCGAAGAGATATCCAGTCGCGCTTCGTAAACTTCGTCCTCAAACCCGAACAAGTAATTCGCTATGACCCCATTTTCGATAGCCGGAATGCAACTGCAAGTCTCCGGCGTGCGAGATAATCTGCCGCATTTGCAAGCGCGGTTGGATTATCTGATGTTCATGTTTCCGTGGGTGCAGATGGTCGTGTTCAGCGAGTTGGCCGCATACGGACCGTCGCCGGCGAAGGCCGAACCGATCCCTGGGCCGGGTGAGCGCACGTTCCAGGAGATGGCGGCAAAGCACAAGATTTGGCTGATCAACGGATCGATGCTGGAATTGGTGGACGGTAAGCGGTTCAACACGATGTCGGTGATCGATCCGACGGGCAAGGTGATCGGGCGATTCCGCAAGCTGTTTCCATTCTTGCCGTTTGAAGTCGGCGTGGAATCCGGCGACTCATTCTTCGTATTCGACGTGCCAGATGTGGGGCGGTTCGGCGTATCGATCTGCTACGACATGTGGTTTCCGGAGACTTCCCGCACGCTGGCCGCTATGGGCGCGGAAGTGATCCTACACCCGTCGTTGACGACGACCATCGATCGTGACGTCGAATTGGCAATCGCCCGCGCCACGGCCGCCACGAATCAGTGCTTCGTCGTCGATATCAACGGCGTCGGCGACGGCGGCAACGGCCGTTCGATCATCGTTGGCCCGGCCGGCGACGTACTGCATCAAGCGGGCGCATCGGAGGAACTGATTCCGCTGGAAATCAATCTAGAACGCCCGCGGCGGTATCGCGAAGTCGGCCTGAGGGGGCTAGGGCAGCCATTGAAGAGCTTCCGAGACTCCAAGGTCGATTTTGGCGTTTACAAGAAGGTCGGCAATACGGCAGACTACCTCGCCACGCTCGGACCTCTACAAAAGCCCGAACGTGGCTCGCGGGCCGGCCTGAGCAACCAGCAACCACCGCAACCGTAACCACCGCAATCGTGATCCTCACGGACGACGATCTCAACGGAAACCACTTCCACGGACGGACGAAATGAACGAGCAAGCATTCGACTATTTCGATCTCGAAGCGCTCAACCCGTCACACGTCGCGATCTACAACGTCACGCGGCTGCGCACCGACATCTGGCACTTCCTGCGCGACAGTGCACGGCGACTGTATCGCATCACGGCGTCCGGCGAAGCGTCGGGCACCGCCGATCTGATGTGGCTGACCGACGCCTGCACCGAGGTATTCAACTTCCTGCGCCCGCTGGAAGACTTTTTCGTTTTTCCGGGCCGCCCGGCTCTCGATCAGGTGTGCGATTCGTTCGAGCGCAAGCGTTACGACGAATTCGCGCGGCAGACGATGCGGATGGTGCGGATGATGTCCAATGGGTTGTACCGCAAGGTCGATCTGACGTCTTCGCGGCTGACCGACTACGGCGATTTGCTGAACATCGCCAAGTTGAGCGAGGAGATTCACGCCCGCATTCGGCAGGAGAAGCGCCCGTACTTCCAGGTTCTCGTCGTCGACGACATGACGGACGTGGAGGCCAAGGAATTGCGGCGACAGCTTCGCGACTTGCGACGTCCCGACGATCTCTTTTTCTACGAAGTCGTCGTCGCGCGTTCTTTCGAGGATGCGCTAATGGCAGTCCTCATCAATCCCGACATTCAAACCTGCGTGGTGCGCTACGGTTTTCCTTTCGCGACATCGAAGCCGTTCAAGCTACTCGAAGAAATCCATTCGCTGTTGAACCACGATCCGGCGCAGATTGCGTCGTCGATGCCGACCGAAAGGAGCTTGAATTTGGGCAAGGCGCTGAAGTCGCTGCGGCCAGAGCTCGATCTTTTCCTCGTCACCGACGCGCCCGTCGAGGGCATCGTCGGCGAGCCAAGCCGAGCATTCCGCCGTGCGTTCTATCATCAAGAAAACTATCAGGAACTCCACCTGAGCATTCTGAAAGCGGTCAACGAACGGTACGAAACGCCTTTCTTCAACGCGCTGAAGAAGTACAGCCAGAAGCCGACGGCGATGTTCCACGCCCTTCCGATTTCGCATTCGGCGACGATCGTTCGCTCGCACTGGATTAAGGACATGGGCGAATTCTACGGACACAAGGTTTTCGAGGCGGAAACGTCGGCCACGACCGGCGGCCTCGATTCGCTCTTGCAGCCGGGCGGATCGCTGCGCGACGCTCAAGAACGCGCCGCGCGGGCATTCGGATCGCGGCGAACGTATTTCGTCACCAACGGAACGTCGACCGCCAACAAGATCGTGATGCAGGCGATCAATCGGCCCGGCGACATCGTGCTGCTCGCGCACGACTGCCACAAATCGCATCCTTACGCCGTGATTCTGTCCGGTTCGCACCCGGTCTATCTCGACGCGTATCCGCTGTCGGAATATTCGATGTATGGCGCGGTACCGTTGGCCGAGATCAAACGCCGGCTGCTGGAACTCAAGCGAGCTGGCAAACTCGACAGAGTTCGCATGCTGCTGCTGACGAATATTACATTCGACGGCGTGGTCTACAATCCGATGCAAGTCATGGAAGAAGTGCTGGCCATCAAGCCGGACATGATTTTCCTGTGGGACGAGGCGTGGTGCGCTTACGCACGCTTCTCGCCGATCTTGCGGCGGAGGACGGCGATGTGGTCGGCGGCACAGTTGCGACGGCGTTTTGCCAGCGACGAATACCGCCGAGAGTATCAGAAGTGGCGAACCGAGCTTGACGGCTGCGACGCCGCGGACGACGCGACGTGGCTCGATCGGCGTTTGATGCCCGATCCGGACCAAGCTCGCGTCCGCGTATACGCCACGCACTCCACGCACAAAACGCTAACGGCGTTGCGACAAGGTTCGATGATTCACGTTCACGACCAGGACTTCGAGCATCACACGCGCAACGCATTCAACGAAGCGTACATGACGCACACGTCGACGTCGCCTAACTATCAGATTCTCGCGTCGCTCGACGTCGGCCGCCGACAAGTAGAACTGGAAGGGCACGAAATGGTTGGGCGGAGCATCGAGCTGGCGATGACGCTTCGCGAACGAATCGAATCCGACCCGCTGATCGGCAAGTATTTCAGCGTCCTGCGGCCGAAGGAAATGATCCTGCCTCAGTACCGACCGTCGGGTTTGGAGAAGTATTTCAGCCCGAGCGGCGGATGGGGACGCATGGACAAAGCGTGGCTGAACGACGAGTTCGTGCTCGATCCGACGCGGGTCACGCTGCACGTCGGCCGCACGGGCATGGACGGCGACACGTTCAAGAAGCTGCTGATGGATCGGTTCGACATTCAGATCAACAAGACATCGCGCAACACCGTGTTGTTCATGATCCATATCGGCATGACCCGCGGCACGATTGCGCATCTAGTCAATATCCTTACCGAGATCGCCCGCGATTTTGACGACAAGCTCGACCGCTGGAGCGACGTCGAGCTTGCGGCACACGAGAGGCTCGTCCGGTCGTTGAACGAGGAACTTCCACCGCTGCCGAACTTCAGCCGATTTCATCCGGCGTTTCTCACATCGCCCGACAGCACAACGCCGGAAGGCGACTTGCGGCGTGCGTTTTTTCAGGCATACGACGACACGGCGTGCGATTACATCAAGCTCGAAGATGGCTCGCTGCTCAGAGAGGTCGAAACGGAGCGAGAAGTCGTGTCGGCTGCGTTCATCACGCCCTATCCACCGGGCTTTCCCGTGCTCGTGCCGGGGCAAGTCATCACTCGCGAGATCGTTCAATACTTGATGGCTCTCGACGTGAAGGAGATTCACGGCTACGAACCGACGTTCGGGCTTCGTGCTTTTACGGCCGACGTCGTGGCGCGCGAGAGCGAGCGGAACGGCGTACGCAAACGAAGCGCATCGCGAATCGATCAGGACGCCGTCGGGGCCGGTCGCTCCGCGTAAGTGTCGCGGCGCTCGCCATTTCGAATACCGAGATAACCGAGGAGCATTGAAGATCATGTCCACTCCCCAACGCACGCTGCAAGGCATTCCCGATATTCGCCTGTTCTTTCATCGCAACGAAACGCCGATCTATTTCGTCAGCGCGACGAACTTCAACTTGCTCGGCATCGATGAGTGGGTTCGCAACTTTCGTTTTATCAGCTACATCGATTGCTTCGACGGACAGCATCCCAACGTGTTGTCACCGTCGGAGATTCCGCATCGGCCGTTCACGTCGATCGAAGACATCAACAACTACCTGCTCGAGCACAAGGAAGTCGTGGACTTCATTCGCGGTCGTACGCGGGACGGCAATGCCGGCAAGGCGGTGTTTCTGTTCTTCGACGAGCAAACCGAACAGCTCTGCGAGCAACTCGGCCTGGAAGTGTGCTTCCCGAAGGCCAAGCTGCGGCAGGAAATCGACAACAAGATCATGACGACGCGGATCGGCGATCGAGCGGGGATTGCCAGCGTGCCGAACGTATTAGCCCGCCTCGAAAGCTATCAACAACTTCGCGAGCTCACCGGGCATCTCGGCGAGCACGTCGTCATTCAAACCGCCTTTGGAGACTCCGGCCACACGACGTTCTTCATTTCCAACGAGGACGACTGGAACAAACACGCCGACGAGATCATCGCCGATCCGGAGGTGAAGATCATGAAGCGGATTCGTTGCCGCGGTTCCGCTCAAGAAGCGTGCGTGACGCGGCACGGCACGATCGTCGGCCCGTTGATGACGGAACTCGTCGGATTCAAGGAGTTAACGCCGTATCGCGGCGGTTGGTGCGGCAACGAAGTTCTCGCCGAAGCGTTTTCGCAAGACGTCCGCAACAAGGCCCGCGACATGACGTTCCGCTTTGGCGAGGAGTTGCGCAAACTCGGCTATCGCGGCTATTTCGAGCTCGATTTTCTCCGCGATCTCGATACGGACGAGTTGTATCTCGGCGAAGTCAACCCGCGCGTCACCGGTGCCAGCGCGATGACGAATCTAGCCGCGTTTGCGCACGCCGACGCGCCGCTGTTTCTGTTTCACCTTTTGGAATGGGCCGACATCGACTTCGAGTTGGACGTCGAAGCGCTCAACGCCCGCTGGTCCGATCCGGACAATATCGACAGTTGGGGTCAATTGGTCATCAAGCACACGGCCGACTCGGTCGAGCTGATTACCTCCGCGCCGAAGACCGGCATCTGGCGGCTTCGCGACGACGGCAGCCTTGAATACGTCCGCATGCAGACGCACCGACGCACGGTCGAGTCGGAGAACGAAGCGTTCTTCCTTCGCATCGCGAAGCCGGGCGACTACAAGTACGAAGGGGCCGACCTCGGCATTCTGATCACACCCGGCCGTCTGATGACGGAAGAATTCGCCATGAACGATCGCGCTCGGGCGTGGACGAAGGGCATTCTCTCGCAGTTTACGTCGCGTCCCCTACAGGCGGCCGAAACCGAAGCGTCCGTCCAAGTGGCGGAAGTCGGAAGCTTCAAAATGATGTAGATTGACCATTAGCCACGCTACACGCACGATTCTCATGCGCGACACGATTTGCTCGGCGAATGGAAATTCTGTTTCAGTCCATCTCGGAACCGCAACTTGGCGACAAATGGCGTCGCCTGTTCGAGCGCATGTGGCCCGCATATCGTCAGTGGTTCTTGCGGGAAGGGGACGAAGCGCGGCCGAAGTATCTGACGTGCGAGCGTGCTCTCAAGGAGCACATGCCCGAGTTGCTGCCCACGTATGAACGGCTGTTGGAACTCGCCGGCGGAGGCGACCAGGCGGCTCGTTTCCTCAGCCTCTATAAACCGACGCCCTACATGACGGGCTGTTCGCAGGCCGTCTGGACGCGAGACGAGCCGCTGTTGATCCGCAACTACGACTACAGCGCGCGGCTCTGGGAAGCCGTGCTGCTGCACACCGCATGGAACGGCCGGCAGGTGATCGCCATGAGCGATTGCCTGTGGGGGGCTCTGGACGGCATGAACGAAGACGGGCTGGTCGTGTCGCTGGCGTTTGGCGGTCGCAAGGTCGTCGGCGACGGGTTCGGCATTCCCCTGATCTTGCGCTACATTCTCGAATTCTGCGACACGACCGCGCAGGCGACCGCAGTGCTCGTCCGAGTCCCCAGCCACATGGCGTACAACGTCACTGTTCTCGATCGGACGGGAGCATACTCCACGGTGTTCGTCTCGCCGGACCGCGACGCGATCCTTTCGCACCGACCGTTGGCGACGAATCATCAGGACGCCGTCGAGTGGGCCGAACACGCCCACGCTACGTCGACGCTCGACCGCGCTCATTTCCTGTCGCGCCGACTGCGCGACGAAGCAGAAACGCGCGAACGCTTCACGTCCCTCTTTCTCGAGCCGCCGCTGTACCAGACCAAGCACAACGCCGGCTGGGGCACGCTCTATACCGCGATCTACGAGCCAACGGCCGGAAAACTCACCTGCCGCTGGCCGGGCTACGACTTGGAACTCGGTTTGTCGAGCTTCGTCGAGCAGACGCTCGCGGTGCGATTCGCATAATAACGTCGATATCCATCGCGTATTCCGTCGGCGGCGTTATCCGGTTCGTCCACGACCACGGTTTCCGGTGTTGCCGCCCACGTCATGCCTGCTCCGGCGAGGATGAGCAGGAAGATAGTCGTCATCGTACGAATCTGTTTCATGATGGCCGTATCCATAGCCGGGATTTCCCACTTGGATTGAGTCTGAATCTGCGCCAAGCTCGCCATGCCTCACCGTCTGACATCGCGCCCCGTCGTGTCTAGCGCACGGTCCATCTAACCTTGGCCGACGTCAACAACGATGGCATCGACGATGTCGTCGCGGCGAACTCTGGTTCGAACGACTTTGGCGTTCTTCTCGTCATAGGGAGCGCCGAGGCATGGACGTTCACGCAGGGCCCCCGTCTCGTATCCGGGCAAGGGCCGGTCCATACGATCGTCGCCGATGCTACGGCCGACGGGGTGCCGGACATCATCGTGGCCAACGAGCGAACCAACGACGTTTACGTGCTGCCGGGGCGTGGCGGCGGATTCTTCGACGACCGTAGCGAATCGGTGAACGTATTCTCGTTGGCGGCCGGTTCGCGGCCCGTGCAGAGCTTCGTTTCCGGCAGTGGGCTGGCGACGATCAACAGTGGGTCGAACAGTTTGACGTTCTTTCCCGGCATGAATCCGAACGTGTATTCGTCGATATCGACCCAAGGCCAGCGACCGGTATCCGCCGTGTTGGGGAATTTTACTTCGATCGGCGATTGGAACTCGTCGTTGCTCACGAAGTCGATGGGAACGAGGACGACGAGAGGATTCCCGAAGATTGGGGCGACGACCTGTGGCCTTCACACGACGAATCGCGCGTCGTGCTTACAGCGTTCGCAAACCAAGCTAGCGCCCGCGTACCCATCCCTTTTTTTGCCGCTCG
>JAJDEG010000062.1 GCA_029259895.1 Planctomycetota bacterium
CGTGCGGCGAAATCCCGGCGGTGCGCATCGGCCGGTCCGTTCGCTACTTGGCGGACGACCTGCGGGCGTGGATCGATGAGCGGAAAGGGGCGCGACGATGACGCCCCTGGAACGTTTCTTAGCACAAGTCGAGGGCGCGAAACCGTGCGAAGGCGGCTGGCGTGCCCGCTGCCCCGCCCATGACGACCGTCAGCCGAGCCTCTCGATCTCGGAAGGCGACGACGGCCGAGTGCTGGTCAACTGCCACGCTGGCTGCTCCCCCGAAAGTATCTGCGCGGCCGTCGGATTAACCATCGCAGATCTGTTTCCGCCGATGTCTACATTGTCTACGTCTACGAAACCTCAAAAACTCTCGGGAACGGGAGGGTTTCGTAGACGTAGACATGTAGACGGGGCCACGAACACGTTCCCGACACTCGGCCACGCCGTCGCCGTGGCGGGCCAAATGGTTCGCGGCCAGGTCGAAGGCCAGTGGACCTACCAGGACGCCGCCGGCGACGACGTGTTTGCCGTCACCCGGTTCCAAACCGCCGACGGCAAAACCTTCCGCCCGGAGCGACGGGTTGCCGACGGCTGGCAGATCGGTGACCCGGTGGGGCCACTGCCGCTTTACCGCCTGCCGGAAATCGCCTCGGCCCCGCGCGTATACGTCACCGAAGGTGAAAAAGCTGCCGAGGCGGCCCGGTCGATCGGACTGGTCGCCACGACGAGCGCCCACGGTGCCAAGTCGCCGCACAAAACCGACTGGTCGCCACTGGCTGGCAAGGATGTGGTAATCTTCCCCGACAACGACGACGCCGGAAGCGAATATGCAGAAACGGTTGCCAAACTGGTCACAAAGCTCTCGCCCCCAGCGCGGGTAAGAATCGTCGAACTCCCTGACCTGCCGGAACACGGCGATGTGTTCGACTTTCTCGAACAGCATGATGCTGCCGAGCCGGAAGCGTTGAAGGAAACGATCGAAGTGCTGGTGAACGCGGCCCCGGCGAACGCTACCCCGAACGCTCTACCGCATTTTCCCCACCGTGAACCGTTTCCGTTGGAGGTACTGCCAGAACCGATTCGCGGTTTCGTTTCCGACGGCGCCACGGCGATCGGCTGCGATGCCTCGTACCTGGCATTGCCCCTGCTATCGGCCATCGCGTCGGTGATCGGAAACACGCGGCGGATTGAACTGAAACGTGGCTGGTCGGAACCCGCGATTTTGTGGACGGCCTGTGTCGGCGAAAGCGGCACGCTCAAAACGCCAGGATTCAAACTCGTCATGCGGCCGCTTCGTGAGCTCCAGGCTAAGGCGCTCGCGGAACACGAATCCGCACTCGCCAACCATGATCGGGCGGCACTGGAATATGACCGGTCGCTCGCGGCTTGGAAGCGGGCGAAGATGCCGGCCTTGCCGCCCGTGAAACCGACTCCGCCGGAGGCGCAGCGGTTTGTCGTCAGCGACACGACCGTCGAGGCGCTCGCGCCAATCCTATTGGCAAACCCGCGCGGCCTGCTCATGGCGCGGGACGAATTGGCCGGCTGGATCGGTTCGTTCGACCGCTATGCGCAGGGCAAAGGAGCGGACTCGGCCCACTGGCTGAGTATGCACAATGGCGAGACGCTGATCGTCGATCGCAAAACGGGCATGCCGCGGACGATTTACGTTCCGCAGGCGGCGGTGAGCGTGGCCGGTGGGATTCAGCCCGGCATTTTGGCGCGGGCCCTGGGGATCGAGCATCGCGAGAGTGGTTTGGCGGCGAGGCTATTGCTGTCGTGTCCACCGCGGCAGGTCAAGCAGTGGACCGACACGGATGTCGACCCGGCGATGGAGGCGGAACTTAGCGATTTGTTCGAGCGGCTGATGCAATTGGGAGGGCGTGTCGATGAGGACAACCACTTCGAGCCGGTGCTGCTGCCGCTTTCATCCAGCGCGAAACGTGCCTGGGTTGCGTTCTACAACGAACACGCCCAGGAACAAATCGAACTCGACGGCGACCTATCTGCCGCGTGGTCGAAACTCGAAGGCTATGCCGCTCGGCTGACGCTGGTCGTCCACTGTGTCCGCGCGGCGGTTGGCGGTCCGGAATTGGTAAGCGCCGATGAAATTGACGCCAAGAGCATTGCGTCGGGAGTCGCGCTTTCTCGCTGGTTCGGAAACGAAGCGCGGCGCATTTACGCCATGCTCGGCGAGTCGGACGACGACCATGAAGATCGAGTTCTGCGGGAGTGGATCGAGCGTCGCGGCGGACGGGTGACGGTCCGCGAGTTTCAGCAAGGCAACCGCGACTTCGCCACGGCGGAGGAGGCACGCTGCGCTCTCAACCGGCTGGCCAAAGCCGGCTACGGCACGTGGGATTCGGTATCCAGGGGCAACCGGGGTGGCCGACCGTCGGAGACGTTCGTGCTGCACCGAAAGGCCCACGGACCGAGGCTCGTCTACGAAACCTCGCTAAACGCCGAGTTTGCGGAGGTTTCGTAGACGTAGACAGTGTAGACAGGGTCGCGCGCGTCCGGCTGCCCGACGGGCCCGATCTTGTGACGTCGCTCCTGGCCGCATGGACTTGGCGTCGGTGAATATCCCTGTCTACGAAACCTCAATAATACTCGGGTTTGGTAAGGTTTCGTAGACAAGGAATCCGCGCGTGTCGTTTAGAACACTCTTACTTACCTATCACGGGGGATGGCCGCCCCTGGACCCATTAGATGCA
>JAJDEG010000611.1 GCA_029259895.1 Planctomycetota bacterium
TTCGCCGGCGCCGGCCCTTCGGTGCAAAGCGATCTCTATGCGTTGGGACTCGTGCTGTACGAAGCGGTGACGGCGACACCGTTCGTCGGGCCGAGAGACCATAAATTCGCGTCGGTTTTGAATCGAGATGC
Source organism: Planctomycetota bacterium (assembly GCA_029259895.1). GTDB lineage: Bacteria > Planctomycetota > Planctomycetia > Pirellulales > PLA5 > PLA5. The sequence continues at coordinate 132 of JAJDEG010000611.1, forward strand.
GTCCGACGCATCGCTCGGCGGTGTTGACGCGAGCTTGGTGACGGCGATCGATCTTTGCTTGCAAGCGGACCCGCGGCGTCGGCCGAGTTCGGTGTATGGCGTGGCGGGAATGCTTCCGGGCGGCGATCCAATTGCGGCGGCGATGCGGCAGGGCGACGCTCCGTCGCCTAGCCTGATCGCGGCCGCTGGCGATCGGCGGGGCTTGCGCCCTCGGAAGGCGACGGCTCTGTGGGGGGCATGTTTGGTTGGGCTGGCGGTGGTGATGTTGTTGGCGGATCGAACTTTTTTGTTTTCGCAGTCGTCGCTGCCCAAGGAGCCGGCCGTATTGCGCGACCGCGCCGAGACGATCGTGGAGCGACTGGGCTATCGGCACGACCCGGCCACGCGATGGGACGGATTGGAGTGGGACAATCGGAGATGGGTGCGGCCCGGCGCGGAAACGGCGGCGGGAGAGACGCAAACGATGGCGTTCGAGCCGACGATTGCTTACTGGTACCGCGGCGGAGACGCGCGATGGCGAGAGCCACCGCCGCTCGGCCAGCGGTGGCGGCTAGAGCCTCGGCCGCCATCGCTGGGCGCGCTGACGCTCACGCTCGACCCGACGGGCGAACTGCGAGATTTCTCGGCCTTCGGTTACGAACGACGCAGCGCGGAAGCGGGCGAGGGCGTCGACTGGACGGAAGTATTCTCGCTCGCGGGGTTGGAATTCACGCGGTTCGAGGCGACCGAAGGGGCGCAGCGCGTCGCGCATGGCGACGACGGTGCGTACGTTTGGGCCGGGCCGGACGCTTCGCGCAAGCGTTCGGTCATCGCGAGGGCGACAGTCGGCGGAGGCACGCTGCGTTATTTTTCGATCGAGACGTCGGACTTGGCAAACGGTGATATGGCAATCGACGCGGCAGGTGGTGCTAAGCCATCGATGTCACTCATCCTTAGCGGACTGTTCGTCGCGCTGACGGCGGTCGCGGCGTTGATGGTGCGACACAATTTGCGTCGTCGACGGATCGACGCGGCTGGAACCTGGCGCGTCGCCGCGGCGATTGGCTGTGGATCGATGTTGGCTTGGTTGCTCGAATCGCGCCACGTTTGGATTGCGGACGCCGCCTTGACGTCGTTTTGGCAATGGGCGTCGTGGTCGTGCGGCTTCGCGGCGATGGTGGGCCTGTGGTACGCCGCCATCGAGTTTTACGCAAGGAAGCTGTGGCCGCACCGGCTGACGGCGTGGAGCCGCGTGCTGCGAGGCGAACTGCGAGACGCCGCCGTCGGTCGCGATGTGTTGCTGGGAGTTGTGACCGGCGTTTCGCTGGTGCTGTTGTTTCAATTGGACGTGTTGGCCGCGCAGACGTTCGATCCGGCGCGGCCGTTTGCCGTGCTGCCGCGGGGGGACACGATGCTGAGCGAGTTTCTCGGATTCCGACGCGAACTTGGCGTCGTGCTCAGCGCAATGCTCGACGCGATCGTCTTGTCGATGGGCGTGCTGTTGATCTCGCTGGTGGCACGCGTGCTGCTGGGCAACGAACGGCGAGCGACCGTGGCAACGTGGATCGCGCTCGCCCTGCTGTTGACGCTGGCGGCCTACGAGCAGCGGCCGTTTCCGTTGCTGAGCGGCGTGCCACGAGCGGCGGCGATCGTGTGGATCGTCACTCGCGTGGGATTGTTGGCGACCGTCGTAAGCTTTTTCACGACGGAAGTGATTCTGGCTAGTCCGCTGACGCTCGACTCTTCGGCGTGGTATTCCACGCACGGTGCATTCGCGCTGTCGATTATCGCCTTGCTGGCGACGTGGGCGTGGACGACGAGCAAGGGGAATCAACGCTTGTTCGCTCGAAGGCTGCTCGACGTGTGAAAGAACCGCCGTGCGTTGGCGGTTTTTTTCCGGCGTTTTTTTCTCCGTGGAAATCCGATATGGCCGCCGAATCTGCGGACGCATCGTGCCGCGGCGAAGGCGCGGGGACTGGCAATCGCGCGGCCGGTGGTTAGAATGCCGTTGTTCGATCCGCTTGCTTCCTTGGCATCTCGAAAGCGTCGCGCCAGCCCACCGGCGAGGGGTTATCGCCGGGCGGGGGCGGTGTGGCTTCGTGCCTGACGGATAGTGCGAAGATGACCAGCCCACTCGCCCGAACGCCGCTTTACGACTGGCACGCCGCTCATGGCGGTCGCTTGGTCGATTTCGCCGGTTGGGAGATGCCCGTTCAATACACGTCGATCGTGGCCGAGCACGTGGCGACGCGGACCCGCTGCGGTCTGTTCGACGTATCGCACATGGCCCGGTTTCGCTTTACCGGGGCGCATTCGGGCGAGTTTCTCGACAGCCTGCTGACGCGGCGCGTGGCCGACATGCGGCCGGGGCAGATCCGCTATTCGCTCGTGACGAACGAGACGGGCGGGATTCTCGACGACGTGCTCGTGTATTGCCTGCCGCATCGCAGCCCCAAGGGCGACACCGAGCACGTGGCCGGCGACGTGGACTTTGCAATGGTCGTCAATGCCAGCAACCGGGCAAAGATCGCGACGTGGATCGCGCATCATCTGGTAGGTCGCGACGGCGTGACGTTCGTCGATCGGACGCTGGAAACGGCGATGATCGCGGTGCAAGGCCCACAGGCGTTGGAACTGGCCCAACCGCTGGTCGAACACGACCTGGCGTCGATGAAATACTACACGGCCGCGCGGACGAAGATCGCCGGTCACGACGCGCTGGTGAGTCGCACGGGCTATACGGGCGAGGACGGCGTGGAATTGATCATGCCCAGCGGCGACGTGGCTCTCGTTTGGTCGAAGATGATCGACGCTGGAGCAACGGCGGCTGGCTTGGGATCGCGCGATACGCTGCGACTGGAAGCCGGCATGCCGCTGTATGGTCACGAGCTTACCGAGGAGATCGACCCGATTCAGGCCGGACTAAAGTTTGCCGTGAATCTCAAGGATCGATCATTTCCCGGGCGCGACGCGCTCGAGCGACGCGTGGCCGATCCGACGACGCCGCAGCGGGTCGGCCTCGTGCTCGATGGCAAGCGGGTGCCGCGTGAAGGATACGCCCTCGTTGGCGATTCCAAACAAGTGGGGACGGTGACCAGCGGGACGTTTTCGCCGACGCTCGACAAACCGATCGCAATGGGGTACGTCGAACCGGAATCGGCCGCCGTTGGCACTAAAATCGAAGTCGACATTCGCGGCCGCAAAGAACCGGCCCAAGTCGTCGCACTCCCATTTTACTCCCGCCGCCGCACATAGACTCCCGCATAACGTTTTCTCCGTGTTCCGCCGTGCTCCTCCTCCGTGACTTCTGTGGTTAAGAATCCCGCCAGCCATTTTCGGAGACCTCGATTGTGAATCCGCCAGATTTGTTGTACGCCAAGACGCACGAATGGACCCGCGTGGAGGATGCCGGCGGCGCGAAGGTCGCGACGATGGGCATCACGGCGTTTGCGGTCGAAGCGCTGACGGACTTGGTGTTCATGGAACT
>JAJDEG010000612.1 GCA_029259895.1 Planctomycetota bacterium
CGATGCCCGGCGACGGCGAAGTCGTCCTCAACCAAACGCTGGCGGACGAACTCGGCGTCGGCGATGTCTCAGCCGCCACCGTTGAGAATGCCGCTGAGAATGCCGACCGCCCCGAAGTCTTGCTGCGCTTGCCGCGGCAACAAAACGTTCCCGCCGACAGCCCGCTGGGACGAAAGAGCGAAACGGTCGATACGGTTCGGCTCGCGGTCGTCGGCGTCGTTCCCAACGAGGGACTCGGCCGCTTCGATCTACACAACAGTCAGCAAGACCCGCGCACCGCGTTCGTCTCGGCCGCCACGCTGCAATCCGCTCTCGGCCGCACCGGCCAAGCCAACGCCCTGTTCGTTGCCGCCAAGTCGCCGGAAGATCACGTTGACTTCGACGCGGCGGTTTTGCGGCGGGTGTTGCAACTCGACGCCGACCTCGGACTGACGCTTAAGCGTGTCGAACATAAGCACGACGAAACAACGGTCCACGTGTATTTCGACCTCACGAGCGACCGGATGATGCTCCCGGCGTCCGTCGAACGGTCAGCGCTCGCGGCGTGGAACCCGCAAGTTCAACTCCGGTTTCGTGAAAAGTTTCGTCCCTCCGCGCAAAATCCGTCGCAGATTCAGCCTGTACTCGCCTATCTAGCCAATTGGATTTCGGCAGGCAATGCCGACGAGGCCGAGAAGGTTGCACGGATACCGTATTCCGTCGTCGCCGCGGTCGATTCCGTCGCGCCGCTCGGCCCGCTCACGACCGATACCGACGGCAACCCAATTGGTCCGCTCGCCGACGACGAAATCGTCGTTAACTCGTGGGCCTACGAAGACCTCAAGGCCCAAGGCGTCGACGTCCGTCCCGGCGACACGATCGCGCTGGACTATTTCGAGCCGGAAAGCACCCACGGAGAAATCCGCGAGCGGCACGCCACGTTCAAGCTCCGCGCCATCGCGCCGCTCGCCAAACCGACAGGAACGCCGCTGCCGACGAACGACCCGCAACTCACGCCGTCGGTGCCCGGCGTGACCGACAAGGAATCGATTCGCAACTGGGACGCTCCGTTTCCGTATTATCCCGATCGCGTGCGGGCAAGCGGCCGCCGCGGCGACAAGGGAAACGAAGACGACGACTACTGGCACGACTACAGCACCACGCCCAAGGCGTTCGTATCGCTGGCCGCCGGCCGCAAGCTGTGGGCGAGCCGCTTCGGCAACGTCACGTCGATCCGCGTCCCCACGCGCGACGCCGGCGGAGCCGAAGTCGCGCTCGATGCTCTCCGCGACAGCCTTCGCGACCAACTCGACCCCGCGGCCCTCGGCTTCACATTCCGCCCGGTGAAGCGACGGGGCCTCGCCGCCGCCGAAGGGACGACGCCGTTCGCCGTGCTGTTCCTGTCGTTCAGCATGTTTCTTATCGCCGCCGCCGTCATGCTCATCGTGCTGCTCGTTCGCCTCGGCGTCGAGCAGCGGGCCAGCGAAATCGGCGTGTTGTTGGCCGTCGGTTGGTCGGCAAGCCGCGTGCGGTGGTTGTTGCTGACTGAGGGCGTTGCGGTGGCGGCTATCGGTGCGCTCGTCGGCACGGCGGCCGGCGTCGGCTTTGCGGCGCTCATGCTCGCCGGACTGACCACCGTTTGGGTTGAAGCGATCGCCGCGCCGTTCTTGACGCTGCACTACACGCCGCTGAGTCTGATGATCGGCTACGCCAGCGGCGTGTTGTTGTCGGCCGTGGCGGTGGCGTTGTCGCTGCGCAAGCTTCGCCAACTGCCCGTGCGTGGATTGCTCGCTGGCCGCGTCGAATTGGAGCGTCCGGCGATCGGCCGCCGACGTTGGGGCAAATTCGCCGCCGTCGTGATGGTCGTGCTGGCCGTCGTTCTCGCCGCCGCCGCGGTGCAGCTTTCCGGCGAAGCTCAAGCCGGCGCGTTCTTCGGCAGCGGTTCGCTCGTGCTGGCCGCCGCGCTCACGTTCATCTGGCAGCGGCTCAACGCCGACAGTGGGCACACGCTCGTCACCGCCGGCGCGGCCGCCGTGCCGCGTTTGGCCGTGCGAAACATCGCCCGCAGCCCCGGCCGCAGCACGCTCACCATTGGCCTCGTCGCCGCCGCCAGCTTTCTCATCGTCGCCGTGAGTGCCTTTCGCCTCGACCCATCGCTCGACGGTGCAGGCGGATTCCGCTTGTATGCCGAAAGCGATCTGCCGATCTACCACTCGCCCGACACGACGGCGGGCCGCAACGAACTGGCGTTCTCGCCCGATCAAGACGACTTGCTCGCCGAGACGAAGAGCGTCGCTCTGCGCGTCCAGCGCGGCGACGACGCAAGCTGTTTGAATCTCTACCAAAGCGAGCGTCCCCGCGTTCTCGGCGTTCCGCCGGCGCTGGTCGATCGGGGCGGCTTTCTGTGGGCCGGGTCGCTGGCCGAAACGGACGAGCAGCGGGCGAATCCGTGGTTGTTGCTCGACGAAGCTCACGCAGACGCGAACGTAAAGCAAGACGACGTTGTGCCGATCGCTCTCGACGCGAACACAGCGACGTACAGCCTCAAACTCGGCCTCGGCGACACGCTCGATCTCGACGACGGCCGCGGCGGTACGATTTCGTGCCGCGTCGTCGCCCTGCTCAAGAACAGCATTTTCCAAGGCGACGTGCTGATGTCGGAGCGGAATTTTCTGGCCAGCTTTCCCGAAACGAGCGGCTATCGCCTGTTGCTCGTCGACGCTCCAGAAGCCGTGGCCGGCGACGTAAGCGACGCGCTCGAAAGCGTCCTCGGCGACTACGGCATGGACGTCGAATCGACCGAGCAGCGGCTGCGCGGTTTCATGGCCGTGCAAAACACGTATCTCTCCACGTTCCAAAGCCTCGGCGCGCTCGGCCTGCTGCTGGGCACGTTCGGGCTCGCCGCCGTTCAGCTTCGCAACGTCCTGGAGCGCCGCGGCGAACTGGCCCTGTTCCAGGCCGTCGGTTTCCGCCGCCGCACGCTCGCCAGCATGGTCCTCGCCGAGAACGCCGCGCTGCTCGTCGCCGGCTTGGCGACGGGCGTCGTCGCCGCCGTGGTCGCCGTCCTGCCTCACTTCTTCACCGGCGGCGCAGGCATCCCCTGGCAAACGCTCGCCGCCATGCTCGCGGCCATCTTCATCGTCGGCCTACTCGCCGGCCTGTGGGCAGTTCGCGCCACGCTCGCCGCGCCGGTTCTCGCGGCGCTACGCGGTGATTGAGCGTTCGAGTAGAACACCGCCACGCAGGTTGCTTTCCTTGACTCGGCCACTGCCGCCGACTAGCGTAGATTTCTGGACACGTTTCTTTTACGTAAAGCTAATGACGCCGCAACACCTTACGAAAAGCAGCCGTGGTCCGGCGCGATGTTGTTCTGAATAAGCCGTGTACGTTGTCGGTCGGTATTTTCCGAATGACGCGCGCACGTTTTTTTTGGCGGCACGTCACATGGCACTCGCTTTTGAAGGGACAACATGATGGATACTGCGGCGCGCTCGCTGGCGGCTTGCCTGGGTCTCGTCATTTCGGCGCATTCAGTCGGGGCTGACACGCTCCGTTTTTCTGACGCGGATTTTGCGCTGACGCCCGCCTTCAACGACGTTCAGGCGTTCGATTTTCGGATTGACTTGCAGGGGCAACTAACGGCTGGAACGGCGTACAACAATCCCGCCATCAGCAGCATCGTCTACAGCGTGTCGGGACGTCTGCCCGTGGCGACGCCGTCGGGCTTTGGCGCGTTCAACTTGGAACGAACGATCGTGGGAGCCGAGTTCTACGCACAAGGCAGTTCGCTGCAATTTGAGATTGCCGGTGGGGCCGATCTGAGCGACGGGTTGCAGGTTTCTGAACTCGTGGGCGGGGCTCCGGTATTCGTCTTCGACGGTCGCGAGGTCGGCACCGGACGTTACCACCCGTCGCTTTTCCAGTTGAATAGCGACGGCACAGGCAGCATTCGCAACTCGAATAACATGGGAGGGATCAATCCGGGGTCGGGCGAAGTCGTCGACGTTGATTTCGGCGTGGAGTACATCACCGACCTCAACTTCGATCCGGCACAAACGACGATTGGCGTGCCCGAGCCGTCGACGGAATATCTCGTCGTGGCGGGGTTGTTCGCTATCGCGATGATCTTGACAACGCGACGCCGTGCGTTGCGTGCCGCCAGTTGAATAGCGACGAGTAAATCACGCGGAGTATGGTCGCGCCTGTCGGTTTAATTTCGGCTTCGCACGCCGTCCACTTTTTCGCGGGTCCGGCAAACCGAACGGTCGCCAGCGACAACGGACGCGAGCGCCGTTCATGCGGAATCGCCGTTGAAGCCGGCCGCTGAAGCCGCTGGCCCCAAAAAAGGATCGACCGTTGTCTCGGTCGACGCATTTTCCGGATAAATGCTTGACAACGGCCGCCGATTCAATCAACGTCTACGTTGTTAGGTTCTACGCCCAAGAAGGTTGAGTCGCTCGTGAGTTTTCTCGACAAGTGAGTTCGGTACGAGGGAATGCGCTCCATGAATACGTCCCCACCACGATCGTGTATTACTTCTATAGTGCGACGGCCGATGCGACGCGCGTTGTTTATCGTCGCCATTGGAGCGTTCGTTGCCGGCCTATCGTTTGTGCCTCGATCGGCTTCGGCTTGGGTGATCGCGGACTATTCTTTTGACGGCGATCTAACGTCCAACACCGGGCAACTGCCGCTGGAACCAGTTGGGTATCCCGGCGTGGCCGCAGCGCCGGGCGTTGTTTTTGGGTCCGATCTGATCGGCGGCCAGCCGGCGACGGTGGCCCAGCTCACGAAAGGTTCGGCGTTGGTGGTTCGTCACGGCGCGCCGGCCAACGGCGGAGGAACGTACGTCAATCAGTACTCGCTGATCCTGGACGTAAAGCTTCCGGCGGTTGGCGGCTGGATGTCGCTCTATCAAACGGCCGCGTCGTACACGGATGCGACGAGCACGTTCGACTTATCGAACGCGAACGACGGCGATTGGTTCGTCAATCCCGCCGCGGGCATCGGGATTTCCGGCAGCTACGGCGGCACCGTCGTTCAAGATTCGTGGCATCGTTTGGCACTGACCGTCGACAACGTGACGGGCAACTTCACCAGCTACATCGATGGCGTACAAGTGCAACAGAACGTCGGTTCGGTCGGCACGGACGCGCGCTTTAGCCTGTACGGCCCCACGACGCCCGAACTTTACGATTGGTTTCTGCTGTTTGCCGACGAGACGGGCGGCGCGGCGGAAAGGGGCGCGGTCGTCGTCAATCACTTTCAGTTCCGCGACTGGGCAATGACGGGCGACGAGATTGCCGCGCTGGGCGGAGCATCGGCGAGCGGCCCGATCCCCGAGCCGTCTTCGATCGTGCTGGCCGCGTTGGGAATCGCCGCGGTGGCGTGCATCCGACGTCGGTTCATGCCGGCGCAGGCGAAGCGGTAGGATCGTCGCGGTTAGGAATTTGCACTCTGCAAAGAATGCACGGCTGGACGAGCCGGCAGCGGCGGGCCGTCAGGCGATCAACTCGCGGATCACTTCGCCGCCGAACTGCGATAGCTGCTTGAAGCGGCCGCCGTGGAAGTACGTTAGCTTGTTGTCGTCGAGGCCGAGCAGGTGGAGCAGCGTGACGTGGAGGTCGCGGATGGGGTGGACGACCTCGACGGCTTTGCCGCCGATTTCGTCGGTTGCACCGACCGTTTCTCCGCGCTTTACGCCGCCGCCGGCGAGGAACATGTTCATGGCCAGGGCGTTGTGGTCGCGGCCCAGCGCGTTTTCGCCGCCGCGGCGGTTGTTGTCGGGCGTGCGGCCGAACTCGCCGGTCCAGACGACGAGCGTTTCGTCGAGCATGCCGCGGGCGCGGAGATCCTTGATGAGCGCGGCGATCGGTTTGTCGACCGAATTGATGCGGCTGCGGTGGGCCCGTTCGAGGAAGTCGTGCGAATCCCAGCCGCCGGAGAAAATCTGTACGAAGCGGACGCCGCTCTCGACCAGCCGGCGGGCGAGTAGGCACTTGCGGCCGAACGCCGCGGTGGCCTTGTCGTTCAATCCGTAGGCTTCGTGGACGCTGGCCGGCTCTTGGGCGAGGTCCATCAG
>JAJDEG010000613.1 GCA_029259895.1 Planctomycetota bacterium
GCCCGCGGGCGATGATCGCGCCATCGACGGACATCACGATGACGACGGTTTTGAATCCGCCCTGCCCGCCAGAGACGACGCTCGTCATCGTCATTCCGTCGACCATCGCCCCGACTGCGCAGCCGAGCGTACCGCCGGCCAACGCGAGAAACAGCGACTCGAACAGGAACGAGAGCAACACTTGCCAGCGGGCGAAACCGAGAATTCGCAACACGCCGATGTCTTTCGTCCGCCCGCTTACGGCCGCGAACATCGTATTCATCGCCCCGGCGATGCCCGCCACGGCCACCCAAAACGCGATGAATCCGAACGCGAACGAAAATTGCTTGTTCACTTCGTTGAGCGACGCGAAGTATTCTTTTTCGACGAACGCCGATAGAGCCGCCTTTTTGTATTCCGTATTGAAGTATTCTTTGACGACCTTGGCTTTCGCGTCGCTGGGAGTGCGGACGACGAGCGTCGAAAACCGATCCTTGCCGAACATGGGTCCGACGAAGCTTTGCTTCGCCCAGACTTCGGAGTCGAACGTCGTGCCGGCCGATTTCATCACGCCCACGACGAGCCACCGCCGATCGCGCAGCTCGAACGTGTCGCCGACGGCCAGCCGCTCGGCGTTCCGCGCGCCGGCCAGTTCCTCTGCGGTGCGCTCGCGACCGAGTTCGCCCGCCAGCCCTTCGCCGATGACGGCCTGCACGAGATCGTCCTTCTTGCCACTGCCGTCGACGTCGCTTCGTTCGACGCCAACGCTCGAAAACCATGCTCCGTCGTCGTGAAGGTCGATGCCATGCACCGCGCCCGAGATGAGCGGGTCTTCGACGCCGCGAAGCTGAATGAATCGCCGCTGGGGTCCGTCCAGCGCCGGATTCTTTCGCGGCTGCACGACGATCATGTACGTTTCCTTGCTGCACAGCGGGACGCCGGTCTCGTCCCGTTCGATGCCGGGCTGATTGGCGATGTCGTCGATGTCGGCGAAACCGAGGTTGCTGAAGATTTCGTCCGTGCTGCCTTCCGAGAGGATCATCACGTTCCCCTCGCGGCCGCTGGCTTCGGTCAGCTTGTTCCTGCCGTTGACGAGCGCTTGCATACCGGTGAGCAGCGCCAAGACGAGCGCGAACGCCGCCACGATGCATGTCGTCGTAATCCAGCGGACGCCAAGATTTCGCAGATTGTAGCGCAGCGGAACTTTGCCCAAAACGACCGCCACCACGCCCACCGCGGCGGCGACGCCCGTGAGCAACATGGCTTCGATCGGGATTGCCGACCACAGCGACACGGCATCGCCGGACGCATCCGCCAGTGTTGCTATCGACGGCAAGGTCGAACTCAATCGCATCGCGCTACGCCACCTTGGAAAAGACTTCGGCTACCTTCACACCTTGTGCCGACCACGCCGGAATAATGCTCCCCACGAGCGCCGATCCGCCGCCCACGGCCAGCCCGAGCCAGAACGCGTCCTCCGGTATGAAGAACACGGGAAAGAACGCGATCGGAAACGGAATGCCGCCGATGACGTGATTGACGACCGCGTAGGTCGCCGCCGCGCTGACGAGCCCGCCAAAAACGCCGAGCAGCACGGCTTCGCCAAGCACGAGCACGAGCAACTGCCACGGGCGGAATCCGAGCACCTTCATCACGGCCAGTTCCGTCCGCCGCTCGCGAACGCTGATGCTGATCGCCGTCGCCACGACTAAGGCCAGCGTCGCCACGATCACCGAGCTTAGTTCGTAGCGGAAGAAATCGAGCAACTGCCGATAACCTTCGAGGAACATGCTAATGCCCGACGACTGCGTCTCGCATTTGACCTGCGGACTGCGATAGTCGGGCGAAGCCTCGATCTGTTCGCTTAGTTTTCGCAGCGATTCGGCGTCCGGCACGCGCAGCCAGACGAGGTTGAGCGTTTTCTCCGCCAATGCGTGTTTTGTGCCCGCTTTGTTTTCGTATTGGTCGAGGGCGGCCAGCAGGTATTCGCGATTGAAGAACGCACTTCCGTCGTACCGCCCAGACGGAACGACTCCGACGATCTCAAATTCGAGGTCGATGTCCTTGTAGTTGATTCCGTAAAGCGTAATGCGGTCGCCGATTCGTTTGTCGAGCGCTTCGAGCCGGTCGATCCCCAGCACGAGGCCTTGCCGATTGCGTTCCAATTCGTCGATTAGCTCTTGAAGTTTGGCGGCGTCGTCCGCGGGCAGCGAATCGAGATCGTCCATCATCGTGTTGATCTTGCTCGGCTGCATGGCGAATGCGAAGACGGTGTTTTCCCGAGTGCGTTCGCCGCGGTCGGTCGTGCCGCCATAGAACTGCCACGTCATCGAGTCGATCGGCCGCACGTCGTCCGGCTCGCGGGCCGCGCCTTGGCTGAGCGAATCGGCATACGCGAACGGCATTTGGCTGGGTATCTGCCAACGCTCCGTGACGATCGCCTTGAAGTTGCTGTTCTTTTGCGTCATCGCGTCGTCGAGAAACCACAGAATCGACCACACCAGCGTCATCACGAACACCAACACCATCGTCCCCAGCACGGTGAGGCCCGAGCGGACGTAGCTGCGGCGAACGTTGCGCGCGATGAGCAGGAATAGTTTCATGTCTTTGGAATTTCAGTAGCCGGCCGCGAGTTGGTCTTATCTAAAGTGCGGCGCTGGCCGCCTCGACGAGCCGACCTTTGTCCAGGTGCAGCACGCGGTCGGCTCGTTGTGCCGCGCGAGGGTCGTGCGTGACGAGCAGAATGGTCTTCTTGAGCGCCTGCCGCAATTCGCCGAGCAGATCGAGAATCTCCTCGGCCGAGCGGGCATCGAGATCGCCGGTCGGTTCGTCGGCGACGATCAGCAGCGGGTCGGTGACGATCGCGCGGGCGATGCCAACGCGTTGTTGCTGCCCGCCGGAAAGTTGCCCCGGCCGGTGTTTCATGCGGTCGGTCAGTCCCACCAACTCCAACGCCGTGGTGACTTGCCGCTTCCGTTCGGCCGACGAAAGCGGCAACAGCAGCAGCGGCAGTTCGACGTTTTCGTAAGCCGAGAGCACCGGCAACAAGTGGTAGAACTGAAAGATGAAGCCGACGCTGCGGGTTCGCCACGTGGCGAGTTGCCCTTCGGACATGGCGGAAATGCGGTCGTTGCCGATGGACACCTCGCCGCTCGACGGCCGGTCCAGCCCGGCGATCAGGTTCAATAGCGTCGTCTTTCCCGAACCGCTCGGACCCATCAGGCCGAGAAACTCGCCGTCGGCGACGTTGAGCGACAGACCGTTGAGTACGTCGACCCGTTCGCTGCCGCGCTGAAAATACTTATGCACGTTGTCGACGCGGACGATCGGTTTGCCGTCGGCCATAAGAGCGAGCTTTCTGTCGGGCGGGAACGCGCGGCGTTTTGCTTTTCCAGGAATACCTGGCGACTTGGTGCAAAAGTATCGTAGGTGTCAGAACGCAGGAGCGTCAAGTTGCAAAGTCATTCGGCTGCTCCTTGCGAGGTATCGCGACATCGTGAGATACTTCGGCATTCGTCACTCGACATTGGATACAAGCTATTCGCGAACTTCCCATGCTCGACCGCACCGCCGCCTACGATCTCGTTTGTCAATACACCCAGAGCGACAGCCTGCGCAAGCACATGTTGGCCGTCGAGGCGGCGATGCGTGCGTATGCGCGGCGGTTCGCGGCCGAGGGCCACGACGT